>JAAYRC010000017.1 GCA_012518975.1 Clostridiales bacterium
AGCCTGAACCCACTTTGCTTCTTCTGGGATAGGTGCTGCTCCATGGTTAACACCCTGGGCAACCGGACACATCATTTTTACTTCATGTGAATAAATCATGTTGTTGAAACTCCTTTCAATTTACATAATATAGCATATATCAATATATTTCTTATGCTGTCTAACCTTAATTACGTCGTGGCAAATGTTCCACGACGTAGTTATTTTGTTTGTTATTTACTTAACATATTTTCGCATAAAATCATCTATAAGTCCAGTAGTATTTTAAATAAATGGACAAATAGACACTAATCAACATTTTTGGATACTATTTCACCTGCATTTTTGTATATACTATCTGCAGCTACATAACCTCTAACCATTGATAGAGGATAGATGTTGGCATTTCTACCAATAATAGAGCCTGGATTTAAAACAGAGTTGCAACCCACTTCTACATGGTCTCCTATAATGGCACCAAATTTCTTCATTTCTGTATCTATTACACCTTCACTAAGCTTCACCTTCACAAGGGTTTTGTCTGATTTAACATTAGAGGTTATGCAACCAGCACCCATATGAGATCCAAAGCCCAATATGGAATCACCTACATAATTAAAATGAGGTACCTGAACTTTATTAAATAGAATCACATTCTTTAGCTCTGTAGAATTTCCTACAACTGCACCTTCACCCACAATTGCATTGCCACGTATAAAGGCACCATGCCTTATTTCTGCATTCTTTCCTATGATAGCAGGCCCATTAATATATGCAGTAGCAGCTACTGTAGCTGATTTTGCAATCCATATATCCTCACCTATTTTGTTATAATCTTCCTTGGCTAAGGTCGGACCAAGTCGCAGTATCTCATCCTTAATCCCAGAAAGTATCTCCCATGGGTAAGTACAGCCTTCAAATACCTTGGCTGCTATCGTCTCATTTAAATCAAGTAATGCATCAATCTTAAGATAATGATATATTGTAATCACTCCTTTAACCTGCGTAATATAAACCACTATTTGTCAGCATCAATTCAAGGCAAACTTTAGGACATGACTTTCTTAAGATGCAGATGTTGTGTTTTTCACTGAACTAAGTCTTGATGCGGCTTCCTCATCAAGTATTACTGTAGCTTTTCCTTGATATAACTGAATTGCAGACGCTGTTACAAGATTACTAACAGGGCCCTCTAATGCATTAGCTACTATCTCAGCTTTTTTTACACCATTTGCTATCATAAGAATTTCTTTTGCTTCAAGAATTGTTCCTATACCCATAGTTATTGCATAATGGGGCATCTCTTCTCTACTAATACCTGCATTTTTATAAAAAGCCTCATAATTGTCATCTAGGGTCTGTTCACTGAGTCTTTCAATCCTTGTTCTAGAATCTAGGGAAGAACCAGGCTCGTTAAAGGCCCAATGTCCATCTCCGCCTATGCCCAGTATCTGCAAATCTATTCCACCAGCTTCTTTAATAGCCTCTTCATAAGACTTACAAAGTTCATCAGGATTTTTTGTTAATCCATCCGGTATATGTATATTCTCATCCTTTATATTTATGTAGTTAAATAACTCTTCATACATAAATCTAGTATAACTTTGATCTTCAGCATATGACTTGGATAAATCCATTCCTATTCCAAAGTATTCATCTAGATTAAAAGCAATAATATTAGAAAAATCCAATCCTTCTCTATGCATTCTTATAAGCTCACGGTAAGTTCCAACTGGTGTGGAACCTGTAGCAAACCCAATAACGCTATTTGGCTTATTCCTTATCTGACCAGCTATTATTTCTGCAGCAAGTTTGCTCATTTGTTCATAATCTTTTTTTATGATAATCTCCATGGTTGCCCTCCTTCAAACTCATGAACCACCTAACATTTAGTCTGTTTATAAAAGAGTTACAAAACATTTTATTCATAAACATTCTTAATGTTACTTATATATATCATGAGTTTTTCTCAGACGTTATATTAACACAAAATGACCTTCTTGTCACTAAAGAATCCTTTCCAAATGTCACTTTATAGGATTTATCACTTGTAATATGAAGCTACATGATGAAAATTATTAGAAAGCAAGACCTGGTTGTTAACTTTTTTAACTCCGTTTACCATACGGCCTACAAAACCCTCTAGCTTTTCCATATACTCCTCTGTAGTAATCTTACCCTCCTCTACATAGGCAAGGCCCTTTTCCCAGCTTGCTGTTAGCTCAGCATTTAAAAGAGACCTTATTGATGCATTCACCACCTCATATACCAGTTCTCCCAGTAAAGCAGGCGTTACAATCTGAGTTTTCTTATTTAGGCTAAGATATGATATCTTTACAAGCTTGTTCAATATCTCAGCTCTGGTAGCACTGGTTCCTATACCACTTCCCTTAATCTGTGCACGAAGTTCTTCATCCTCAATAAACTGTCCTGCATTTTCCATGGCAAGTATTAAGGTACCGGAGCTATATCTCTTAGGAGGAGAGGTCTCTCCTTCCTTAATAATTAATTCATTAACAGCTAGCTTCATACCTTTTTTCAAACTTAAAACCGCATCAATAAAACTCTGATCTTTGGTGTCCTTATCCCCTTCATCCTTATCATCATCTTTAGCCAGCTCATCTAGACCACTTTCCATTTCTTTGTTATCCTGATTATTATTTTTCTTTTCTTTGCTAGCAGAAGGATTGCCAGCAACCTTAAAGTAACCCTCTTGTTCTAGGACACGGAAGGTGGAAAAGAATGATTCCTTATCTATCTGAAGAGTAATATTGACCCTACGGTAAATCGCTGGAGGATAGAATATACTAAGAAAACGTCTTGCTATAGTTTCATATACCCTCCTAGCAGTTACAGATATCCTATCTATGGCCGCAAGTCCCTGACCTGTAGGAATAATGGCATAGTGGTCAGTTATCTTACTGTCATTTACATATCTCGTCTTTTCTAACCCCTTATAAGCAGCAGAAGCTAATATCTCACTTGCATAGTCTCTGAACTTTGTATATGCTTGTAGACCATCAATGTTTTTTTTGATTTCTTTAGCAACCGCAGAAGATAATACTCTTGCATCTGTTCTAGGATATGTAACAAGTTTTTTCTCATAGAGTTCTTGAGTAATCTTTAGGGTTTCATCAGGACTTATCTTGTACATCCTTGCACAGTCATTCTGAAGCTCTGCAAGGTTATATAGTAAAGGAGGATTTTTGTTTTCCTTTTTCTTTTCTAGCGAAGTAATTTGCCCCATCAAAGGCTCACTGCCTGAAAGTTCCTTCACCCATGAACCATCCTCATTGTAGTTTGGAAGGTCCTTAGCAAGATCCTTTATTAACTTTATGGCTGAAGCCCTCTCAAGAAAGCCATTCTCCTTATAAAGAAGAGGAGAATTATAATACTCTGAACCAGAAACCGCCTTAAATTCCCCTACAAACTCGCCTGTATATCCCTGAGTATCTATAGCAAAGCTTGATAAAACACGGTAAAATGGTGTCTTAACAAAGTTTCTTATTTCTCTTTCCCTTCTGACAACCATCCCAAGGACACAAGTCATTACCCTTCCTACGGAAATTGCAGACCATTTCTCACTTTTTAAAAAACGTTGGACATCATTACCATATTTTAGAGTTAATACTCTCGAGAAATTAATTCCCATAAGATAGTCTTCCTTGGCACGAAGGTAAGCTGCATTAGATAAATTATCATAGGCTGACAAAGGCTTGGCCTCCCTAATACCCCTAAGTATCTCCTCCTCTGTTTGGGAATCTATCCAGACTCTTTTCTTTACCTTTGTATTGGGTACCCTGGCCTCTTGGTCTACCAGCCTATATATATATTCACCCTCTCTTCCCGAGTCAGTACATACATAAATAGTAGAAACATCTTCACGGTTTAGTAGGCCCCTTACTATCTGAAACTGCTTTTTAACATTTGGAATAATTTCATATTTAAACTGCTTAGGTAGAAATGGTAGGGGATCCATTCTCCACTTTTTATAAGCCAAATCATAAGCCTCCGGATAGCTCATAGTAACTAAATGGCCTACACACCAAGTAACAATGTTGTCTCCTGATTCTATAAACCCATCCTGCCTTCTTCCCTTTATATTTAGGGCCTTGGCAAATTCCAAGGCAACACTCGGTTTTTCGGTTATATATAAATTAATCGACATAACTTCCCAACTTTCTAGTTTACACTTCAACCACTAATAGTATAACGTATATTCCTTCCTACGACAAATCATAATTTACCTATCTACTGTAGAATATTATCATAATTTTTATTGAATATTAACAATATATCGTATACAATAAATCTAGTAATGAAAACTATGACACAAGGTAATTATAGGAGGATTTTATGAGGCCTTATCAACTGTTTAGTGATTCTTCATGCGATTTACCAGAGAAGCTTCTACAGGAACATCAAATAAAGCTTATACCCTTTTATGTTAGCTTTGATCAGGAAACTTATTATAAGGAAAATCTAGATATAACAAATGAGGTGTTTTACCAAACACTGACTGCAAAAAAAGTATATGCAAGGACCTCACTGCCTTCTGTTCAAGACTATATCTCTATGTTTAAAGAAGCTCTTAATGAGGGTCATGATATTATATGTCTATGCCTAACTCAAAAATTTAGTGGTTCTTATCAAGCCGCCTTAAACGCAAAGCATATACTAGAGGAACAGTATCATGATTCAACTATATCAGTAATTGATAGTATACAAGCTACAGGAGGCCAAGGACTTTTGCTTTTACAGCTTGCCGCTATGAAGGAAGCTGGATTTACCATAGAAGAAGTAGGCCAGAAAATAGATATATTGAAAGCAACAGGCCGAATTATGTTCACATTAAACACATTAGAATATCTTAGCAAGGGAAGAAGAATTGGTAAAGTTGTCTCCTTGGCAAAGGACATGTTGGATTTAAAGCCACTTATTCAGTTAAAAGATGCTGAACTTATTCCATATTCTAATATTCGTGGAAGAAAAAAATCCCTAGATAGGGTATTTGAAATGGTAACTGAATTTTTTAATGACACAGGTGATAGTCCATCTGATTATGAATTCTGTATAGCTAACGCCACAACTATAGAGGATGCAGGGTATTTAGAAAGAAAGCTTGAAAAATTTTTAGGCAGAAAACTTAAGTATCCTGTATTTCAAATCGGCATAACCATTGGTAGTTATACAGGACCTGGAGCTATAGGAATATGCTTAGTAAAAAGGTATGATAGGATATAATATATAATATGATGATACAAATACCTATATAACATTTCATAAGAAAGGAAGATAATTATGTCAAAGAGAGATTATTGTGAAGCAAATGCAGCTGGCACTCCCTCAATTAGTGTTTCAGTGGATGTAACCAAAATTGTTAAATACCTATGTATTGCCGGAATAGTAATTGTAGGTATTATATTCGGCACTAAATACTATCAGAAAATGATTGAAGATTAATATTGACAAGATAATGATACTAAATTTTATGTAATTGGGCGGGCTTTCCTATTACATAGAATGGGACTACATATCCAATAAATTGCTTGGATTATATAGTCCCTTTTTTTGCTTTATTTTCTATTATAATCTATAAACTGTTTACTTATAAAGAGGATACTTATCAGTAAGCTCCTTAACCATATCCATAGCCTTTTCCTTATTTGCATCCACATCATTAATAAGAAGATAAATCGCTTCAGCTATTACGTCCATATCCTCCGTATTAAATCCTCTAGTGGTAACTGCTGCTGTTCCTAGACGGATTCCACTAGTTACGAAAGGAGATGCAGGATCATTAGGAACTGTATTCTTATTACATGTTATATTGGCAGCCTCCAATATTTTTTCTGCATCCTTACCTGTTACACCCTTATTCTGAAGGTCTACCAGCATAAGGTGATTATCTGTACCACCTGATACAAGATTAAAGCCCCTCTTTACTAAGCCTTCTGCTAGAGCCTGTGCATTATCTATAACCCTCTTAGCATAATCCTTAAAACTTGGGTCTAATGCCTCCTTAAAGGAAACAGCCTTAGCAGCAATAACGTGCATTAATGGTCCTCCCTGAATACCAGGGAATACAGACTTATTAAGCTTATATTCATTGGCAAACTCTTGGCTAGATAGGATCATTCCGCCTCTTGGTCCGCGTAAGGTTTTATGTGTTGTGGTAGTGGTTACATGAGCATAAGGTATCGGACTTTCATGATAGCCTGCAGCCACAAGACCTGCAATATGAGCCATATCAACCATAAGTAATGCGCCTACTTCATCAGCTATCTCTCTAAATCTCTTAAAATCGATTTTTCTTGCATAAGCACTAGCACCAGCAACAATTAACTTAGGCTTGCTCTCGATTGCAATCCTTCTAAGCTCATCATAATCTATATAGCCACTATCATCGACTCCATAAGGAATAATCTTAAAATAACTTCCACTTATATTTACCGGACTTCCATGGGTCAAATGTCCACCATGATCCAGGTTCATTCCCATAACAGTATCTCCGGGCTTAAGTAAAGCAAAAAACACAGCCATGTTAGCCTGAGCTCCAGAATGAGGTTGAACATTAGCATAGGTACATGAGAAAAGCTTCTTTGCTCGGTCAATAGCTAGGCTCTCCGCTATATCTACAAATTCACATCCACCATAATATCTTTTTCCAGGGTATCCTTCAGCATACTTATTAGTTAACTGACTACCCATAGCTGCCATAACCGCCTTACTTACAAAGTTCTCTGAGGCAATAAGCTCAATATGGTCGCTTTGCCTAACTATCTCTTGGGATATAGCATCAGCTATTTCAGGATCAAAGTTTTTAACTTCATCAAATGTGTACATTCTTTCAATTCCTTTCCGGTTATTTTCATATGTTAGCCTATAAATGAATTTCTCATACACTACAGGCTGGTTAGAAAGAGTATATCATACCCAATCTTTATTTAAAAGCCAAAAGCCCATGATAAAATACTCGGACTTATTATTTTATTTAATAAATATTTCCATTTATAATTATAATTAACTAATTACTATAAGTGTTCTGGCCCAAAGCTCAGGGGTAATAACTCTTCTAGAAAATACACCTGATAATCATCCTCTGATTTTGCTACAATGACAAGAAATCTTCTAGGATCAGTAAATTCTCTAAGTACCTGGCGACATACCCCACAGGGAGGGCAATAATCACTGGTTATACCATTTTTACCACCGACAATAGCAATTGCCGCAAATTCTCTTTCACCATCACTAATTGCTTTGTAAAAGGCAGTCCTTTCCGCACAATTAGAGGGGGAATATGAAGCATTCTCTATATTACACCCTCTATAAATCTTTTGCTTTACAGTCAACAAGGCTGCTCCCACCTTGAAATTAGAATAGGGTGTATAGGCTGTCTCCATAGCAAGATAGGCTTCACGTATCATATTCTTAATAACTGATCGACTTACCAACTCATTCTTTGCTAATAGCTCGCCCTTTTCTTGTCGAATCAAGCTGTGTGTTTGTTCATTCTCTGACTTCACCTTAAACCCTCCTTCCTTTGGTATAAACTTATCGATGAAATCTTTAGTATCCATCTCCTTGCTGATTCTTAGCCAACTTAATAATTCTGCTTGTACCAAGTCTTTCTGCTCCAAGGTTAATGAATTTCATTGCATCATCAAAGGATGCAATTCCTCCAGCCGCCTTTATCCTTACATGGTCTCCAACATGCTTTGCAAAAAGAGCAACATCCTCAAATGTAGCACCTGCCTTAGAAAAGCCTGTTGATGTCTTAATAAAGTCAGCACCAGATTCAGTTACAAGCTCACACATCTTTATCTTTTCTTCCTCAGATAAAAGACAGGTTTCAATAATCACCTTTAATATTCGATTACCACAAACAGCCTTTATCTGCTTGATTTCTTCAAGAACCTTATCATATTCTCTATCCTTTAATGCTCCTATATTAATTACCATATCAATTTCGTCTGCACCATTAGCTATAGCATCCTTAGCCTCAAACACCTTTAGGTCCCTTGTCTGATAACCACAAGGAAAGCCAATGACAGTACAGACAGCCATTTTATCACCCATATATTCCTTAGCTTGTTTTACATATGAGGGAGGTATACATACAGATGCTACACCATAAGCTATAGCATCATCACATATACTTTGTATTTCCTCCCAGGTTGCTGTCTGGCTAAGTAGGGTATGGTCTACTCTTTTAAATATTTCTTTTTTATCCATAATATTTCTGCCTTTCTATTTAACATAATAATCTGTGACCTATCAGTTTCTGATTAAACTTATATTATGCTATATCCAGAGCAATTTCCATCATGTCACGGAAGGTGTTTTGTCTGTCCTCTGCCGATAAAGCCTCCCCAGTAAATACATGGTCAGAAATTGTGAGTATGCAGAGAGCATTTTTTCCTGCCCTTGCAGCGTTCATATAAAGGGCCGCAGCTTCCATCTCCACACACAATACATTCATTTTTTTCCATAGAGAATTTGCCTCCGGATTATCATCATAGAAGGTATCAGAGGATAGTATATTACCAACAACTGTTTTTAACCCAAGCTTCTCAGCCGACTCCACCGCCTTACGCAGAAGACCAAAATCTGCAATTGGAGCAAAGGTACCCGGAAGCTTATATTGGTGTGCAAAATTGGAGTTAGTAGACGCCCCCATCCCTATAACAATATCCCTTAGCTTAATATCATCAGCTATTCCACCAGCTGAACCTATCCTTATAATATTATCTACATCATAAAAATTGTATAGCTCATAAGAATAAATCCCAATTGATGGCATACCCATACCACTACCCATAACAGAAACTCTTTTACCTTTGTAAGTGCCTGTGTATCCAAACATATTCCTAACCTGGTTAAAACAAACAAGGTCCTCTAAATAATTATCTGCAATAAATTTAGCCCTTAATGGATCACCTGGCATAAGGACTGTTTTTGCTATATCTTTTGTATTTGCATTATTATGTGGAGTAGGTATACTCATAATCTATTCCTCCTTTAGTTAAGTAATTTTATAGTAATATAAACACCATTTATTATGCAAATATTCTATCACTCTTTTATACAAAAGGCAATTTAGGATAAAACAATTTACATGCATTTCTTTATTCATTATCTGATAAGGTAAATATATCACCCGAATATTGGTCTACCCAATACCATCCATATGTTACAGTATGTCCTATTTGACTATCCTTATCATCAATTACAAATTCATATAGGTGTATAAGGTGATTGCCTGTAGTATCATTAGTATCCTCATAAACCAAATAATATTCTCCCTTATCTAGCTTATAATAGTAAAGCCCTAAACCATCCTCTACGCTAACTTTTGTAAAATTCGTCGCATAGGTCTCCTTAACAATATCCAAGGCCTCCATGGGTGTAATTGTAGAGTAAAAATCATCTTCATTGTTTGTCCCTAGAGTCCTTATCACTGTAATCAAAATAATAATAATAAACTTACTCATAAAGTATCTCCCCATCCTACAACTGTTGATTTTTGTGCTTCTCTTATCCTAACACATGTATCCATTTATTTCCAGCTGTATCGGATGGGGAGAATCGATCTTTCTCCACTATTATTTCAATTTAATACAAGACTAATTCTTTTTTTGGTCACTTATTTGAGTCTTATTATAGGTTTATATAGTTTTTTATGTAGTAAAAATTCAACCTATTACATAAAAACAGTCTGCTTAATACGCACTCAAGGCAATACAAATATCCACACATCTACTCGGCCTCATCAATTAAATGATACAGAAAATCCATATAAAAATAATCCACCCAAATTCCCTTCTCTCCCATGATTTTTAATTCATCACGGGTTACCCATTTTGCATCTACCACCTCGGATGGCTGTAGGGTAAGCTCTTCTATACTTACATCAGTTCTGACTAGCCACACTGCACAAAAACTCTTATGCCTTCTATACATCATGGCAAGGCTGGAGTTTTGTCTAGTCGCCTTAATCCCTAGCTCCTCCCATAACTCCTTCTGACAGGTTATCCAGGCATCATCCCCAGCTATAGCGGACCCCGATGTGCTTGCCCAATATCCAGGTCTCCAGCTCACTGTGTCCGTTCTTTTTTGAATCAATATCTGACCTTTGCTGTTAATAGGATAAATATGTACTACTAGATGATAATCTCCCTTGGCCAAGGGTTTTCCTCGTTCATGAATTCTGCCCGTCTTTACAAAGCATTCATCGTATATATCCCATAGCTCCATTGTATCCTCCTGTCTAATTAAAAGTAACTTAAATGTAACTACTATATAAGTATTCATAATTCTATTATATATTATTGAGCAAAAAATAGCAAAAGCTTAATACATAATTTGACTGTAAAAGTCGAAAAATTGAGGCCCTGGTTCTAAATAACAAACCATGGGCCTCATAAAATATTAGTTAATTTGCTCTAAAAAGATTAGATTTACTTTTCTACAACAATTCTTACTAAGGGTCCTCTTCCTGCCTTATTAGTACCCCAGAGTCTAATGGTAGTACCTTCCTTTTGCTCAGGAATTTCTATAACAAAATTACCCTCATTGTCAATGGTTCCTTCATAAGTTTTCTTATCAATTTGTGCAAATACTCTAGTCTGAGTCTTGGCAACTTCAGGAGCAGCATTCTTGAATCTCTTAGGAAGCTTTCCACTAGTTTCCGAACTTTCCTCATAATCAAGAAGCTCTATTGTCCCTGTAACTTTTTTATCACCTTGACGTACCACATGGGCTATAGGTGAATCAGGTGAAACCTTAACAAGCTGTGATATTAAAGGAAGGCTAGGTCCAAAATCATTACTGGCTGTAACTGTTACCATAGTGCCTGACAAATCCCTATCGGTTGCTAGGGTGTAAATATACTGATCAGACTCTTCATCGTAATAGTATTCATCTGTTGTATATTTCTTTTTACCAATAACTAATTCTACTATGGAATCCTTAGCAGCGATAACCTTAACCTCTTTATCGGTATTGGTTATTTCTTTTAGAAGAGCTGGCATACTAGGTCTTCCCTCTGATACTGTGAAGGACCTTGCTACAAGAATTTCTCCATCAACATATCTTGCCATAGCATATACCTTGGTTCCTAATTCAAGATATTCATCAAGCTCATGGAAAAACTCAAAATCATAATCAGTTGATATTCTATATATACTACTCTTAAAGTCACTTCCACTCCCTGTAGTAATGGCTATATTAACATTACCACCTGAATAGTAATATCCGGTTATTGCATTTGTCTTATTTGATACTCCGTCTAGGATTAAATTTACTGAATTATTATTAACATAAGATTCAATATCTTGAACAATAACCTCTTCTGGGTAGCTATATCTTTCTTTACCATTCTTCACATCATATGCAACGACAACTAAAGCCTGACCAGCATAAAGTTGATCATTAAAGGTGAATACAAATTCACCGTTTTTATCGGTCTTAGTGGTGTAAGTTTTGTCACCTATTTTTAACATTACATTAGTATTTGCAGATGAAGGAACAAATCCTGTTAAGCTTCTTTCAATGTTACTTACCTCATTAACTTTTGGAGCATTAGGAGCTGCTTCTCTTACCTTAATTGTAGTAACCCTACTATTTCTTGAAACATGATCTATAGCATAGACTTTAATAGATGTACCAGTTTCCTGTGGTGGAAGCTTAATCACAAATTGGCCATTATATGATACTTCAACTTGGGTTTCTACTATCTTATATGATGGATCATATATTTCTTTATTGGCTTCAAAAAGTTCTCTGCCACCCTTATCTGACACATATACTACTTCATCAATAATTGCTACAACAGAAGTAATATCATCACGGCTATTTCCTGTTATATAGTTGGCATTATTATATAAAGGACTTATCGATGGTTGATTAGGCCCTGTACGGTTGATTCTTACATCTATACGCTCACTTTCAAGATCTCTTTTTTCATCCTTGACATATAAAGTAATATAAGTTTCAGCCAGCTGACCAGGAAGAGCAACTGAAAATGTTCCATTAGCGTTTATATTCTGCTCATAAACTTTGTCCGGTGTCACTATAACCAAGGTCGTATTAGGCTCTGCCCTACCACTAATTCTTTGTTTTCTATTAGTATAGTTATCCACAGTAGGCCTAGGCAAAAGGCTATCATCAAAATTATTGATATGCAATTTCTTTAAAGCCTTATTACCATGGATATCCTCAGCATAAATGGTATATACACCATTTTTCCATATAGTAAAGCCCTTGCTAGGAATATTATTGGCTACAACCCATACTTCACTTTCAAGGTCATAATCACCATTAGCATATTTTAGATGCTTTATATTAGATTCATCGACAGCCTGCACCATAACCTCATATGAGCTCCCAGTCGGATTAGTTATTAGGGGAGTCGCTACTATATGAGGGCCTACATTGTCACTAGTACTTGTTGGATAAGATGCTAGATAATAACGGTATTGCTCACTTTGTTTTAGTCGGTCTACATACCATGGTGTCTCCTTAAATATATCCTCAGCATAGTATGGCATCTTCACAATAAACTGGTAATCCTTTGGTAACTTCAATCTCCAGTTATAGTCTACCTGGGGCATGATACTACCACTTTCTGAAAGCTGCCTGATATATTTACTAAGTATAGATTGACTTCTTACAAAGCCCCTGAGTACATACTGGTCTTCCACACCTCTATTGGCTTGAGTAGGCTTTGTTATCTTATTGGTAGCTACTAAAAGCTTCATATCTTCAGTAACTTCATTACCCTGATAATAGATATTTGTTATTCTTCTATTGTTACTTATAATATTACCGGAAAAATCATATCTAGGATCCCTAGATGGATCAATTTCATAGCTAATACCATCAAATATATAGAAGTTACTCCAATCATTTAACCACTCTTCACGTATTAGGGATTTAAAGCCTGTCTCATCCATCAGAGATGACATTACATTATCTTGCCATGCTGTATTCCTAGTGATTGTTTCATAGGCACTAGCAGACCACTCAAGCCATTCCCTTAACTGAGCACCTGTAATAGTATAGACATAAATATAGCTATTATAGTTCTGTAGTGTAGTTAAATCAGCTTCAGTAATCTTGTCTTTTATATCAACAAAATCATATATTGACTTCACGCCAAAACTTTCATAAGTAGAGGCTGCTATTACAGGATAGTCAATATATTTCTTATCATTTGCCTTAACTCTATTTATGGCGTAATGAATCTTCGAGTCATTAAGTAATTGTATTGCAGGATTGTCAACTAATAATCCATAATAATTTTGCAATGAAGTATCAGGTTCTAGTTCAGCAATTATATCAGTAGCATAATCAAGCAACTGCTCTTCCCATTGGCCAAACAATGCTGCAATTACCTGGTCTTCACTAGTATTCTTCTCTGTTACCATACGTAAGCTAGACTTACGATTAGCAATCTTTACAGAATCACCATCAAACTCAAGCTCTAAATCGACTACGCCAATAGCCCTGCCACGGTCACCCGCCATCACAACATTCTTTCCATTAATCAGGTAATTATTCTTATCAACACCTGGAAGCCTATAATAAGCAGAGGTCATATCTGTTGTAGGGTATAAATTGTGTTCATGTCCAGCTATAACCACATCAATTTCAGGTATCTTAGTTAAGGCATAGGCTACATTTTTAAAATAAGGCTCTGGGTTTTCAGGACCCATTCCTGTATGGGATAGGGCAATTATAATGTCTGCTCCCATTTCTTTTAGCTTAGCTGACTGCCTCTTTGCATTCTCAACCATATCCTCGCCTATTAATATACCGGCATAGCTATGGGTTTTACTAGCAAAGGCTGGGACCGTCTGTCCTATTATACCAATCTTTACTTCTACTTCTTTACCGGTCCTAGTCTTTAGTTTTCGCGTTATAAGCATGTTTTCAAGAAATGGATATTCACCAGTTCTTGCATCTGTTACATTTGATACTATGGTAATATCACGAAGCCCTGACCCATCCAGTTGATTAAGTATATAATCATATCCATAATCAAATTCATGGTTACCTAAGGTTATTGCATCATAACCAACGTACTTCATGGCTTCATAGATTGGCTGGATTGCTTGTTGATTCGCAGAAAAAATATACTCAGTAGTATAATCAAATAATACGTCTCCCGCATCCAGTGTAAGAGTATTTCCCTCTGGAAGCTCAGTCTTGGCCTTCTTAATTAGGTCAAAAACCCTAGCCAGACCACCATTATTATAATCCACACCCTGCTCATAGTCATTACTATTTAGCTGTCCATGCAAGTCTGTGGTTCCAATAATTCTTAGATCAATTGTATCTTTTTCACTTTCGGCCGCATTTACACTAATAAGCTGATTTGCTCCTATTCCTATTAATAAAGCTAGTGCAAATATTCCCAATGTAAGTCCTGACAGAAAGCGAAAGCCTTTATTTCTTTTTGTCATTGTTCCTCCTTACTATAACAAGTCAATATTGCCAGCGTTTCACATCCTGGGCATATTTTAGTAAAATTTTAAGGCAAAAGAATGGCAAAACCATGAATTCGTTTATAAAACAATTGTAAATATGGGTTGAATCAGGTCTAGCATTCGCTTTGTTTGGTCAGTTAGATAAAGATAACCTATAAGGGCCTCTAGTCCAGTGGCTGTCCTATATTCAATTATATCTGCTTTTTTTGCCGAACTAAAGGATTTGGAGTTTCTACCTCTTTTGTAGACGGCCTGCTCCTCATCAGTTAGGGTCTCTTTTATTGTATGATAAAGTTTAGCTTGGGCAGATGCCTGGACAAGCTTAACAACTTGCTTATGAAGCTTATTAACAGGTGCATTACCATGCTCTACCACATAGGTTCTAATTACTAAATCATATATGGCATCTCCTATATAGGCTAAAGTTAGACCTGAATAGGACTTAATATCAGTGTCTGGCAAATCCCAAGCCTGTCTTATATATGCTGACATCGGTATTAAGTTATAATCCCCTATTTTCTTTTCCATCGTACACCTTCTCTAGTATCCTCAAGAACTATACCCTTATCAAGCAGGGCATCCCTTATTTGATCTGCCTTTGCAAAATCTCGGTTCTTTCTAGCATCCTGCCTTTCTTCAATAAGTCTTTCTATTTCATCTGGAAGAATCTCCTCATCCTGCTCAACCCTAATACCTAGAATATCACATAAGGAACTTATCTTGTTTTTCATATACTCAACAAGTTTTCTGCCACTTTCAACACTACAATTTATATTAGCAAGCTTAACTAGTTCAAAAATAGCTGCTATAGCATCGGCTGTATTAAAATCATCCTCCATAGCTGAATTAAACTTATCCACCAAGATATCCGCTTCACTTATTATCGTTTTTTCCTCATCAGTAAGTTCACCCTTCTTTAATGTATCGCCATCAAGCAGATGTTCTAGCTGACTAACAGAGGTTATAATTCTTGTAAGTGAGTTCTTAGCCGCCTCAATCAAATTCCTACTAAAATTCAAGGGACTACGATAGTGGGCATTTAGCATAAAGAACCTTATAACCTGTCCAGGATATTCCTCGCAGATTTCTCTAACAGTAAAAAAGTTCCCCTCTGATTTTGACATTTTCTTGTTATCTATATTTATAAAGGCATTGTGCATCCAATATCTGGCAAATGGTTCTCCGCTAGCTGCCTCACTCTGTGCAATTTCATTTTCATGGTGAGGAAATATAAGGTCCTCCCCTCCACCATGAATATCAATCTTGTCTCCAAGGTACTTACTACTCATAACTGAACATTCAATATGCCAGCCGGGACGACCATCTCCCCATGGTGATGTCCAATATGGCTCCCCTTCCTTTTTAGGCTTCCAAAGCACAAAGTCTAGGGGATCATCCTTCTCATCACTTACTGCTATCCTTGCACCTGATTCGAGATCATCTATTTTCTTCTTGGAAAGCTTTCCGTATTCATCAAAGCTTCTAGTTCTAAAATATACCGTTCCATTTTTCTCATAAGCATGGCCTTTATCAATTAAGGATACAATCATCTCAATCATATCATCGATTTCTTCTGTAGCCTTGGGGTGATATGATGCGGGTAAAACATTTAAAGCCTCCATATCCTTCTTAAACTCCTTGATATACCTTTCAGATATGTCTGTCGAGCTCTTACCCTCCTCTATAGCCTTCTTTATAATCTTATCATCTACATCCGTAAAATTAGAAACATAATTCACTTCGTAGCCAATATATTCAAAATAACGCCTGACTACATCAAAGAAAATGACTGGCCTAGCATTACCTATATGAATATAGTTATATACAGTTGGCCCACATACATACATACGAATCTTGTTTTCTTCAATAGGAATAAACTTCTCCTTTTGCTGTGTTAATGTATTATAAATCCTCATCTTGTTTCCTCCTTGTCATATAATGTCCTCTTGCTTTTTGTCTTTATATAGACCAATATATGAACCCTGGTTCAGCATCAGCCTACTTTGAAATCTTATTATCTTAAATCCTTATCGTTTAACTTCTCCATCTTGTCTATGATCTTATCTATACTGTCTAGTTTATCACAGACCTTCTTAAATTCTCCAAAGCTACTACATACCTTCTCAAGCTCATTTTTCAGGTGTTCATTCTCTTTCTTAAGGATTTTTAAATCATTCAAGTAAGGATCTGGTAGATGAACTTGATCCATATCCTCTCTGGGTATTCTCACATTGTCTCTCTTAACAATTCTTCCTGGCACTCCAACAACAGTTGAATTTGCAGGAACCTCGGATAGGACTACTGATCCAGCACCTATTTTAGAATTCTCTCCTATTGTAAATGAACCTAGTACCTTTGCTCCTGCACTAATCATTACATTGTTTCCAATAGTAGGGTGCCTTTTACCTTGCTCCTTACCGGTTCCCCCCAAAGTGACTCCCTGATAAAGGGTTACATTATCTCCTATAATGGTTGTTTCCCCTATAACCACTCCGATACCATGGTCTATGAATAGACCCTTTCCTATTATGGCCCCAGGATGAATTTCAATTCCGGTTTTACGGGCTGTCCTTTGTGATAACCACCGTGCTAAAAAATAATGCTTCCTCTTATATAATTTATGGGCAATCCGATAACGAATTATTGCCTTGAAGCTAGGATATAAGAAAACCTCAAAAGACGATTTTATTGCAGGGTCTCTTTCTCTTATAATTTTCATTTCCTCTTTTATATACTTTACCAACCCCATATAACTTACCTCCAATAAATCATATTAACAAAAAGAACTTGGTTTTAATTTAATAGGACCCCATTTCCTTTAATAAAAAAACCACCCCTAATAGATAGAGGCGGTATAAGACGCGGTTCCACTCTAATTGTATGTCGCATTATTACAATACACTAGCAACATACACCTTATGCATATAACGGCTGTTACCGGATTTGGCTAAGCTTTCACCTCACCAAATCAGCTCAGGGATGCACTTCACCCAGGTTCATGTAAGGAGTGCTTTCAGCCAGCGACACTCCATCTCTGCTACAATCTCAAGAGTTACTTTTCCCTTCATAGCTTTTAATTTTATTAATATAATAAATCTTTAATTCATTTTATGCATATAAGCTTATTTTGTCAATACCCTTTCAACTCCACTTGCTTATACCTATCCATTATAGTTTTCGACCACAGCAACCATTACAATTTTTTTCTCTAGCATCTGGCGTAACATCAACTTGATAATTCATCATCGACTCTAATAGGCAGACAGCCTTTGCAGCAATTCCATGCCCCTGCCCAGTAAAGCCAAGACCCTCCTCAGTGGTCGCCTTGATATTTACCTGGTCCTCTCTTATGTCAAGACTAGCTGCAATAGTCTTTACCATCTGAGATATATAAGTTGATAGCTTTGGTTTTTGGGCAATAATGGTAGCGTCAATATTTTCAACCATATATAGGTTATCCTCCAAAAGCTCCTTGACTCTTTTTAAAAGCTCTATGCTTGAAACCCCTTTATAAGCTTCATCTGTATCAGGAAAATGTCTACCAATATCACCTAAAGCTGCTGCTCCCAATAATGCGTCCATAATAGCATGAACCAAGACGTCCGCATCGGAATGTCCCATTAACCCCTTTTCATATGGAATTGTTACCCCACCAATAATAAGCTCTCTATCCTCTACTAATTTATGAACATCATATCCTATTCCAATTCTCATCAATAAATCCTCCTATGATTCAATGTGAATATTTAAAATGACATGTATTGAACATATATATCATTAAAATCCTCATGATTTGATAAATGTATCTCCTCAGAAACAGAGATAATGTGGTCAATTTTATCATTTGCCTGGGGGTCTGTCACAGACATAATGGCCCCTGATAATGATGTATTTCCAACCGCCTCTGTCTTCTTTATAAGAGAATCAGGCAACAAGCCAATCCCTGCCGCCTTTTCTATATCCATATAATATCCAAAGCCTCCAGCAATATATACCCTATCTAGATCATCAATAGATATACCATAGGTCTTTGTCAATATCTCAACACCGGCTCTTATTGCTGCTTTGGCTAGTTGAAGCTCTCTAATATCAGCCTGAGTAAATTTCATACCTGCAATAGGATATCCTGTATCAAAATATGGGTCCACAAGAAGCCCACTGCTGTCAATTACGCCTTTTTTTAGGAGTTCATAAACAAGCTCTATAACCCCTGTCCCACATAAGCCCAGCGGCTCTACATTGTTTATTGTCTGGTAGCCTAACTTTTCACCTATAAAATACACACTGCTAATCGCACCTGAAACACTGGCTACTCCGCAGGATATATTACCCCCTTCAAATGCAGGGCCTGCCGCCGTTCCAGTCACAAGAACCCTTTTACTATTACCCAGTGCCATCTCACCATTGGTACCCATATCTATAAAAAGACATGGTTTATTGGCCCTTTCAAATCCACAGGCCAGTAAGCCCGCTGTAATATCTCCTCCCACAAATGCAGATATGCACGGAAGAATTACAATGGGTATCCTATCAGGGATTGCAAACAATTCATCTGAATAAGTATTGATTAGTCCTAAGTTTACTGGGTTGAATGGATAAGCTCCAAGACCAGCACATGAATACGACATAAGCAAATGAATCATTGTTGTGTTTCCAGCTATAACTATCCTTTGAACCCTATCTAAGCCTATATCCTTACCCTTTAGAAGAAAACCAATACCCTTAATAAGCTCATCTCGAATAATTTTAGATAAGAGGTCTTGCTTTCCTTCCTGGGAAGCCTTAATTCTAGAGATCACATCTACTCCATAGGCCCTTTGAGGGTTAATAGAGGTATAATTATTTATAATCTTCCCATTTGCCAAGTCTAGCAAAGCAAGAACCAAGGTTGTAGTACCAATATCAATGGTTATGGCAAATGCATGGGCTAGAACTTTCTTATCAGAAGATTTCTCACCACTTCCATGGCCAAGGGTTTTTGTCACCACCTTAAACTCTCTATCTTCCCCTAGATTTATTAAAATACTACAGGCCTGTCTAGGATAAGCCATACAGGCCAAACGATATCCCTGCCCAAGTTTATCAGCTGATAATGCCTTCTTATCCTGTGATGTAATATCCAGATGTCCATCCACTAAGCGGATAATGCATTTTCCGCATGAACCCATACCACCACAATAACTTGGAATAGAAAGACCTTCTCTTATTATGGCATCCATAAGATTCTCACCTATATATAGATAAGTCTCTATCTCCTTACCACTTTTGCCATCTATTATATTTATTGTAAGCCTTTGCTTCATTCAACCACCGCCTAGGATGATATTATTATCAATTACATTGTAAGAGTCAATATAAAATCCGTCAACCAAAAGCTATTAAAAAGCAGATACTTTCCAATCATAACAGATAAAGAGATAACAAAAAAATCGGATGAATTATAAATCATTCCGATTTTCTCAGTATTGATGACTATTATTAAGAAATAGCGAAGGACGGATTTGAACCGCCGACACTGCGGGTATGAACCGCATGCTCTCGCCAACTGAGCTACTTCGCCATAATGTCTTATAAAATCTGCAATTTCAAACGTACTTTATCATTATATTCACTTAATATAGTTTTGTCAACACTTAAGGTCTATCTTCAAACTCTTTTGCCGATAAATTGAATGCCTCTAATTGCAGCTGCTTGTTTTCATATGTAAGAATGCAAATACATGCATTCTTTAATCCAGTCACTCCTGTCCCATTTTTGCCTTGTGTTAATACAGAGATAACAGCATTAATTGCAGCACCGTGGGACACCATAATAATATCTTGTTTTGGATATTTCTTTGCGTAGCTAGTTATGCAATCTATCAATCTCTTACTTAGCTTATCAAGTGGCTCTAAGGAATTCTCAGCCACTCCAAAAGTATCAAAATACTTACTTCGATCATAGGTCATTCCAGATAGGCTCGCAAAGTCCCTCTCTATCAAATCATCATCTATAATAAGCCTTGCCTTATCAAGACTTTTAGATATAATTCTAGCAGTTTCTACAGCTCGTATAAGCGGGCTTGTTATTATGGTTTTTACCCCAGTTTTCTGCAAGACCCTCCCACTTTGCCTAGCCTGCATTCTTCCCGTTTCATTAAGTGGTATATCCTCTCTGCCCTGAAGTCTTCCCTGTAGATTCCAATCGGTTTCCCCATGACGGATCAAATAAATTCTCATCTTATTTCCTTTCAATTATCCAATATTAGGTAATTGCAAAACTTGGACAAATCTGTATATGCTAAACATTTGATGTAACAACTTTTCCATTAGCCTCTAAAATACCTTTAACCTCTTCCATAAGTTCCTTACTAGGCTCTGATGTATCTCCTAGCTTATATTCCATCCCAAGTTCCTTCCATTTATATTCACCCATCTTGTGGAATCCTAAAAGTTCTATTTTCTTAACATTTGGGTAGGCATCCAGATGGTTTGACAGTTTCCTTACACTATCCAAATTATCTGTGAGTTCAGGTACCACTACATATCTAACCCAGGTTGATATATCTTTTTCCTTCAAATAATCTAAGAATTTTAAAGTAGGACTTAAGGATACACCCGTTACAGTCTTATATACAAGCGGGTCAAAATTCTTAATATCAAGTAGGACTAAGTCAGTATACTCCAAAAGCTCCTTTACACTATCATTTAAAATAAATCCAGAGGTGTCTAAAGCTACAGAAATTCCATTCTCTTTACATCTTTTACCTAGTTCTAATAGAAAATCAGCTTGGAGAAAAGGTTCACCTCCAGTAAAGGTAACCCCTCCATTAGAGTAGTCCATATAGGATTTGTATTTCAAAATTTCTTCCATTAGGCTGTCTGAAGTGTACTCCATGCCCTTGCTTACATCCCAAGTATCAGGATTATGGCAGAATTGACAGCGAAGTGGACACCCTTGCATAAAAACTACAAAGCGTATTCCAGGCCCGTCAAGAGTACCAAGACTTTCTAAGGAATGAATCCTTCCGATTTTTTTCATGCATTATCCTCCCTATGCTTCAACAAGAATAATAAGTTTACGATATAATTTCCTTTTATTAAGCTTATACCAATTTATTAAATCCACCACCTAAGCCTGTGGCTATAGGTGGAGGATTTATTATACTTAAATTAATATATTCTTATCTTTCGTGGAAGGTACGATGAATAACATCCAGCTGCTGCTCCCTGTTGAGCTTTACAAAGTTTACTGCATAGCCTGACACACGGATTGTTAGCTGAGGATATTTTTCAGGATGTTCCATTGCATCCATCAGGGTCTCACGATCAAATACATTGACGTTAATATGATGTCCCCTATTATGGCAATATCCATCTAACATTCCAACTAGATTGTTTACTCTATCTTCCTCGTTCTTTCCTAATGCCTTTGGCACTATGGAGAAGGTATATGAAATACCGTCCTCTGAGTGTCTATAAGGTAGTTTGGCAACAGAGGACATTGATGCTACTGCACCCTTCTTATCTCTACCATGCATAGGATTTGCACCTGGTGCAAATGGTTCTCCTTTCTTTCTTCCGTCAGGAGTACTTCCTGTTTTCTTACCATATACTACATTTGAAGTAATTGTAAGGACAGAAAGAGTTTGCTTTGCATTACGATAAGTCTTAACCTTGCGTAGCTTATTCATGAAGCGTTCTATTATCTCAACAGCAATCTGATCCACACGCTCATCATTATTTCCATATGCAGGATAATCCCCTTCTATTTCATAATCTACTGCTAGACCATCTTGGTCACGAATTACCTTTACCTTAGCATACTTAATAGCTGATAAGGAATCGGCAACTACTGACAAACCAGCTATACCACAAGCCTGAGTACGTAGAATATCCGCATCATGGAGGGCCATCTGTAGACTTTCGTAGTTATATTTATCATGCATAAAGTGAATAACATTTAGTGTATTTATATATAATTCTGATAGCCAATCAAGGATCTGATCAAACTTTGATATAACCTCATCATAATCAAGGTATTCGCCCATTATAGGTGCAAACATAGGTGCTATCTGCTCACCTGACATCTCATCCTTACCACCATTAATGGCATAAAGAAGAGCCTTGGCTAGGTTGGCACGGGCACCAAAGAACTGCATCTGCTTACCAAGTCTCATAGCAGATACACAGCAAGCAATACCATAATCATCTCCCCAGACATCCCTCATAATATCATCACTTTCATATTGAATGGAGCTGGTGTCTATAGATACCTTAGCGCAGAAATCCTTAAAATGCTTAGGCAAGAATACAGACCAAAGTACTGTTAGATTAGGCTCAGGAGCAGGTCCTAAATTATAAAGTGTATGGAGGATTCTATAGCTACTCTTTGTAACCAGTGTTCTTCCATCTAGACCCATACCACCTATAGCTTCTGTAACCCATGTAGGATCCCCAGAGAACAAGTCATTATACTCTGGCGTACGAAGGAATCTTACCATACGAAGCTTCATAACAAACTGGTCAATAAGCTCTTGAATTTCTTCCTCAGTAATTAATCCATTCTTCAAATCTCTTTCATAATAAATATCAAGGAATGTAGATACACGCCCAAGACTCATAGCCGCTCCATCCTGTTCCTTTATAGCTCCAAGATAAGCAAAATAAGTCCACTGTGTAGCCTCAAATGAATTCTTTGCAGGTTTACCAATATCATAGCCGTATGAAGCAGCCATTTCCTTTAGCTGTTTTAAGGCTTTGATTTGCTCAGATAATTCTTCACGTTGACGAATATCAGGGGCATCCAAAGTAGGATTCTCTAATTGCTTTTTCTCATGCATTTTTTGATCTAAGAGGAAATCCACGCCATATAAAGCTACTCTTCTGTAATCTCCAATTATTCTTCCTCTTCCGTATGCATCAGGTAGACCTGTTATAATACCTGAATGTCTTGCCTTCCTCATGGCATCAGTATATGCATCAAACACTCCATCATTATGAGTTTTTCTGTTTTGAGTATAAATTTCCTCTGTAGTTTTATCAAGAGTGTAGCCATAAGAATCCAATGCCTTCTTTACCACACGGATACCACCATTTGGCATAATTCCTCTTTTTAGAGGCTTATCTGTCTGAAAACCTACTATTACCTCATTATCCTTATCTAAATATCCTGGTCCAAATGTTGTTATAGTAGAGGGCTTTTGTGTCTCTGCATCAATAATTCCCTTTTTATTTTCTTCAATCATAAGCTCTTGTACTTTTTCCCAAAGCTTCATAGTCCTATCTGTGGGTCCTACTAAAAAAGAAGCATCCCCCTCATAAGGTGTATAGTTATGTTGTATAAAACTCCTGACATTAATATCAATCATCCAGCTTCCTGGATCAAAACCATGCCATTCCTGTTTCATTTGCTTATCCTCCTTATATAAAATCATAGTTTGCCTATAATATATTGTCCACAATATAATTCTAAATTTTTTATAGTCTTATGTCAATGGTAATTGATAATAGTAATCATTAAGTATTTTCAGATAAAATAGTAATACTGCACAAGTCCTTATTAATTATTTATTAAATAGGTCAGACATTTCCATTAAAAGCTTTTTATCCTCCTTGGTAAGCCTAATATTACCACTTATGGTTTTACCCTCCTGTGTTGTTACATTAATTTCAATAACAGTCCCCTCTTCAAGATAACCAAACCGTAGGGCACTAATAAAATTAATGAATTTAGGATGGTTCCTGGCAAAGCTTTCCCAACCAGCCTTAAGCTTAAAAAGTTTTGATGGATTAAGCATTTTATCATCTCCTATATACTATAATTTTGTAGAATCATATCACTTATCGACAACAATATTACAAGATTAAGTGAATAAAAGCAATGACTCAAATCACATTTAAGTTACAAATACTACTATACAGATTGTTTTTAATTAAAACTTAACTAATTGCCGATATAAATAATACCTATATAACAACACCTATTATATCAAATAAAGGATTTAATACATATGGAAATTAATGAATATTCAAAACAACATAGATTACATAGGGCGGCCTCCGAATATGAAGCTAGCCAAGCTAAAGCACAGCATATAAAGCCATCCTCACAGGAGCAAAACACTTCTAGTCAAATGGGGAAAAATGCCCATGCCACCATAAAAGGAGAAATTATAGACCTCAGGTATCAAGAAGTTAAAATAAGGCTAGAGCCAAGTGGCCAGGTAATCACTGCAAGGTTAACAGCTGATGTTCCCCTTCATATTGGTCAAATAGCTGAATTTGCTCTAGATGACGAAAAGGACGGTCAAATTACCTTACGATATATATCAACAAATAAGTCTCCTATAAACGACATAGCTTACAAAGCCCTATATGCCTCAGGACTAGCTGCCTCTGAAAGAAATCTAGCCATAGTGGAGGAGCTTCTATCTAATCAAATGCCTGTAGACAAAAATACGATCCTTCAGTTAATAAAGCTATCTGCCACCTATCCAGAAGCTAGCCTAACAGGCCTTGTTTTAATGCATAAAAATCACCTGCCCATTAACTCAAGTAGTATAGGGCAGTTTGAGCTCTATCAAAAGGGATTGCATGAGATCCTGTCACAGCTTAAAACCCTCATAGATAATATAGGCTCCTTTTTTGAAACTGAAAACAAAGATAATCTTATAGAAAAAGATACCCTGGTCAATTTGACAGATAATCTTAATCCTGAAACTCAGAAAAAGGCAGATAAAAATGTTTTAGAAGATGGCATAATAAATGAGATTAATAAAAGGATTCCTGAGGATATGCCAATGACAAGAAATGTTATTGAAGTCGAATATATAGATAATGACCTACATTTTTTTAAGAATTTGCTTAATATGCTTCTTGATGGAAACAACTTGAAACACCAATTAAAACCTGACACTAGCCTAGGCCATATCTTAAGCAAGAATGAACTTATGAAGTTGCAGGAACTTATTTTTAAAGACTTAAATGAGGATACATATTCCAATAAGGATATAATGGGTATCAAAGACCAACTTGCGGACGGTACCTTGACCTTTCAGTCCTTTTTTCCTCTTGTAGAGGAAATATATTACAATCTCCCTCCTAGACAAAGCCAAGAAAACAATGTCCTACTTACCCGTATCCTACAGGCCTATGTTGGCATGTCCGAAAATATGCCTGACCCTGATAAGCAAAAACTTGCTTATCTTTTAAAATCAGATTCTGTGAGGGACATAATAAGCCAGGCACTCCATCATAGATGGACCCTAAGCCCAAGGGACCTTACTAAGGATAATAAGGTTAAGGAATTCTATAAGAGGCTTGATGAAGATTTGGATTATATAAAAGAACTTACAAGTAGTAGCAAACTAGCTGATACACAAAACATACAATCATCAATAAATAAACTGCAGGATAACCTACAGTTTATGAGGGATCTTAATAATTTATTCTCATATATCCAGCTACCTATACGTCTTTCAAACCAAGACGTCCATGGAGACTTATATGTCTTTACTCGAAAAAACAAAAAGCATATTGATACAGGACAGCTAAATATTTTACTACATTTAGATATGAAAAGTCTTGGTCCTATGGATATTCACCTGTCTATGAAAAACAAGCAGTTCTATGCTGTTTTTTACCTGGAGAAGTCATCTGAAAAAGTAATCAGTCAATATTTACATGAACTTATTGACTCCCTCCAAAGGAAAGGCTACCAGTTTCAAGCAAGTACCAAGATATCAGATACTAAGCCTGACTTTATAACAGATATTTTACAAGACGATACACCTAATCCAGGCTCTCATAGGTATTCATTTGACATAAGAGCATAGAGGATAAAGCCGCTAATTACAAAGTGTTTTAGGTCGTTTATAAGGGTTTATCTGCTCTAAAGCATATGCAGCTCGTATTATGCCTTCTTCTCCAAATCTTTTACCTACAAGCTGTATACCAATAGGTAACCCTTTTTTATCCCTTCCACAAGGTATGGTTACACCAGGTCCTCCAGCCAGATTAACTGAAGCATTAAGTATTTCAGAACGGTGCTTTTCATCATCGACCTTATTATCACTTAAAAGAGGAGCTGTTTTTAATGATTCAGGACTCATAAGAATGTCATACCTATTAAATGCTTCCTGGTATGCATTGTAGATTACTCTACGTATTCTTCTCGCTTTGTTATAATAAATCTCATAATTGTCTGAGCTTATTACGTAGGCTCCTAGCATAATTCTACGCTTTAGCTCATAACCAAAATCTTGTCCTTTTGAATTCTTAAATATTTCTTCTAGGTCATGATATTCACTTTTTATGTGGCTAGGTCTTACTCCCTTATACTTAGAAAATATCCAACTAGCCTCAGCACATGCAATCACATAATATATCTGCGCGCTATATTCTATCCCTTCTAGTTCAAACACCTCCACCTTGGCTCCCATATCCTCTAAGGCCTTTACCTGACTTAGAAAGCACTCTCGTATATCTTTATCCAAATCCTCTTCAAGATAGAGCTTTGGAACACCTATTCTCATCCCCTTCACATCATCTACTAGGGCCTGGCTATAGGAATATTTTTTCTTCCTAATGGAAGTAAAGTCCCTTGAGTCATATCCGCAATATAGAAAAGAGTATCTTTATCAATCTTCATAATCAGTCTACCCCTTTGTGTTTCTATTTTCTAATTGATTTTCTATACATATTCTCTGTCAAGACCTAGCTATTTTATTCAGGATCGATTGTTTTATTTAAAATCCTCAGGATAATTTGGAAATACATGGCGGTAGTAATCATTTTTTATAACACTTTTGGATACAGTGAATTTATTCTTTATTATAGAATTAATATTTGTTATATAATCATCTGAAACCTCATCATCTGTCAGATTTATAACCTCACCTGTGTTCGAGTTAAACATGACCTTATCTGTAATAAAGCTCCGGTTATTAAGTATAACCAAGGGATAAGAATCAGATAAAATATCCTTTCCCATCAAAAGTCTAGAATCATATTTAAGACCGAATAGATTACTTAATGTTGGAAGAATATCTAGACTTGAGGCTGGCTTATCTATAATAATATTCTCTTCCATTTCAGGATTCCATAAGATAAAATGGTTACGATATATTTCAAAGTAGGGGTCCACTTCATGACCCACAAGTTCATCTATTTTTTCTTTTTCCCATCCGTAGGGATAATGGTCAGCACTAATAGCAATAACAGTCTTATCTATTATCCCTGCCTCAGTTAATCTCCTAATGAGTTCCTCCATGGCACGGTCAAACTCAATCTGGCAAGCTATATAGGCCCTTGCATCAGATGAATAAGGAAGTTCTTTTACCAAGTCTTTATTTTTAAAGGACATACTGTTACCAACAAAGCTGTAATTCATATGGCCACTTACTGTAAGATAATATATATGGAACTGGTCTTCATTAATAAATTCATCAACCGTATTCTGCATCATTTCTAAGTCTGAACCAGGCCATACATCTGAATCAAGCACCAGACCATTTCCTTTTGCCTTAAACCTATAACCTAGGTTTGGATGAGTTTCATGTCTCTCATAATAAGTATGGGAATGGTTATGATATGCCTTACTTTCAATCCCTAAAAGATTAAACTGATTTCCCAAGGCAAAGGGCATCAGATTGTTTCTTGAATGATACATACTCCTTGAACCCACTGGTATCATACCAGTCATAGCTACATATTCTCCATCACTGGTACTTGTCTGCCAAAGAGCAGTATAGAAATTATTAAATACAAAGCCTTCTTTGGTCATTTTATATAGGGTAGGAGTCAGTTCCTCATGTACTGCATATGGAGAAAACCCCTCTGCTGTTATCATGATAAGATTATAACCCTCAAACATCCCTGTATATTCATTCTTATTTGTTGGGACAATTGTAGCGAAATAATTATGAAGTGATCTTATTTGGTCATTTTCTTCATTCTCTGCAAGCACTTCAAAATCTATATCCATTATATTAGGCGAAGTATCTATTGGTATTTGAGTAGGAAGGGCAGGTACTGTTGGCTGTAACTCTTCCTTTACTTGTTCTTGCCCTTCTGTTAAGGGTCCAGCAGTCGGTCTTGGGGGTATGGTTGGACTATGAATTATCTCATCTGTATTAAATACATCTTCATTTGAAACATGCTGGGTTTCAATTATAATTAAATCATCATCTTTTAAGATACCTGTTAAATCAAACCTAGTAAGGGTAATGACTCCTAGCTGCTTTGCACTTAGGTCAGGAACCTTGCTATGATGATAAAGTTCATAAGGACTATAGTCTTGTTTGCCGTAAATTGGTAACAAAAGTAATGCAATTATATGTAGGCCCACAGCTCCTATAAGTAGAAAACCTTGGTCCTTAAGTTTTCTCTTCTCGCATGAAAAGACTTTTTTGATTAAAAAACATAAGATAAGCAATGGAAGAAATGACAAGATAATTGAAGGTATATTTGTACGAATAGCATTATAAACTTCCCTTCCAAACTCCGATACTGCATCATCTGCCATTCCGAAAGAACTTAATGACAAATATACCTTAAAGATACTATAATAGACTATTTGTAAACCAAATATAAAGCATGTGACTATTGTTAATAGCCACATGATAAGTGTATTAATGTATTTACTAAAAAAACCTGTTAATATTGCAAATATTATGCCTACAGGCATAGCAAAAAAAATAGGATATATTATTTTTCCATCTATGGATTTATATATAAACAAATGAGCTACTAATTCCAAATAGATCAATGTTCCAACAAAAAATAAGCAAGGAAATAATAAGGTGCTAATATTATTTTTCTTATGGGAAGTACTATCATCATTTGTGGATTCATTGATCTTATTTGTCTCTTTATCAATTTCTTCTGTTTGTATATTATCCGCTTCTGTTTGTATATTATTCGCTTCTGGTTGCAAATTATCCGTTTCTGTTTGCAATTTATCCGCTTGTGTTTTCATATGCTTTAATCTTACCTTCTTTCAAAAGTTATAGTTCCCTTTCCATTATAACTCTTTATTGTCCAAATAGCACCATTTATCATAGTAAATTGCGGTGGCTTATGTCCTATATCTGCATCCATGATAATGGGAATATCCAGCTCATCTAGTACCGAACATATAGCCTCTTCATAGGAAATATCGTAAGCCATATCGTACATAGCAGGTCTACCAAATACAAAACCAACTGCATTTTTAAACCAACCAGCCTCCTTAAGCTGCCAGAGTCCCCTAACCATAGCCGCACTACCTAGATCATAGCTTTCTAGAAACCATAAGACCCCATCATCAGCGTATTTTTCCACAAAATCAACAGTTTTATCAAACCTTGTACCAACTATATTTAGGAGACAATCTAAGCACCCTCCTAGAGCGCGACCCCTTAATTGAATTTCATCATCTTTTTTTGATTTAGTGGGGTGAATGTTTTTCCATTCAACCTCCTTTTCTAGAACAAACCCCTCAAGACCTGTTATCCTTTTATAATATCCATCTTGATGAAGGTCAAAACTTTTCTGCACTATATCATTACCCTCAAGAATTAATATATTATCCGATAGGGATTTGTGCCAATGCTCCATTCCAAAACTACTAAAATTATAAGAGTATATTGTGGCGATATCAAGGTTGGTGGTTATAGTAAAAGTCAAACCTGTGGTATCAGAGAACCCCTGTATCCACTTTGGATTATCCTTAAGGGATTTATAATCCAGATAGGGTAGCATTTCAACTAAAAAGTCTCCACCACTAGCTGCAAATATAACTCTCACCTTAGGATCCTCAATAAGCTTCATAAATTCCTTTGCTCTAATATTCTTCATGGAGCTTCGCCCCTTGTAGCATGTCCTTACATTAGGCGTCGTAATAAGGCTGTAGCCAAGGTCTTCAAAATGCTTAATAGCATTATCAAGACGCCTGTAATCCACTTCATTATCAAAGCCTGAGGACGTCCCCGTCACACCAAGGCTAAAGCTTTTTTCTAAATTAGCAGGATATATCATTTTATTGCCTCCATGTTTGTCTCGTATTTATCAATTATTAATCATAATGCATAAAAAATTTATTCACTTTATAGTAATCTGCAGTTTTTTTATTGTATGATTACATCAATTGCCCTTATTAAGCTTGTCATTTGTCCTAAAGTAAAATATAATAAATATATTATCATATGTAACTAGTTTTGGGGGTGTAAATATGCTTATTGACAATATTCCTTCTGCTGCAAATATAGAACTTGACGTAAAGTGCAATGGTCATACAATGGTCTTTAATAGTAATATAGAATTTATAATTGATAATTCAATATTAATTTCTGCTATAAAAGTAGACGATCAAACAGTTGGATTTACTGATGATTGCACTATTAATTTTATCGTCAAGCTAGATGATGGTAAGGTATATATTTGGTATGATGTCACTGTTAAACTTGTTAGGTATAACGGCCTTATCTATAATAAAATCGATCTGCAAGGCGAGGGCAAAGCCTATAACCGTAGACAAGCATACAGGACCTATATAGGAGAAGAAATGCCAATATACATCAACTCGGCATCAGGCCCTGTTCAACTAAAGGTATTAATTAAGGATATTAGTGAAACTGGCATAAGCATTATTACTAAAGAGGATCTTGATCTTAAACGTACTTTTAGAATAAAAATTAAAGATGACCATTTTCTCATAAATACTTCTGCCAGAATTATACGTAAGGAATTTATTACCAATCTTGATTCTTTTTTATATGGCTGTAAATTTATCGAGAAAAATAATACTTTAGGTAAATACATAGCTAAAAAACAAGCTGAAGAACTACGAAGAAGAAGTGAATTTTTTTCAAATCCCAACTAATCTCTTTCCAAACAAGATAAATTTAATTATTTTGTCTGTATTTTTCAAGATTAACTTTTGACTCTTCTTCTGAATCTAAATAAATAAAACGATATAGCTCCATAATATTTTCATCCCAGTCATATACTATTGGATATTTAACTCCATTATGTATTTTGGGTGCCTCGTAAGCACCGTTTACTGGAATCCTAATCGTATCCATATCTGTTATTTTATTTTCAACTATATCCTCAATTGCTTTTTCAATTTGAGCTTGCGTAACATTGGTTTTAACATAACCTAGTATATACTCAGATATACGTATTAAATCAAACATGTTCTTTGACTTATATTTATTAAAAAGTGATTTTAAAACCCTACGTTGTCTTAAGGTCCTACCATAGTCATCATTGGCGCCACCAATTGTCTCTACTAGTCTTATACGGCAATATCCAAGTGCTTGATTACCGTTTAGAACATTCATTCCTGGTTTTACATTTCGGTTTTCACGTTCTGATATATAGTTAGTAGTATTTAGATATCTAGCCTCCTTATCTCCAAGCTCAATTGAAATTCCTCCAAGATAATCTACAATTTTCTCAAAAGATCCATAGTTAATATAGGCGTATCCATCTATTTTAATTCTAAATTTATCCTCAATTACATCCACAAGAGCCTTTGCTCCACCCATAGAAAAAAAGGCATTTAACTTTTTAGGCTTACAGTCTTCAAATTCAATATAGGAATCCCTTAATATGGATGCTAGCTTAATGCTGCAATCCCTTGTATTTATTGAAGCAATCATAATGGAGTCAGCATTCTCACTTTCCAAGCCAAGTACAAGATAATTGCTAACATAATCTTCTTGTCTTGGTTCCACAGCTGGCTTGAGTATGACCTCTTCCTTTATAATATCCATATTACTATTATCTATATCTTCTTTTTGGTCATTTTGACTTATAGATGTATCCTCATCTATGCATCCAATTACTGAGCTTATCTCGATATCTTCTTCCTTATCAATACTCTGATATATAAAGCTTCCGGCTATTTTATAAATTACCCTACGTCCGCTTTTAGTAAATAATAACCAAGCAAAAACAAGAAGCAGAACTAGAAGGATAACCCCAGCAATAGCAAAACCCTTCTTAAGTCTGCTTTTATTTAAACCTGTCTTACCCTTTTCATCTATATCCGCTTCACTATCTAATTCACTATCTGACTCACTATTACTTACTTCTGTGGTTTCTCCAGCATTTAATTGGTCCTCATTTTCTGACTCATATTCCTGTTTATCCATTAGTTTGATGCTCCTTACTTAGGCAATTGATAAAATCAGCTTACTAATCATATTATATGACTTTATTATACTTATTTCAACCCTGGCCCCGTCAAAGCTTCATATCAATTATTTATCTAAATTCAAATCAAATCATAGCTAATCAACTAAAATATTTATAGCATTATGGATATTCTTTATAGTAACCTTACTCGCACCCGGTTCATACTCTCCATCTATGGACCATGGAATCATATCATCCATGTAAAAGGTTACCTCTTCTGCCTTAAAAAAGTCAATAAGCTTATCATCATACTCTTTCTTTCTAATCGATTTAAGTATTCTACTTAACTCAATTGGTGACTTTGGATTTCTTACCAATATTATTTCAAACAAGCCGTCATTTAAATCAACATTATTTATATCTAACTTAATAAGTCCCCCTATGGACAAAGAGTTACTAACAGCACCAAATATATATTCACCCTGATAGGTCTTTCCATCAGCTTCTACCCGAATATGATAAGGTCTTATATTTGGAATATCCTTTACCCCATCCAATACATAGGCTAGGTGTCCTATCAAGTTTTTATTTAATTGTGGAGTAGAGTAAGAACTTCCTGTAAACGCTCCGAAAGAAGCAATATAACTAAAATATCTATTTTCTCCAAACAAACCTATATCTACCGGCCTAGGCCAACCATTAATAATAGTCTTTGCTGCAGTTTCCATACGGTCAGACAAATTTAAGCTATTCGCAAAGTCATTAGTTGTCCCTGACGGTATATATCCCAATATTATATCTTTGTCAAGACACATAACACCAGATATAACTTCATTAAGAGTCCCATCTCCTCCACTACAAACAACAATATCATATTCCTCACCATATGTTAAAACCAATTCTGTTGCATGTCCCCTAGAAGCAGTCTTTCTCATAGTAATATGATATCCATTGCTTTGTAATACTTCTATAGCCTGCCCTAGATTATTCTTGGAATTATATCTACCAGAAATGGGATTTACAATAAGTAATACTTTTTTATTTATCAATTTAGTCATGAACATTAACCCCCTTGTTCTTTAACTATATCCTATACAGATGTAAAATTCTAATTCTTATACCTATTATCTCATTTATACTGGTTTTTAATAGTCTTTGCAAGTATAAACATAAAAATTAACCAAAGCTTAAGAAATATATTTATGAATTTTTTGTGAAATCATATTTTATCATCTTGACAGGTATTATTGTATATGTTATAGTTCATATAGAACACATATATGATATAGAATTGACGCAACTTATTAATCTTAATACTTTATTAATAGAAGGAGGAATAATTATGTTGTTACCAAGTATTTTTAAAAATAATTTTGTAGAGGATTTTTTCGAAGGGTTTGATAACATGTTCAGATTACCAATAATAGGTCAAATTCCAGTATCCAGTGCCATGAATACCAACATAAAGGACTTGGGAAATGGCTATCAACTAGAAATTGAGCTTCCTGGCTATGATAAAAAAGACATTACTGCTAGCCTAAATAAAGGCTATCTAACCATATCAGCTACTAAGGAAGAATATAAAAATTTAAGCGATAAAAAGGATAATTACATCCGAAGAGAACACTATAGTGGAAGCTGTAAGAGAAGTTTCTATGTAGGTGATACACTTAAAGAAGAAGATGTTAAGGCAACATTCAATAATGGTATACTTAGTCTTGTGTTCCCTAAAGAAAAAAAAGTAGCAAAGCTTGATGATAAAAAACAAATAACAATTGAATAGTCTAGAAAGAATCTAAAAAGAGGCATTGCATTAGCAAGGCCTCTTTCATTATAAACATACAAATCATTAATTTGATTCTTTATACTCTGCATATTTTGCAGCACGCTCATCTATAATTTCTTGAGCACCAGAATCAAGCCATTCTTCAATACCTCTATCCCATACACTATCGAATTTATCAGGGCTTGCTGTTACAGCTCCAGACATAAGCTCATTTCCCTTATCTGTAAGCACCTGAGTATAAGGACCAGCAGCACTTAATGTCACAGGAACAATAACTGCAGGACGTCCGTTACGCATAGCGTCTTCATAAGCTTTAATAATCAGGTCTGAATCAACTGAATATGAAGCAGAAAGAGCCTTAGCGTTCTTTTCAGGATCACCAACATCAAGACCATTAATTATGATAGTATAGTCTAGGTTCTGACCAGAGTTCATAATCTTCTCATTCTCTGCTGGAATAAGCTGAGGAACTCCATCAACCATCACATGAGTATCACCCTCATCACCGATCTGCAAGTAATAACGATTCTCGAATTTAGACAGCCAGTTGATGTAACGAAGAGCACCCTCAACATTTTTACTGTTTGCAGGAACAAAATAACTTAGACCTGCCGCATCATACAAACCTTTACTAGTCTTGCCAGCGCTATTTACGAAAGGATCAATTGATACAATTTCTGCATCAGGAACATTTTCCTTTAGGTCACGTAAAAGACCTGGTGTATCTCTATATGGCTGGTCCCAGTTATGGATAAAGGAACCCACAACACCACTCTTAATTAAGTTATCACTATCAGTATCATCTTTATAGAGTGCAAACTGATTATCAATTAGGCCTTCATTATACATCTTATTTAAGAAACGAACGCCCTCTTTATATCCAGGTAATAGATATTGACGGTCAATAACCGTATTAATCCAACGGTCCTCATCAGAAAGGTTAGGGTCCACGAAGGATTCAAGAAGTGTTGATGCACGCCAGCGAACATCGCTTGTCATTGTGAAAGGAACAACATTGTTAGCACCAACTCCACCTGGATCCTGCTCCTTGAAAGCTACTAATGCATCATAGTATTCCTGTGTTGTTGTTGGCAATGGTAAGCCAAGCTTATCAAGCCAGTCCTTACGTATAAAAGTAGAAACCTGAGCAACATTCATACGACGTGCTGGTAGTGAATGAACTTCACCAGTTTCAGTATCCATATTTCTAACAATCATGTCACGACCTGGTAGTGCAAGGTCAGGTCCAAGGAATTCCTTAAGGTCTGGTAGTAAAGTGTCAATGTATGGAGATAGATCAGTTAGACCACCCAAATCACGGTAATTTGCTATCAGATCACCACTATATGTCATACATACATCTGGTGCTGTTCCAGCAGCCATTAGGTTATTAAGCTGTTCTGTCTCCTCCCAACGTGATACTGCCACGAAGGTAACTCCTAGATTCAGTTCCTCTAAAACCTTTTTCTTAATCCAATCAGTATAATAGTTGTTTGTAGGGTCGGTTTTTCCACCGTCAGTACCACGATCGAATATTTCTACTGTGATTTCACTATACTCAGGCTTTCCATCCACATTAGTGTCACCAGTTTTTCCACCGTTATTATCTGTGGTATTTGTTGGATCTGGATCCTTAGTCGCGTCTGGATCTTTACTGCCACAACCCCCCAAAACGCTGACAATCATCACACCAACAAGTAGGATTGACAACAATTTCTTTTTCATATTACATCCTCCTAACATATTTTTATAAATAACAACGAATTTATTAGTATCGTTGATATCTAACAAGATAAGTACATATTTTTCTTTGAATTACTCCTTAATTGCTCCTAGGGTAACTCCTGCTATAAAATAGCGTTGTAACCATGGATATATTAGTAAAATAGGAACTGTAGCAAACATAACAGAAGCAGCTTTTAGCCCTTCACTTGCTGTTGGGGTAGCAAATCCTTCTTGTGCCCCAATCTCAATTGATGATCTATTGTTAATAATCTGATATAACTTCAATTGAATTGGTGCATATTTCGGATTTGATATATACATTAAGGCATCCGAAAAACCATTCCATCTACCAACCGCGTAAAACAATGCCAATGTAGCCATAACAGGCTTCGATAAAGGCAGATAAACCCGAAGAAGAACATTTACGGGGCCTGCACCGTCTAGCTGGGCTGATTCCCTCAAGCTTACAGGCACATCAGCAAAAAAGCTTCTAAGTATAATCATGTTGAAAATTGACAAACAGTTGGGAATTATCAATACTAAAGGATTATCAAGCAAATCCAATTGCTTCATTAGCAGATAATTCGGTATAGTACCAGCGCTAAAGTACATCGTCATTAGCATCATGCCATTATAGAACTTCCTACCCTTTAGGTCATCATAAATCAAAGGATATGATGCTAAAGTGGTTATAACAAGTGACACAACTGTACATATGAGTGTTAAAATGCCTGTCCACCATAAAGAACGGACAAAAGCACTATCCTTCAACACATAATAGTAGGATTCCAAGGTAAACTCCACAGGCCAAAATGAAACTCTATTATTAATCATTGCCTGGGAAGAGCTTAATGACCTAGCAAAAATATTAACCATAGGCAATAAACAAATTAGAACAAACAAAAAACAAACTACTGCAATAACAATATCATCTATTTTTCTTTTTCTTGACTTAACCATTAGTACTGCACCTCCTTACCATATTCCACGCTCACCAAAGCGTTTGGCTATTGAATTAGCTAATAACAGAAAAACCACACAGACTAATGATTGGAATAAACCAATTGCAGCTGTTAGGGAGAATTGAGATCCTCTGATACCTACACGGTATACATAGGTACTTAATACATCTGCAAACTTCATAACCAAATCATTTTGCATAGCAAATGGACGATCAAATTCGCTTCCTAGGATACGTCCCATATTCATAATTAATAATACAACTATAGTAGAACGAATTCCTGGTAGCGTAATGTGCCATATCTTTCTTATGCGAGAAGCTCCATCTACTTCAGCCGCCTCATATAGTTCAGGATTAATACCTGTAATTGCAGCTAGATAAATAATGGTGTTCCAACCCATCTCCTTCCATAGTCCTAAGGCTATATAGGTTGCAACATATAGGCCGTTTTCCATAAGGAAGTTAATTGGGCCTACTCCCGCCTTTCCAAGCAGAACATTTACTACACCTGTACGAGGAGCAAGCAGTTGCTTAGCAATACCACTAATAATAATCCATGATAAAAAGTGTGGTAAATAAACAACAGTCTGGGTAAACTTTTTATATCGTTTAAATGCAAGCTCGTTTAAAAGCAGAGCAAGCATAATTGGTAGTGGAAAACCAAATATCAAGTCCAACCCGTTCAGCA
>JAAYRC010000074.1 GCA_012518975.1 Clostridiales bacterium
AATAAAAACAACATAAAGCGATTAATGAACTTAGCTTGTGTTATGCAAGTAAATGCAAATACAATTATCCATAAGAAGCATAGAAAAACAGCACTTAATTATATAAAAAAAGGATTTATTGATGTAATAGGAAGTGACTGTCACAACATAATTAAGAGGCCTCCTAACCTAAAGGATGCCTTTGTTATTATTGAAAATGAGATAGGGATTTCTTATAGTGCCCAATTAAAAAATAATGCAGAATCTATTAGCAAGGGAATAAGGTTAAGAAATGATGCAGCTAGGATTATGTTAAAGGAAGTGAATTATAAATGAAATTAAATAAATTCAAGGCAAAACTACTTTTTATTATAGATATTTTTATTGTTTTTATAACTTGCTATATATTGTATTACTGGATACCTTATGGTAGGCTAGTCCAATTTGTTAAATCTGATTTTCTTATGTTTCTAAAGCATATATCCATTATATTACTATTCATTACAATCTCGCAGTTTTTACTAAAAAGTTATAATAGTATCTGGAAATATGCTGAGTACAATGAATATATAAAATTAATGCTTGGAGTAATATTGGGTTTTTCTCTCTATTATCCAGTAAATTATTTTTTGTTTACAATAAATACGACCTTGATATTTACTATATCATCTTGTTCAGTTTCAATTTTACTAATGCTTTTACTTCGTTTTTTATATAGGAGATATCGTAGATATATCTTAAATAAGTCAAGAAATAAAATGCCATTAGCGATTATTGGGGCAGGCAGTGCAGGTGTTCTTTTGTTAAATGAAATAATCTATAATGCAAAAACCAATTATTCTGCTTGTTGTTTTATAGATGATGATATTAATAAGATTGGTAAAAAGATACGGGGTCTAATGGTATATGGTCCAATAGACCGTTTTAACGATATTGTAAAAGAAATTCCTGTAAGTGAGGTTATAGTGGCAATCCCATCACTTATAGAAGAAAGAAAAAAAGAAATATTAGAGAAGGTTACTAAGTCAAATATTAAAGTTAAGATACTCCCAGACCTAATTTCTATCTTACAAAATGGGCATAAGTTATTATCCTCAGTTCGAGATTTTAAAGTGGATGAACTTATAGGAAGAAAGTCAATTTCTTTTGATGAAACAGAAATCAATTCATATTTAAACAAAAAGACCATTATGGTTACAGGTGGAGGGGGATCTATAGGTTCAGAATTATGTCGTCAAATTGCTAAGTCAGGTCCAAAGCATTTAATCATTATCGATAATTATGAGAATAATGCCTTTAGTATCCAGCAAGAATTAATCAGCAAGTATAAGGATTCTTTAAAGCTTACAGTTGAGATTGCTTCTGTTCAGGATAAAGATAAGATAGACTTATTATTTGAACGCTATAGACCAGATATAATATTTCATGCTGCAGCACATAAACATGTTCCATTTATGGAGGATTGTACAGATGAAGCAATAAAAAATAATATCTTTGGAACTTATAATACTGTACATGCAGCTCATAAATATAATGCCAAGAAATTTGTACTTATATCTACTGATAAGGCAGTTAATCCAACTAGTATGATGGGGGCAAGTAAAAGAGTATGTGAAATGATTGTACAAAGTATGAAGGGAATAAGTTCTACGGATTATGTTACAGTACGGTTTGGTAATGTATTAGGTTCAAATGGTTCTGTTATTCCACTTTTTAGGCAGCAAATTGAACAAGGTGGTCCAGTTACTATTACTGATAAAAGGGCATATAGGTATTTTATGACTATTTCTGAGGCTTCACAGTTGGTTTTAAGGGCTTGTTCTATGAAATCTCAATCAGAAACTTATGTCCTAGATATGGGCCAACCAGTCAATATATTAAAATTAGCAGAAAATTTAATACGGCTAATGGGACACATCCCATATACTGAAATTCCAATCAAAGAAATTGGTATAAGGCCTGGTGAAAAATTATATGAAGAATTGCTAATGCATAATGATGATCTATCTGAAACGGAGAATGCGAAAATTTTTATTGAAAAACATTATACAATTTCACAAGATGAAATTGAAACAATATTAGAGAATTTAAGAAAGGCATTGGAGACAAAAGACAAATCTCTAATTAAAGAAGCCCTAATAATGGCCGTTCCAACATTTATAAAAAGTTAATTATAGGGCTCTTGCTAAAAAATCACCAAATTCTATTCCTTTCATATATTAAACTTAAGAAACTATGAGAGGTGTTCTTTGATTTTGGAATATAAAGTAGTAAAGAGACATCTTGATATTATATGTTCTATTCTTGGCCTTATCATTCTACTTCCACTCTTTATCATAGTTGCAATACTAATTAAGCTAGAGTCAAAAGGCCCTATATTTTACAAACAGTTGCGTCTGGGATTACATGGGAAAGAATTTACCATGTATAAATTTCGCACCATGTATTTGGGTGCAGAAAAAGAAGGAGTATATGAATTAAAAGGTGATACAAGAGTAAATAGAATTGGCAGAATATTAAGGGCAAGCAGTATTGATGAGTTTCCTCAATTAATAAATATCCTTAAAGGTGAGATGTCATTTATAGGGCCTAGACCTCCCCTTACTTACCATCCCTGGCCTTTTTCTGAATATACCATACCGGAAAAAAAACGATTTATGGTGGTTCCAGGCATTACTGGTCTAGCTCAGATACGCGGAAGAAAAGGCTTAGAATGGGACAGGCGAATAGAATATGATATAGAATATGTAGATAAATTTTCATTTATTCAAGATTTAAAGATAGTATTTATTACAATCTATAAAGTCTTGTCTATGAGTAGAAATTTGAATGTTGCTGAAACTGCAGCAAAGGATAGGAAGACTAGGCCCCTTAAGCTTATGTACATAAGCAATGATAAGAATATAGCTAAAATAGCTGAAGATAGTGGAGTTGATTGGATATTTATAGATCTTGAAGTAATAGGAAAAAAAGAGCGTCAAGGCCACCTTGATACTGTGATTTCTCATCATAAGCTAGAAGATATAAAGGATATAAAAGACAAGATAAGTAAAGCAAAGATTATTGTACGAATCAACCCCATATATCATGGCTCAAAAGAGGAGATTAGAAGAGTGATTCAAGCTGGGGCTGATATTATTATGCTGCCATTCTTTAAAACAAAAAAAGAAGTAGAACAATTTATTGCTTATACTGATGGTGATATAAAAACATGCTTGCTTGTAGAAACTCCTGAGGCAGTAGAGAATATAGACTCTATAATAAGTGTCCCTGGAATTGATTATGTATATATAGGATTAAATGACCTCCATATTGGTTACAAACGAAAATTCATGTTTTCATTGCTGGCAGATGGTACTGTTGAAAGCTTATGTAATAAATTCAAAGCAAAAAAAATCCCATACGGATTTGGTGGAATTGCCAGACTAAAAAATGGTGTCCTACCGGCAGAGTATATAATACGAGAATTTTATCGACTAGGATCGAGTATGGTTATTTTATCTAGAAGCTTTTGCAATGCCAGTAAAGTAGAAGATTATCAAACTATAGAAAAAGTATTTAAAGAAGGGGTTCAAGAGATTCGGAGATTTGAAGAATATTTATCTAAGAAGGATTATTTGTATTTTCTAAAGAGTCAAAGGATATTAAAGAAAAAAGTATATGAAATTGAAGAAAACATAAAAAAGGTAGGGAAATAATATGAAGCTATTGCTAACTGGAGCTTTTTCATATACAAGTGAACAAATAAAGGAATTAGAAGAGATAGTCGGGGAAGTAATCTATATAAAAGATGAGAGAAATAAAATCACCAGGGATGTATCCGAGGTAGATATTGTAGTCTGTAATTCGCTCTTCTTATACAATCCCATAGAGAATTTTAAACAACTTAAATTTATTCAGCTAACCAGTGCAGGCTTTGACAGAATACCCATGGACTATATAAAATCATCAAATATCCAAGTAAAAAATGCTAAGGGTGTATATAGTGTTCCAATGGCAGAATGGGCTATATTGATGATTCTGCAATTATATAAGAAAAGTAGAATCTTTAATCAGCTTCAATCTAGTCACAATTGGATAAAGCAAGATGACCTTCTTGAATTAAGAGATAAAACAGCCATAATAGTTGGATTTGGAAATGTGGGCAGGGAGATTGCAAAAAGATTACGCCCATTTGATGTATATATCATAGGAATAGACCTATGTATTATTGAAACTAATTTGGCCGACGAGTTCTATCTATATGAAGATATAGACAAGGTTATAAATAGGGCTGATATTCTTATATTAGCACTAGGTCTTACAAAGAAAAACTATCACTTCTTAAACAAGGTTAGGCTAGCTAAGCTTAATAGAAATTGTATTCTAATTAATGTGTCAAGAGGGGCTTTAATTGACGAGAGTGCAATGACTAGAGCTTTAGAAGATAAAAAAATACTAGGGGCAGGCCTTGATGTTTTTGAAGAAGAGCCCTTAAGTAGCCAGAGTCCATTATGGGATTTGGAAAATGTAATAATCACTCCACATAATTCTTATCTTTCTGACAATACTAGAAATCGCTTATATGACCTTATTACTAACAATATAAAAAATTATATGGAAAAGTATTCTGGGCTTAGTACAAAAGTAAATAAGCCATATCGTTATTGTATAGTCACTACAATGTCAAGCTCTATTGATAATTGGATTAAACCCTTTTTACCCTTATATAATGCCAATAACTTTGACCTAACAGTGATATGTAATATGACATCCAATTATGAAAGACAACTAAAAGAGGAATATCCCTATGTTAAGCCTATTAATATACCAATGCCTAGGGGAGTGAATTTATTTAAGTCTATAAAAGCCACATATCTTTTATATAAAGTACTTAAAAAAGGGAAATATCATATGGTTCAATATTCCACACCAAATGCTAGTTTATATACAGCAATTGCATCATATTTAGCTAGGGTTCCTATACGTTTATATTGCCAATGGGGTATGGTTTATGTGACCATGAGAGGCCTTAAAAGATTCATATTTCAGTGTATAGAGAGAATCATATGTTTACTATCAAGCCAGATACAGCCTGATAGTTTTGGAAACTTGAATTATTGCAGAAAAAGATGGTTCTACTCCAAAAAGAAAAGTTGTGTTATATGGAATGGTAGTGCAAAAGGTGTTGATTTATTTAGATTTAATATAAGAAAGAAAGATATATATCGTAAAGAAATACGTGATAGATATGGTATAGGGGAAGAGTCTATGGTCTTAGGTTTTGTGGGGCGTTTAGGCAAAGAAAAAGGCTGTGTAGAGCTTTTTGAAGGATTCAAGATATTAGAATCAAGATATAATAATCTAAAATTAATTTTTATTGGACCGATTGAAAAAGAAGACTCAATTAACCCTGAATTATTGGATTGGTTTTACCAAAACAAAAATATTATAAAAACAAATCGAGTATCTGATGTGGAAAAACATATGGCTGCTATGGATATTTTTATTCTACCTAGTCATAGAGAAGGATTTGGTATGTCAGTCGTAGAAGCAGAGGCCATGGGAGTACCTGTAATTGTAACAGATATACCAGGTCCAGTTAATGCTATGATAGACAATGTTACAGGTATTACCATAGGAGTAAAAGATGTGAATGCACTAGTTGATGGAGTTGAAGAATTAATTAATAATGCAGAAAAGAGATATATGTATGGTGAATTAGGCTATGAATTTGCAAAAAGTCATTTTGATTCTAGGGTTTTTTCGAAGAAGTTGTTAAAAAATAGAGTGCATTTATTGAAAGGAATAAAACATGAGGGTATTAATCACAGGTAGTAGTAGCTATATAGGAAGAAATATAAAAGCTTGGTTAGAAAAGACTGGCCACATTATAGTGGACGAATTGGATATGAGAGATCCAGCTTGGATAGATTATGACTTTAGGTCTTATGATACTGTAATACATGTGGCAGCAATTGTGCATAAGAAAAAAGAGAAAATACCTTGGTCGACTTACTATAAAGTTAATACAATCCTTCCTTATAAAGTTGCCATAAAAGCAAAGGACAGTCATGTGGAACAATTTATATTCTTATCAACCATGGCAGTTTATGGTGAGGGTAAGAAATTACCTTTAGGAAATGTAATTGATGAAAAAACTTCCATAAAGCCCAATAGCTTTTATGGCAGAAGTAAATTGGAGGCCGAAAAAAAGCTAATAAAACTAAATTCACAAAGTTTTAGGGTGTCTATTGTAAGACCACCAAACATATACGGATATGGTTGCCCTGGTAACTATATTAATTCATTTGTAAAGTTAGTTAAATTAACACCAGTTATTCCTGTTACTTTTACAAACTGTAAACAAGGTTTTTTATATATTGATAATTTAAGTAGATTTATTTATCAATTAATCAAAGATAGAAGAGAAGGGATTTTTCATCCACAGGATGGGGAGGGCATAAGTACTTTTGCCTTATTAGCTGAAATCGTTGATATATACCAGAAAAGGGTCTTGTATTCATTAAGAATTGGTAGAATAATAAGTCATTTTCATAAGCTCCCAGTAATAATTAAAATTTTTGGTGGAGTTTCCTATAGTACTAGCCTATCTGATAAGCCTTATAGTAATTATTCAAGAGTTGATTTTAATAGTGGATTAAAGAAAACCATAGTAAACCCAAGTAAACATGTTAAAAGATATCATAAAATATGATGGTGTATGGAATATGAGAATATTAGTTGTATCTTGCAGCCCATGGAGAAATGATAACAATATTGGTAATACCTATACAAATATATTTTATCGTATTGATAATATAGAAATAGCCTATATATGCTGTGGTGGGGGAAGACCAGATACAGATTTTGTCAAACACCATCTGCATATTAGTGAGAAAAATATTCTTAGGAATTTAGTGAATCCGAAACATAAATGTGCTTATACATTTCCGGATAATAATAAGGCAGCAAAAGGTCCTGTTAAGCAAAGTAAAGTATACGATTTTATGCGTACACATCGTTTTCAAATGTTCTTTTTTCTAAGAGATTTGATTTGGAGTTTCAAGAACTGGATATGTGATGACCTGAAAAAATTTGTAGATGACTTTAAACCGGACCTTATATTTGCGCATTTTTTAGACCGAAGTTATTTAAATGAGATGATTATCTTTCTTAAAGCTTATACTAAACTACCCTTAGTTGTTTATGCATGGGACGATGTATATACATTAAAACAATTTTCCCTATCACCTTACTTCTGGATAAATAGGCTTTTGCAGAGAAGGAAATTGAGAACAATAGCTAAATTATCTTCTCTAATGTATGTAATATCAGAAAAACAGAAGGATGAATATGATAAAGCCTTCAAAGGAAACTGTAAAATATTATATAAAGGATTTGAATTTTCTAAACAACCTGTATATGAAGGAAATAACCATCCTCTAAAATTAGTATACTCGGGAAATATTGGTTCAGGACGGTATAAAACCCTGGCACTTATTGCTTCTGCTTTAGATGAAATAAATAGAGATAAAATAAAAGCTATCTTATATATTTATACATCTAGTCCTTTTAGCTATAGAATTAAGCGTAGTTTATATTTTCCTGAAAGTGTTCGTATAATGGACTTTGTTTCCTCAGATCAACTGGTTTTTATCCTACAAGAGGCAGATGTCTTAATACATGTGGAATCATTTGATATAAGGGAAGGTCTTAAGGTAAGGCTATCATTTTCTACAAAGCTGGTAGATTATTTTAAGAGTGGAAGATCTATATATGCTGTTGGAGCTAGAAGACTATCCTCCATAGATTACTTGTCAACCAACAAAGGAGCACTTATTGCTTATAGGAAAAGCCAGATAAAAAACAAATTAGAAATATTAATTAAATCAGAAGGAATTAGAAAACAATATGCTAAGAAGTCATGGGAGTGTGGACAGAAAAATCATCAGATAAAAAGTATTCAAAACAACTTAGAAAATGATTTGAAGTATCTAGTTGAAGAAAATCTATGATTATGATTTGAGGTGAGACTAATTGAAAATCTATTTATTAAATATTTTGCTTTTGTTTATCTATGGGATGGTTTTTTCACAGGCTAGATCTTGTAAGAATAAAAAGATTTTCTGCATATTAGCTTCAATTAATTGGATATTATTATCGGGTCTTCGCCATTTATCAATAGGTGCAGACACTTTAAAATATGGTTATTATTTTGAAAAGGTAGGTAACATTTCATGGAGTAGCTTATGGAGAGAAAGAGTAGATGTTTTTTTCCGTGGAAGCTTAGGAAAGGATCCTGGATATATAGTATTTCAGAAGCTGATTAGGTTAATTACCAGTAATTATCGTGTTTATTTATTTATTATAGCAGTCATATTTACAGGAGCTTTAGGAATATGGATATATAGAAACTCTAGTAATTCCTTAATGAGTTTTATCATATATTCCTGTTTGTTCTATTCTTTTTTCTCAATAACAGGAACCAGGCAGACTATAGCAACAGCAATGGTGGTCCTTGTGGGATATGAATGTATAAAAAAAAGAAATCTGTGGAT
>JAAYRC010000075.1 GCA_012518975.1 Clostridiales bacterium
TCAAGGGAGAATTGGGATGTTAGAGGTTAGGGATTTACAAGTGTATTATGGAGTCATTCAGGCCATAAAGGGTGTTTCCTTTAATGTTAATGAAGGGGAAATCATAGCTTTAATTGGAGCAAATGGTGCAGGCAAGACCACTATTTTGCAGACGATTAGCGGTTTGATTTCGTCTAAAGAGGGACAGGTTCTTTATAATGGAGCTGACATAACGAAGATTCCAGCCCATAAAATTGTATCCATGGGTTTGGCTCATGTACCAGAGGGAAGAAGAGTGTTTTCCCAGCTTACGGTATATGATAATCTTTTGCTAGGCTCATATACAAGAAATGATAAGGATGAGAGGGTTGAAACCCTAAAGCAAATATTTAAAAGATTTCCTCGATTAGAGGAGCGTAAAGGCCAGATGGCCGGAACTTTAAGTGGTGGAGAACAGCAGATGCTTGCCATAGGTAGAGCATTAATGTCCAAACCAAAGATAGTATTGATGGATGAGCCTTCTATGGGCCTATCTCCTCTTCTTGTGGAAGAGGTATTTGATATAATCCAAAGCATCAACAAGAGTGGAACTACAGTCCTACTGGTTGAGCAAAATGCAAAAAAAGCCCTATCTATTGCTCATCGTGCATATGTTTTAGAGACTGGGAATGTTGTGCTAGAGGGTGATGCTAAGAAATTGATGAATGATGAATCAGTGAAAAAAGCATACTTAGGAGAATAGACTAGTTGACTTCACAAATTCAGGGAAGGTGATATGTGTGAGCAAATATGTAATTACAATAGCTAGAGGATATGGTAGTGGCGGAAAGACAATTGGAAAAATGTTGGCAGAGAGCTTAGGGATAAGCTTTTATGACCGTGAACTATTGAGGCTAGCGTCTGATGATAGTGGGATTAATGAGGAGTTATTTGTTAAGGCAGATGAGAAAGTAAAAAAGAGCCTACTTTTTAAGATTGCTAGAAAGGCATATAAGGGAGAACTAATTCCTCCTGATAGTGATGATTTTGTATCTAATGATAATTTGTTTAATTACCAGGCTAAAATAATTAAGGAATTAGCAGAGCAGGAAAACTGCGTAATAGTAGGACGTGCAGCTGACTACATTTTGAAGGATTGTGACAATGTAGTTAAGGTGTTTGTTCATGCACCATTAGAAGCATGTATTAAGACGCTTGTGGATATGACAGGTAAATCAGAGAAAGAAATTGAGAAGCAGATCCTATCTATTGATAAGCATAGGGCTGATTATTATAGGTATTATACCGGTAGAAACTGGGAGGATGCTAAAAATTATGATCTTTGCTTAAATAGTAGTCAACTGGGATTTGATAAATGTGTTGAGATTGTAAAAGATTATCTTGATATTAGGTTTGGATAGGTTAGGTCTATTATTTTGAAAAGGGAGAGAGGGATAATTAATGATTTCTGATAAAATGCTAGATTTTGTTAAGAATAGTTCAGTGATTCGTGCAATGTTTGAAGAGGGTAAGAGACTTGCTGATATACATGGTAAAGAAAATGTATATGATTTTAGCTTAGGAAACCCTAGCGTAGAGCCTCCGGTTAGAATAAAGGAAGCACTAATAGAGGTTCTTAACGAAGAAAGTCCAGGTAAGGTTCATGGATATATGAATAATTCTGGACACGAGGATGTAAGGGAAAAAATAGCTATATCCATAAATCAAAGGTTTGGCACAAGTCTATGTAATAAAAATATTATTATGACAGTTGGGGCTGCAGGAGGCCTAAATGTTATATTAAAATCTCTCTTAAATCCTGGTGATGAGGTTATAACCTTTGCTCCTTTCTTTGGCGAATATCGCAATTACGTAAGTAACTATGATGGTATCCTAGTAACAGTAGCTCCCAAACTTGATAATTTCCAGCCTGATCTTGATGAATTCGAAAGAAAGATAAATGAAAAGACTAAGGCAGTAATAATTAATACTCCTAATAATCCTACGGGTGTGGTATATTCTGAAAAGACTATAAAAGACTTGGCTAATATACTATACAGAAAGCAGGAGGAGTTAAAGACTACTATATATTTGATATCAGATGAACCCTATAGGGAATTGGTATATGATAATGTTGAGGTTCCCTACCTAACTAAGTATTATAAGAATACTATTGTAGGATACTCATATAGTAAATCCCTATCTCTACCTGGCGAGCGTATTGGATATCTTGTAATTCCCGATGAGCTAGAGGATAGTGAAAACCTACTTTCTGCAGCTAATGTGGCTAATCGTATTTTAGGTTTTGTCAATGCCCCATCACTTATACAGAGGGCTGTAGCTAGATGCTTAGATGCAAAAGTAGATGTAGAGATATATAATAGGAATAGAGAGCTTCTATATAATAATCTTTTATCTTATGGCTATGACTGTGTAAAGCCACAGGGGGCCTTCTATCTCTTTGTTAAGGCCTTAGAGGAAGATGACAAAAAGTTTTGTGAGGCAGCAAAAAAACACAATATACTCATCGTTCCTGGTTCGTCTTTTGGCTGTCCTGGCTATGCTCGAATTGCCTATTGTGTAGACTATGATATGATAGAGCGTTCATTACCTGCTTTTGAAAAACTGTCAAAGGAATATGGTAATTAACAACCCTTAAGTAAATGGAGGATATAAGGTGAGTGGTAATACTAAAGCTTGGGAGACCAATATAAGAAGAGTTACACCCTATGTACCTGGTGAGCAGCCAAGGGGAAATTCAGTAATTAAGTTAAATACAAATGAAAATCCATTTCCACCTGCTCCAGGGGTCAAAAGAGTATTAAAGAATATGGATTTTGACAGCCTTAGGCTTTATCCAGATCCAACTATTGGGTTATTGGTAGATGAGCTAGCAAATTTCTATAATGTTGAAAGTGATCAGGTGTTTGTAGGAGTTGGATCTGACGATGTGCTTGCTCTGGCATTTTTGACATTTTTCAATTCAGATAAACCTGTGCTTTTTCCTGATATTACTTATTCCTTCTACCCTGTTTGGTGTGATTTATATAGGATTCCTTATGAGCTAAAGCCCCTAGATCAGAACTTTGGAATAGTTAAGGAGGATTATTATGAGGAAAACGGTGGAATAATTATTGCCAATCCTAATGCACCCACCTCTATATATGAGGAACTTTCAACTATAGAGGATATAGTTGCTAATAATCCAAATTCTATAGTGATAATTGATGAAGCCTATGTTGATTTTGCAGGCAGATCTGCTATTTCATTAATTGATAAATACGATAACCTTCTAGTTGTGCAAACCTTTTCAAAATCAAGATCAATGGCAGGTATGCGAATAGGATATGCTATTGGAAGCGCTTCATTGATTAAGGCTTTAAATGATATAAAGTACTCCTTTAATTCATATACCTTGAATAAAACATCCATTCTTGCAGGTGTAGAGGCTGTAAAGGATAGGTATTATTTTAGCAAGACTACACAGGAAATTATTGATATCCGTAAGGAATCTGAGGAAAGATTTTCACAATTAGGTTTTAGTTTTCCTAAGTCAGGAGCGAATTTCTTATTTGTTACCCATGAAAAAATCCCTGCTAAGAAATTATATGAACTATTAAGACAAAATAATATATATGTACGTTATTTTAATATGGCCAGAATAGATAATCATCTTAGAATTACTATAGGAACCAGAGACCAGATGAAAAGCCTATTTGACCTACTTGAAAAGTGCATTAATAACATATAATGTATATTAGTGCAAGAAAAAGAAGCATAACTGATACTTATTACCTCCTGTTCATTTTGCTTAATCTGATTTATGATATAAATATAAGCAGATTAAGCTTCAATATACTTGTAGCATGAGCAAATAAGGGGGAATTACGTGAGGATTTTGATAGCTGAAGATGATTTTACCTGCAGAAAATTTATGCTTAGATTCATGTCAAAGTATGGTGAGTGTGATGTTACTGTCGATGGTAAGGAGGCCTTCGAAGCATTTTCTATGGCATTAGAAGAGGGCGAGGGCTATGACCTGATATGTTTAGACATTATGATGCCTGTACTTGATGGATATCAAGCATTAAAGCTTATTAGGGGTTTGGAGGAAGAATCAAGTATTCCAGATGAAAAAAGAGCTAAGATTATTATGACTACTGGCTTAAGTGAAAGGCGAAATGTTGTTAAGGCCTTTGACCTAGGTTGTACTGCTTATGCGGGCAAGCCCATTGATAAAAAAAAGTTTGAAAAGCTGCTTAAAAAGCTAGGACTAATATAGGAGTAGTTTTATGAATTATCAGCTAGAGCTGGATAAAATAATAAATGAAATCGAAGCAAGAAAGGCAGGTTGGACTCCTAAGCTTCTAATTCACAGTTGCTGTGCACCATGTAGTAGCTATGTTCTAGAATATCTATCAAATTACTTTGCCATTACCATTTACTACTATAATCCCAATATATATCCAGAGGAAGAGTATAATAGAAGAGTCAAGGAGCAGGACCACTTAATCCAATCCATGTCATTAAAGCACCCTGTTTTATTTGTGGAGGGGGAATATGAACCAAAGAAATATTATGAAATGATTAAGGGGCATGAAGATGATGTTGAAGGTGGTGACAGGTGTTCCATATGTTATAAGTTAAGACTCGAGGAAGCTGCTAGACTTGCAAGGGAAGGAGATTATGATTTTTTTACTACAACCCTTACAATAAGCCCTCATAAGAAAGCGATTAAGCTAAATGAAATTGGTGAGGAAATGGGTGCAATATATGGTGTTTCCTTTCTTCCATCTGATTTTAAGAAACGAAATGGCTACAAGCGGTCTATTGAGCTATCAAGAGAATTCGACTTATACCGTCAGGATTACTGCGGATGCGTGTTCTCAAAAAAGGAAAAGGTCAAAAGAGAAAACAAAGATGATGTATAATTTTAAGATTGGCTAAAAATTAGTCGATCTTTTTTCCTTATAAAGAATTCTCTTAGTGTTACTATTACAGAAAAGCTATATATGCTAAGACTGCTAGATAGACCTGTAGTTATTAGGTATATTGTTATTTATTATTGTGCTTTTATGTGTTTAATTATGAGAAGTAAACAAACTTATAATTTATAAAAGGAAATAGTAAGTCCTTGTAGAATATTAGTATTATAGGTATCTTATAAGCTGATTAAGATAAAGCAGTTAACAATTAGCTATTGGTTTTGTGTTCGTAAGGAGGAAGGGATGTATAAGAGCTTAAATACTAGACAAAAGCTAGAAATTAGAGAACATGAGATATTAAGTCCATACGCAGCCTTTTCTGACAAGTCAATGGGAAGGGACTTTGAGGAGCCTCACTGTGATGTTCGTCCGATTTACCAAAGGGATAGGGATAGGATTTTGCATTCCAAGGCGTTTAGACGACTTAAGCACAAGACCCAGGTTTTTCTTGCACCAGAGGGGGACCACTATAGAACACGACTGACACATACACTGGAGGTTTCCCAGATAGCAAGAACTATAGCAAAGGCTCTTAGGCTTAATGAGGATCTTACTGAAGCTATTGCCATAGGTCATGACCTAGGCCATACTCCCTTTGGACATGCAGGGGAACGGGCACTTGATGATATATGTCCAGGAGGTTTTAAGCATTATCTACAAAGTATTCGGGTGGTTGAGCAATTGGAGAATCACGGTAGGGGACTTAATCTATCCAAGGAGGTAAGGGATGGTATTCGCAACCACCAGATGTCGACAACTCCTTCTACCCTTGAAGGAAGGATTGTAAGACTATCAGATAAGATTGCCTATATCCATCATGATACTGATGATGCTATACGAGGTGGGATTATTATGGAAGAGGATATACCTAAAGATTATAGGGAGGTTCTCGGAGAAAGCCCGTCAATAAGGTTAAATACCTTGATTCATGACATAATTAATAGCAGTGAGGGAAAAAATGATATTGTTATGTCACCTGATATAGAGGATGCCATGTTAAGACTAAGAAAGTTTATGTTTTCTAGTGTTTATACTAATAAAAAGGCCAAAAGTCAAGAGGAGCAGGCTGTTGGCTTGGTTAAACAGTTGTTTGAATACTACCAGGATAATTTGGAACAGCTACCTAAGGAGTTTTATACACGAATGGAACAGTTAAATGAGCCTCCTTATCAGGTGGTAGTTGATTATATAGCGGGTATGACAGATAGATATGCTGTTGCAAAATTTAAAGAGCTATTTGTTCCATCAGCTTGGAGTGTTTATTGATGCAGTATAGTGAGAGGAGTAAAGAATGTATTACCCTGATGATATAGTAGAAGAAGTTCGAATAAGAAATGATATAATCAGTGTAATAGGATCATACATAGGATTAAAAAAGTCAGGTAATAATCATATGGGTTTATGTCCTTTTCACAATGAAAAGACCCCCTCCTTTAGTGTGAGTCAATCTAAGCAGATGTACCATTGCTTTGGATGTGGTGTTGGGGGTAATGTATACACCTTTATTATGGAATATGAGAATTATACCTTTGTAGAGGCTTTGAAATATCTTGCAGAGAGAGCAGGAATAGCCTTGCCAGAGAGGGAGTATTCAGCAAGGGAAAAAAGGCAAATTGATATAAAGACTAAATTGTTGGAAATTAACAAGGAAGCTGGAAAGTATTACTATTATCAACTAAAGTCAGATAGAGGACAAGCTGCTAGACAGTATTTGCAAGCTAGGGGATTTAATGAAGATACCATTAAAGCATTTGGTCTTGGTTATGCAAACCGATATAGTGATGACCTTTATAAATATTTTAAAGGTCTAGGCTACGAGGATGAACTCTTAAAGCAGTCGGGCTTAGTTTCTTTTGATGAGGTTAGGGGAGGACATGATAAGTTTTGGGATAGGATTATTTTCCCCATAATGGACGCAAGCAATAAGGTCGTTGGCTTTGGTGGACGGGTCATGGGTGATGGAATGCCAAAGTATCTGAATTCACCGGAAACTATGATATTTGATAAAAGCAGACTACTATATGGGCTTAATATGGCCCGTAGATCAAGAGAATCATATATACTTTTATGTGAGGGATATTTGGATGTTATGGCCCTTTATCAGGCGGGATTTACCAATGCTGTAGCTGCTTTAGGTACTGCATTTACTATGTTTCATGCCAATCTTTTAAAGCGATATACTAAAGAGGTGTTTTTAACCTTTGATAGTGATGGAGCAGGAACAAAAGCGGCACTCCGTGCAATTCCTTTACTAAGGGAAGTGGGTATTAGTGTAAAAGTTGTCAATATGAAACCATATAAGGACCCTGATGATTTCATTAAGGTCTTGGGGGCTGTGGAGTATCGTAAGAGAATAGAAGAGGGAAGAAACAGCTTTTTATTTGAAATTGATGTACTCCAGGCTGACTACAATATGGAGGATCCAGAGGAAAAGACAAGGTTTTTTAATGAAACAGCTAAAAAGCTTCTATACTTTTCAGAGGAGCTTGAACGGAATTTCTATTTGGATGCGGTAGCCAAGACTTATAATATAGATGCCCTTCTCCTTCATAAGCTTGTGAATAAACTTGGATCACGGTACATGGGAGCCAATAAGGATAAGTTGCCGTATTCACAAACAAAGGTGAGAAAAAAAGCCGAAGATGGAATTACAAAAATCCAAAAGTTATTAATTACTTGGATTACTGAGGATGATTCCTTAATCAATAAGCTAAAGGGTATTCTTAAACCAGAGGATTTTACCGATGGTATATATAGAGATGTGGCCAAGCTGGTATTCGAGACATGTGAAAAGGACCAGGAAGTGAAACCGGCAAAAATAATTAACTGTTTTCAAAGTGCAGAGGAACAGACAGAGGCTGCCAGCCTATTTAACTCAAACCTATTAGGAGAGGTGGAGGAGGCAGATAGGCAAAAAGCTCTTCTTGATACGGTATATCGAATGAAGGAAGAGAGCCTAAACAGACAAAGCCTGAAGGCAATAGAGGACAACGATACTGAATTATTACAGAAAATCATCAGAGAAAAGGCTGACCTAAAGGGGAATATAGCTAGAGCTTTAAGATAAAAGCTTGCTATATTCCACATTCAAAAGGATTTGCATATTTCATTAAATGATGGTTAGAATATAAAAGAGCTAGAGAAGGAAGGATTATCTATGGACGAAAATATTGTTAAATTTACGGAACGACTAAAGGAATTACTGGTCTATGCAGAAAAGAAAAAGAATGTCTTGGAATATCAAGAAGTAAATGATTTTTTTGCAGATTATGACCTTAACCCTCGTAAGATAGAAAAAATATATGATTATCTGGAGAAGCATAATGTAGATGTTCTTCGGATATCTGATTCTGAAGAGGAAGATATTGTACCTGACGAGGAAGAGGAAGAGGCTGAGACCATAGATTTATCCGTTCCGGAGGGAATTAATATTGAGGATCCGGTTCGTATGTATCTAAAGGAAATCGGTAAGGTTCCTTTGCTTACAGCCGAAGAGGAAAATGAACTGGCTAGAAGGATGGAGGAGGGTGATGAGTTCGCTAGAAAGCGCCTAGCAGAAGCAAACCTTCGTCTTGTAGTAAGCATTGCCAAAAGATATGTAGGGCGTGGCATGCTTTTCTTAGATTTAATTCAAGAGGGTAACCTAGGGCTTATTAAGGCAGTGGAGAAGTTTGATTATCGCAAGGGCTTTAAATTCAGCACCTATGCAACCTGGTGGATTAGACAGGCTATAACAAGGGCTATAGCGGACCAAGCAAGGACGATTCGAATTCCTGTTCATATGGTTGAAACAATAAACAAGCTTACCAGAGTACAAAGACAGCTCTTACAGGAGCTTGGTAGAGAACCAACCCCTGAAGAAATTTCTGATGTTATGGGTATACCTGTGGAGAGAGTAAGGGAAATCCAAAAAATATCTCAGGAGCCAGTTTCCCTTGAAACACCTATTGGTGAGGAAGAGGATAGCCATCTAGGAGATTTTATTCAGGACGATAATGTTCCTGTACCAGCTGAGGCGGCCGCCTTTACCCTATTAAAGGAACAGTTGGTTGAGGTGCTTGGAACCCTTACCGAAAGGGAGCAAAGGGTCTTAAGGCTCAGGTTTGGACTGGATGATGGAAGGGCAAGGACACTTGAGGAAGTTGGTAAGGAGTTTAATGTTACTAGGGAACGAATCCGTCAAATTGAAGCTAAGGCATTAAGGAAACTTAGACATCCTAGTAGAAGTAGAAAACTTAAGGATTATCTTGAGTAAAATCGAATTATTTTTAATTGTTGGGGGGCGCATTGTGCCTCCTATTTATATGTATTATTTTCCGTTTACATGTATTGCTTCATATTGTATATAAAACCCACTTATGGGAACTGGTTTCATTTACGTATTAGGATAATACACTTTTTATATAGCAAATTAATAGAGCCCATATTATTTGATAAATGTAGTTTAAATAAAGAACTATAGAAAAGGAACACATAATATGGTAAAATAGCTAAAACAGATTATGGAGACAGTAGAATGCAACTTTCAAAAAGACTTCAAGCTGTAGCAGACATGATAAACCAGGGTCACCGGGTTGCCGACATTGGTTGTGATCATGCATATACAGCTATTTATTTAATAAGAAATAAAATATCACCTTATGTAGTGGCAATGGATATTAATCAAGGCCCTCTTGATATAGCTAAGAAAAACATAGACAAATATAATCTGGCAGATAGTATATCTACAAGAAAATCTGATGGTTTGCAAAAGCTAAGACCAGGAGAGGTTGATACCATTGTAATTGCAGGCATGGGTGGCCGTCTAATCCACCAGATACTTGTAAGCAAGATGGATGTAGTATCATCAGCAAAACATCTGGTGCTGCAGCCTCAATCTGAGATCCCTTTCCTAAGAAAGGCCTTAATGGGATTAGGTTATCTTATTATAAATGAGATAATGGTTGAGGAGGATGGAAAATATTATGTTATAATGAAGCTTAGGCAGGACTCATTGTACCAGAGTGATAAAAAGTACCATCTAGTTAAGCCTGAGCACATATGTTTTGGTAGACTTCTTCTAGAGGAAAGAAATCTAATTTTACTTAAGTATATGCAGACGGAGAGACGTCAATATATAAATATATATAAGGAACTGGAAAAGCAATCAACAAAGCAAGCTGTCACAAGGCAAAAAGAAATAGAAGATTTTATTAGGCTGATTGATATTTCAATTGGCTATTACAAGGAGGATAAGTGATGGAAGCAATTCAAAAGGTTAAGGTAAGGATAAATGATTCAACATACGAGTATCCTGTTGGTACTAGTCTCTTAGATATTTCCATTGACTTTCAGAAGGACTATGAGCATGAAATCATCCTTGCCTTTGTAAATGATAAGCTAAGGGAGTTATTCAAAACTGTAGATAAGGATTGTAGCATTAGCTTTGTTACAACGGCTGATAATGCAGGACACAAAACCTATACCAGGGGTATGATAATTATGCTATTAAAAGCCTTTTATGCTGAATTTGGTAAGGAAGATGTAGAAAAGGTATCAGTAGAGTACTCATTGGGTAATAGCTTATATTTTGATTATGTAGGAAAGCTAGCCTTGACAAAGGAAAGGCTAGATGCAGTGAAAAAGAGGATGCTAGATATTGTTAGTAGAGATATTCCTATAGTAAAGCGAAGTATTGGTACTGATGATGCCATTGAGTTGTTCTCTAAATATAGAATGTATGATAAGGAAAAGCTATTTAGATACCGTAGGGTATCCAAGGCTAACATTTATAGCTTAGATGGGTTTGAGGACTATTACTATGGTTATATGCCCCCTAGTACAGGCATGCTAAAGTATTTTGATTTATCAATATATGAGGATGGTTTTGTGCTTATACTACCTAGAAGAAAAAATCCTACACTTGTAGAAGAGTTTGTACCTAGGGAAAAATTATATTGTACCCTAAGAGAATCTAATCAATGGGCTAGGATGATGGAGATTCCAAATGTAGGAGCACTTAATGATCTAATATCTAAGGGCAAGCTCAATGAATTGATTCTTGTACAAGAGGCCCTACAGGAAAAGAAAGTAAGCGAAATAGCTGAGGCTATAAAAGAGGCTAAGGATAAAAAATTTATCATGATTGCAGGTCCTTCATCATCTGGAAAGACAACCTTTTCTCATAGGCTGGCTATTCAGTTAAAGGCCCATGGACTAAAACCTTATCCTATAGCTGTAGACAACTATTTTATAAATAGAGATAGAACACCAAGGGATGCTGATGGTAATTATAATTTTGAATGTCTAGAAGCTATTGATTTAGAGCAGTTTAATAAGGATATGACTGACTTGATGGAAGGAAAGCTTGTGGATTTACCGGTTTATAATTTTGTTACAGGCAAGAGAGAGTACAAAGGTAATCCTATCTCTATAGGTAAGGAAGGCATCCTAGTAATTGAGGGTATACATGGACTTAATGATGCTTTGTCATATTCGCTTTCTAGAGAAAGTAAATATAAGATTTATATTAGTGCATTGACTAGTTTGAATATAGATGAACATAATAGGATTCCAACCACAGATGGCAGGTTGCTACGTAGAATGGTAAGAGATGCTAGGACAAGAGGGACTTCAGCTCAGACAACTATATCTATGTGGCCTTCTGTAAGAAGAGGTGAGGAGGAAAATATTTTCCCATTCCAAGAGGACGCAGATATAATGTTTAATTCTGCCCTGATCTATGAGTTGGCTATATTAAAGCAATATGCCGAGCCTGTTTTATTTGGTGTAGATAGGGATAGTGAAGAATATTTAGAAGCCAAGAGATTATTGAAATTTTTAGATTATTTTGTAGCTGCACCAAGCGATGCTGTACCCAAAAACTCTATTTTAAAAGAATTTATAGGTGGTAGCTGCTTTAAGGTATGAGTAGCACGATAAGCCGGGTTCTGTCTTGGATGGTCATCTGTCTTGACTGTATGTTGCCATACAGCTCCAATATCCGCTTTTGCAGATATTGCGCAGCCAACCCGAAAGCACGGCGGGCAACCGTATCGCTTTCTGTTCGGCCTTGCTTCGGGTGGGGTTTACATAGCCCCTTCTGTTACCAGAAAGGCGGTGGTCTCTTAAACCACCTTTCCATCCTTACCATAGAAAAACAAATTACTATGGCGGTATATTTCTGTTGCACTAGCCTGGGAGTCGCCTCCACCGGATGTTATCCGGCACCCTGCCCTATGAAGCCCGGACTTTCCTCACCTTCAAAAAGGTGCGACCATCTATGCTACTCACATTAGGTATTCTAACATGATAAATCTTAAAAGTAAATGCTGAACTATTTTCAATTAAGTGAAAGATTTAGGAAAAAATTGAGCCCTTGGTTTAAACCAAGGGCTTCAATATTGCGCGAGAGTAGTATTCTAGTCATTTTTATAAACTATTTTAAATGGAAGAAGTAAAATATAATACTAATTATAACACAAGATAATAAAAATTGGAGAATATTTAGTAAATTTAATAACCATTTAAAAAATATGTAACAAATAGAATGAAAACTAAGTTAAATACATCTTATACACAATTATCAAATGATTAGATCCATAATTTTCTTTGAAATCCTAATACGCTGATACATGGCGGCATAGGTAATCTCATCTATCTCATCAATATAATTCTTGGGAAAGTTCTTATATAAGCCTTTATCCTTTAATATATTGGCGGCCTTATTGTAGGCAATAGCCGCTTCCGTTTCACTTGGATATCTTCCTATAATATAATCTCCATTAATATGTATCTTGGCTTGGTAGATGGGAATACCATTTTTAAGGAGCTTAGTAACGCCGTGATATGGATTAATGATTTCGATATTGGAATATCTAAAATCAGTGTAATCTCCGTTGACAAAGCAATAATCTTTTCCTGCTACTGAATAATTCTTGATACCATAGCGGGAAAGTAGATTTACCTGCATACCATACTCGGAAGTAAACATATGTCTCCCCCGTTTTATTATCTTATGGCGGGCATAGTAGAATAAATCTTCTACATCGAATTTTAGGATCAAATCCTTTTCTATATAATATAAGAAGAAACTCTTGCGTATATAGATAGGATTTTTAAAATATATTTTGTTATCCCTAAAATTAATTAAAACCACCCATTTGTGGAATGATAACAAGCAGGAGGGGGGATAATTATAAATGGTCCATTTATTTGGATCTGCAAGAACCCTACCTGCAATCTTATATGCCCTGTGAGCAAAGGATTCCGTAGGGTAGCTGCCTAGGCTAATATGCTTTCCTAGATAGGTGATGGAGGCCCTATAGTATGGCTCTCCGTTTTTTTTACATGCAAGATATACACCTGGTAACATAAATATCCTCCAGTCTTATTAGAGCAAAACACACTTAAACTATATCAAAACATTGGTTTTATAGCAACGACAAACCAAGACAAATTGGAACAAGAAGTAAAGGACTGTAAAAACTAAACAATAAAATCCCTTTTACCTTTGTATATAAGGAAAAAAACTACAAAATAAATCGTACTATTTCAGTAGAATATCAATAATTTAACAGTGCTGTACAAAATAATTAATATAAAGTTAATAAATTGTTAAAAATTACATGTGAAAAATGTACAAAAACACAAGAGAAAAATGGTAATTTGTTGACGGTATGTAATGCTAATGCCATAAAAAGGTAATACAAATAGTGGTATATTACGAAAATGTCGCTTTCTTATTGACACTTAAAATTATGAGACATATAATTCACCTTAGCATTAGAGAGAATGACATATTTTGGAAACTATATTTGAATTAAAGAAAAGAGGATAATTATGACAACCATACATTCGTTTCTTCAGAAGAGAAAGCTGCATGAATTTACCTATGGAGTATACCTGGTCATTGCAGCATATGCTTTGTCTTTCCTTTTGCTTATCGTTGGATCTGATTCTCTATATAATATCAATTCCAAGGCAGAAGGTTTTAATAAGCAACCTAATGAAGCAAACAAGATATTTGTAACAAAAGAAGATGAGGATATCATAGACCTATATGACACTCCTAATACAGACCAGATAGATTATGAGGCAGATTATAGATATGATTATCTCCTAGACCATATAGATAAATATGCTCAGTCTATTACTGATGATAATACCAATCTGTTAATGGGATTTCCCATGACTAGTGAGGAATATAGCAATATGTTAAGCTATATGAATGGATATCCTGTAAATGAAGATGAAGAATCCTTATCAAGTCTTACTAAGATTGAATCAGACAGTGGAGATAATACTATTGCAAGTTTTTCTATAGATAGCAAGACAGCAAAAAGTATAGCTGTTTCGGCTTCAGCCAAAGACGGGGAAATGGTTTCTAATACGGAACTAGCTACTGATGATTTGGTGACAGAGGATTTGCCTATCGAGGAGACCAAGGGCTCTGTGCGACTGGTGGCTAGTAAGGAAGAGATAAAGATGCTAGAACGTATAGTGGAGGCAGAGGCAACTGGTGAGGGCATGAAAGGAAAAATATTAGTTGCCAATGTTGTTATCAATCGAATTGAAGATGAAGATTTTCCCGATACAGTAGAAGGTGTTATATTCCACAAGGTAGGTGGAGAATACCAGTTCTCACCTATATCAGATAAAAGGTATTGGAAGGTTAAGGTAACAGATGAAACCAAGGAAGCAGTTCAAAGGGCTTTAGACGGTGAAGACTATTCTGAGGGAGCATTGTACTTTATGGCTAGAAGGATAGCAAGAAAAAGCAGTGCTAGATGGTTTGATAATAATCTAAAATGGCTCTTTAAGCATGGAGGCCATGAGTTTTATAAATAATTTGCTTTTAGTCAAGAATTTTAACATAAAAAGTTATTACAATACTAGAAACTTATAATGAGATATGGTATAATCCGCCCTAACAGGCGGATTATTCTGTTAAAAAGAATGCCTTAGGCAGTTTATTTAAAACACATTTTAATAAAGGGGAATGAGAAGATATGAACCTAATCTATCGTAGTACAAGGAATAGTAATATGCAGATTACTGCATCTCAAGCTATATTACAGGGCTTATCTCCAGATGGTGGCCTATATGTACCAACTACTATACCGCAGCTAACTAAACCTATAAAAGAACTTTGTAGGATGAATTACCGTGAGTTGGCTTATGAAGTGTTAAAGCTATATCTAACTGATTATACAGAAGAGGAATTAAAGGATTGTATTAATAAGGCTTATGATGAAAAGTTTGATACGCCAGATATAGCACCTCTAAAAAAAGAGGGGGACTATCATTATCTTGAGCTGTTTCATGGAGCAACCATTGCTTTTAAGGATATGGCATTGTCTATTTTGCCCCATCTACTTACCACAGCGGCAAAAAAGAATAATATTTCAGATGAGATTGTAATTCTTACAGCTACTTCAGGAGATACCGGTAAGGCGGCCTTGGCTGGATTTGCTGATGTAGAGGGAACAAAGATTATTGTTTTTTATCCTAAAGATGGAGTAAGTAGGGTTCAGGAAAAGCAGATGGTTACTCAAAAGGGTAGTAACACCTATGTAATTGGGATTAGGGGTAATTTTGATGATGCCCAGGCCGGAGTTAAGAAGATATTTGGTGACAAGGACTTGGAGGAAAGGATGAAGCAGGCAGGTTATCGCTTCTCATCTGCTAATTCAATTAATATCGGAAGACTTGTTCCACAGATTGTTTATTATGTATACTCATATGCAGAATTATATAGAAGAAAAGAGATTGGAGAGGGAGAAGAAATAAACTTTGTGGTTCCCACAGGTAATTTTGGAAACATCTTAGCTGCATATTATGCAAAACAGATGGGTCTTCCAATTGGGAAACTGATATGTGCATCTAATGATAACAAGGTTCTGTTTGATTTCTTTCAGACTGGTGTATATAACCGTAACCGTGAATTTGTTCTGACAATATCTCCATCCATGGATATACTTGTGTCTAGTAATCTTGAGCGCCTAATCTATCATATTGCTGGAGATGATTCGAATAAGACCATGGAATTGATGGAAGCATTAGTGAAAAAAGGAGAATATCAGATAACATCTGATATGATGGCTAGGCTAGAGGACTTTATTGGAGGCTATGCAACAATAGATGAAACCCAAGCTGCAATTGACAAGGTGTATACTGAGTCAGATTATGTTATTGATACCCATACAGCAGTGGCAGTCAGTGTCTATAATAAGTATCTTACATCAAGTAAGGATCCTAATAAAGCAGTCATTGTATCAACAGCCAGTCCTTATAAGTTTGTAGAAAGTGTATTAGAGGCAGTTGGAAATAAGGCTATACCTGAAGATGATTATGCACAAGCAAAGCTTCTTAGAGATATTTCTAAAACACCAATACCCGAAGCCGTGGAAGAAATACATTCTGCCAAAGTTATACATGATACAGTATGTGATAAGGATGAAATGAAGGAATTAGTAGAGAGAATTCTAAAAAAAGCTAATTATGACAAAGGCATGACATAAGTTTGACACATACAAGGTGCATTATATATTCATAGTCAAAGAGATGAGACAGGACCTTGTGGTGTAAGATATATGTCAGCATATGAAGTCACATCCTAATTCTACAGCTGCTTTCAAGCACCCTATGGGGAATGTGAGGAGTAAGGGGTTACCCCTACAAAGATTTGACTACAATATAATCGTCCGACGATGATTACTTTAGGGTAATAAAGGAAAGTCGGTTGAAACTGGTAACTCAACCAAATTATGAGATAAAAGGTCTTGACCTTTATTTCCTTTATTGTTATAATCATCTTGTTGTTGGAATGATTATATTGATGCGTTTCTTTCTCGTTTTGTAAGAGGGGTGTAGACGCAGAAATATAATACAAAACCATATATTTTTAAGGAGGAAGTAAGAATATGAAGACAAAATTCTTTAAGAAGTTGTCATTCGTTCTGGTAGTAGCAATGGTTCTTTCCGTATTTGCTCCTGCCGCTAGTGCATTCGCAGCTAAAAAGCCTGCACTCAATTCTACAAAGAAGTACTTACATCTTGGTAGAGTTGACAATGGACAGAACGAATTCAACTTCAACATTAAGAACAAGCAAAAAGGTTCCAAGTATCAATGGGAATCTTCTAACGAAGCTATTGCAGTAGTTAACGAGAAAAACGGTGTTACTACAGCAAAGGGTGTTGGTAAAGCCACTATATCTGTTACAATCACAGATAAGGATGGAAAAGACACAACTCTTAAAGCTCAAGTTATCGTAAGAGATAACATTGAAACCGTTAA
>JAAYRC010000076.1 GCA_012518975.1 Clostridiales bacterium
CATTCCACTAAAACATTATGATTTTGTGAACGGAGAGGGTGGGATTCGAACCCACGGTTCCTTGCGGAATCACTGGTTTTCAAGACCAGCTCCTTACAGCCACTCGGACACCTCTCCTGACGTCGCTTTGCTATTGTATCATCACAATTATTTTGTGTCAAGAGTTTTTCTCTTATTCATTCACCAATTGTACAACTTTTTATCACAATTCACAAAATTTCGACTTTCCAATTATGCATTACTCCTTATTAAACCTCATTTGATTGATTCCTTGGGCTAATATAATATCCTCTGGGGTTGTAATTTTTATATTATAATAATCCCCTCTTACAATTTTTACAGGCTTACCAATAAACATTTCGTATACCATAGAATCATCAGTGATATCTTTTCTTTCAACCTTATCTTTTTCATATAACAAATCATATGCCTTATTAATTGTTCTATATTCAAATGCCTGGGGTGTCTGAGCAGACCACATTAAATCTCTGTTGGGAGTTTCTTTAATCCACCCCTCCCTTGTAACTATTTTAATTGTATCCTTTACAGGAGCCGCGACAATACAAGCCTTGCTTTCCATCACTATATCAATTACCTCATTTATCTGTAATGGACTTATAAAGGGTCTGGCCCCATCATGAATAAGAACATAATCAGAAGCTTTTATTTTCTGAAGTGCAAGATAAACAGAATCATGTCTTTCCTCTCCACCCTCTATTATCTGCTTTACTTTCTTTAATTCATAAGATTTCACAACCTTATCCTGGCAATACTCAACCTGTCCTTTTCCACATACCAATATAATGTCATCTACATGACTATCTTCAAACGCCTTTACAGAATAGTAAAGCACTGGCTTATCCCCTAGCATAATAAATTGCTTTGCTACAGGCATGTTCATTCTTCTCCCTTGCCCTGCTGCTAGTACAACTGCTGTAACCTTTTTTTTAAGATTATCTTTTCTTTTATTAAGAGCACTCATGTCCTAACGTTCTCCTATTTTCAGATTTGGAACAGCATTCAAATCAAGTCCACTGTATTTTTCATTGATATATTCATAATAAGCAGCTACGCCTATCATAGCTGCATTGTCTGTACAATATATTGGTGAAGGATAATAAAACTCTATTATATTCTCTTTACATGCTTTTGACATAGCATTTTGTAGGGCTGAGTTAGCAGCTACTCCCCCCGCTATGGCAACCTTACTGATTCCGAAGTCCTTTGCTGCCATAATCGTTCTAGTCACCAGCACATCTACAACTGCTTCTTGAAATGACGCTGCTACATCTGCTTTATTTATTTCTTCATTTTTCATCTTCATCGAATTAATATAATTTAATACGGCGGATTTTAGCCCACTAAAACTAAAATCATAAGGTGATCCCTCTATATGTGCCCTTGGAAACTGTATCGCTTGACTATTTCCTTCCTTCGACAGCTTGTCTATCTTAGGTCCGCCAGGATACCCCAGTCCTATAGCCCTCGCGACCTTATCAAATGCTTCACCTGCCGCATCGTCTCTGGTTCTTCCTACAATCTGGTATTTTCCATAATCTTCAACTATTACCAAGTGCGAATGCCCTCCAGATACAACCAAAGATAAAAACGGTGGCTCAAGCTCTTGGTTTTCTATATAATTTGCAGATATATGACCTTCAATATGATGAACTCCTATTAGTGGCTTTTTAGTAGCAAAGCTTATAGCCTTAGCCTCAGCAACACCTACTAATAAGGCCCCAACTAGACCAGGCCCGTAAGTTACTCCGATAGCATCAATGTCATCCAAAGTTACTCCTGCAACAGTCAAGGCCTCCTTAATCACTTGATTAATCTTCTCGATATGTTTTCTAGAAGCAATCTCTGGTACTACACCACCATACAACTTATGTAGTTCTATTTGTGAAGAAATAATATTTGACCTTATCTCTCTACCATTTCTAACGACTGATGCCGCTGTTTCATCACAAGAGGTCTCAATCGCCAATATATTAATGTCATTTTGAAACATAACTTCCTCTTTTCACTATTATTATTGTTGTTGTAAATCACATTGAATTTATCAATCCTTGCTTATCTCTTCCCAACCAAGAATCTTCCATCTACCCTCTTTATCCTTACGCATCAAATAATGTCTACGTCTTGATGTCTTTCCTTTTTCAGTTATGGTAAAGGATACAAATGCCGTAGCATAATCCCTACCATCCTGGCTATAAATCTCTTCCTGATTATCATTAACTATTATGCTATACTCTATCCTTCTATCAAGCTGTTGCCATAGGGCAATATCAGAATACAAATCCTTAAGATATTGTTCTTCAGGATTAATTTCTATAAGCTCCTCATCATACAGGTCTCTTATCATAATAGCAAGCCCAGCAATTTCTTCATCCTTTAATCCCGAATATAAGAGCCTGGTCATATTTCCATGAAGTTCTGCCACTTCTCTAGGTGTCTGGGGATATTCCTCGTCAAGATTCATTTCAAGCATTTTATCTACTTCAGATAATTTTTCTAATGACTTCTCCTTTTCCTTATTGGACTGCTGGGACCGGGTCACAAAAATCATAACAATAATCACTGCAGCAACAGAAATAAGAGTGAATAAAGTTGAAGCTGGCCTTTTTGCTTTTTTCATATAAATTCCTCCTGACTTATTAACCTATTCATCCTTTTCAAATTCTAAGGTTACGCTCTTTCTATCCTTACCCGCTTTTGTATTAGGAAAAATACGTCTTGCTTCATTAATAAAATCATCTGGTCTTGTCAGTGAAGGGCTATAATGAGTTAACCACAACTCCTTAACATTTGCTTCCTTAGCAAGCTTAGCAGCTTCATGAAAAGTCATGTGCTTGTATTCCTTTGCCTTTGCTTCCTTTTCCTTTTCTCCATACATTCCTTCACAAATAAATAAGTCTGAATCCATAGCATTGTTTACTATAGCCTTAGTTGGCCTAGAATCAGTGCAGTATGTCAGCTTAATTCCTTTTCTTTTCGGACCTAGTACCATATCAGGTGTATATATTCTTTCCTCGTCCTCTACAGTATCTCCTTTTTGAAGACGATTCCAGTATTTCATGGGTACTTGATTTTCTTCAGCCTTCTCAACAAAAAATCTTCCCCCTCGATTTATTAAAAGACTATAACCATAGCAGGGTATATTGTGTTTAAGCAAAAATGCTCGTATGATATAGACCCCTACATGGATATCCTGCTCAGGTTCAGTAAGCTCAATAAATTTAAGTTGAAAAGGTAACTCAGGAGCTATAACCCGCAGAGAGTCTACTACCCTTTTTAGCCCCTTGGGTCCAACCATATACACCGGCTCTGTCCGATCCGAATTACCCATAGATAACAAGAGACCCGGAAGGCCACTTATATGATCTCCATGAAAATGTGTGATACAAATAACATCTATTGAGTGAACACTCCAGCCTTTTTCCTTTATTGCAATCTGAGTTCCTTCCCCACAATCAATTAATAGACTCGATCCATTATATCTTGTCATTAAAGCCGTTAACCACCTATTGGGTAAGGGCATCATTCCGCTGGTTCCAAGCAAGCAAACGTCTAACATTATTTATTCCTTAACCTTTCCTTACGTTAGTCTATCTAAACTATATATCGACTATAAACTTTTTTACATAAAACAATTCTATATTATATCATCTAATTCTACAACATGGTTTTTATAGATTTATACACCTCATATCATCATATAAGTATATAATATCATATTTTAAACTTGTTTTCTATTGTTTGTCTAGGGGGGTATTTATCAAAAGAAAAACGATGACCCCCATATCCTTACCTATGTGAATCATCGCCCTTACTTTCCAAAACATAAAATTCTTTTTTGCTAACCACCTTGATTCTTAATTTCCCTTGTAATTTTCCTAATTAGCTTCCTACTTTTTCTCATTTGTTCAATTGGATTAATCCAACTTTATAAAACCTCGGTTTTTTTTCTTATCTCAACAGGAATTTCAAAACTACTTATTATCTTCTTATAGCATTCTTCACATAAATTAAAGTAGTGAATCTGAGTATCCCAATCAGAAAAATATCCCCACTCCTTTTTTGCCTCAAATGCATCTTCCTTTAATATCCCATTCTCTACCTTCAATTTTTTACCACATGAATTGCAGTAAATATCCATGTCCCCGCTATTGTTATTAACCGCTCTTTTCACGCCTTATCCCTCCTGATATGATACAACAGCTCTCGCTATCAGTCTCATTATAAGCTTTGTTTACGGATATTTACAGTGGGAATTACTGCATTTCTCTTCTCCACATAATTATTGCATTCTCTTGAGGCCTGGTATAAAAATCCTTCCGCATTCCAGCCACGGTAAAACCCAGCTTCTTATAGAGATTAATCGCAGGCATATTCGATTCTCTAACCTCCAAGGTTAGGGACCTGATACCCCTAGCTTGTGCATGAGAAATCAACTCTTTAAGCATTAGGATACCTACGCCCTGTCTTCTTACACTTTCTTTAACTGCTACGTTACATATATGGCCCTCATCCAAAATGCCCCAACAGCCACAATAGCCGACGACTTTTCCATCCTTAACTACTACAAGATAGAAGTTATTTACTTCTGACATAGATTGAATAAATGATGACTTACTCCATGGTTTGGAAAAGCTCTCATGTTCAATTTCCCACACTTCATCTAAATCATTTGTGTCCATTTCTCTTACTAGCATCTTCAATCACCTTAAGCTTTACCTATTTACTCTTCATTTGTATTATACTTGTTAAGTTTTTCTGCTCTTTCTCTCTCCGCCTGGCTCATCCTCAGATATACAGGCTGGTGTTGGTCCGCTGATTCCACTTGACCCAGTCTATAATATTGTAGGCCTAAGGCTGCAATAGCTCCAGCCCTTTGCCTGTTCATGTGAATAGGAGCGAATTCATAATCATTCTTCATTTTATTTTCAATTCTCTCCCTATGAATTGGAACCCCATCTCCCAAGAATATGGTTTCTCTTCCGATCTGGTTAATCTCTTCAACAAGCTCATCAATAGACAGGGCCTTTTGTGGTGATATAACATTTAACCTATCATCTATAAATTCATATAAACCAGTATATACCTGGTCCCTTCTTGCATCCATTATTGGACAAACCATCTTATCAGTACCATATAGATTATAAGCTAAACCATCCACAGTAGGTATCGGTATAATTGGTTTATCTAAAGCCAATCCCAGTCCCTTTGCTGTCGCAGATCCAATCCTAAGTCCTGTAAATGATCCAGGGCCAGCAGAAACTGCTATAGCATCTATATCTGATATATCCAAGTCTGCCATTCTAATAATTTCATCCAACATAGGCAAAAGGGTCTGTGAATGAGTTCTCTTATAATTAATTGTATATTCCGCTAATAAAGCCTCCTCAGAAGCAATAGCTACTGAAGCTACCAATCCCGAGCTATCAAGTGCCAGTATTCTCATAATATCTCACCTCTTACGACCTGATTATATAACTACTTTTTATACAATAGTAATCATCCTATAGTCAAAACCTTTAGTCAGGTCCTTTTTAATCTTAATACTTATTCTTTCCTTGGGTAGTATCTCATCAATAAGCTCTGCCCACTCAATTAAGGAGACTCCCTCACCATAAAAATATTCCTCATATCCTATTTCATCCATTTCACATATATCACCTATACGGTAGACATCAAAATGATAGAAGGGCATATCCTTACCTTCATATTCTTGAACAATAGTAAATGTAGGACTAGTTACAGGCTCGTCTACTCCAAGCCCCTTTGCAAAACCCTGTGTAAATACGGTCTTGCCCATTCCTAGATCTCCACTGATACAATAAATCTGCCCTCTCTTTGCCTTACTAGCCAACTCATACCCTGCCTTAAAGGTATCCTCAACACTAAAGCTTTCTATAATCATATTTACCTTCTTTCACTACAAGGCCTGTTCTTATGACCTCTTCAAGAGTCATATATACCTATATTATTTCTGCAATTATTATAGCAGATGGATTAAAAAAAAGATAGGATTTCATATAATCCTATCTTTTAACTTAATTTTTATTAGTAGATAAATACTCCACTTCTATATCCTTATATAAGCACAGTCTTACATCTGAGCATAAGATTTTATTATTCCACTGATTTTTTTATATATTAAAATTGTAATAAGGGCGTCTAATACTCCTTTAATAAGATTAAAGGGTACTACAGCATAAAATATAAA
>JAAYRC010000077.1 GCA_012518975.1 Clostridiales bacterium
CATCCATATAGCAAATGGAAGTAAGATATTTCGAGGCTTGCCTCCTAGTGTAGAGGTTGCAAGATATCATTCTTTTATAGTGGATAAGAAAGACCTACCTGATGATTTTCAAATAATAGCTGAAGATGATGAAGGGGAGGTAATGGCGGTAAAGCATAGGGATTATGAGGTGTATGGTCTACAATTTAATCCAGAATCATTACTAACGCCTCAGGGAAATCTGATAATTAGAAACTTTTTAGAGATTGGTGGTGCTAATTATGATTAAGGAAGCAATTCAACATTTAATAAACAATGAAGACCTATCACTGGAGATGACTAAGCAAGTTATGGATGAAATTATGAGTGGTAAAGCAAGCAATGCTCAAATAGCTAGCTTTATAACCTCTATGAGAATGAAGGGGGAAACAATCGATGAAATAACTAGCTGTGCTATGGTAATGAGAAAATATGGGGATAAGATAAGTAGCGACCGAGATGTTCTTGATATAGTGGGAACTGGTGGTGACAAGGCCTTTACATTTAACATATCTACAGTGTCGGCCTTTGTGATCTCTGCAGCGGGAGTACCTGTAGCCAAGCATGGTAACCGTAGTGTTTCAAGTAAATGTGGCAGTGCTGATGTACTTGAGGCCTTAGGTGTAAAGATCGATATACCTCTTATAAAGAGTGAACAGATTTTAAAGGAAATTGGATTGTGCTTTATGTTTGCTCCCTTATACCATTCTTCTATGAAATATGCTGCACCTGTTAGGAGGGAGTTAGGGGTTCGGTCAATATTTAACATCCTAGGGCCACTGGTTAATCCAGCAAAGGCTAGTCATCAGTTATTAGGTGTCTACGATGAGAACCTGGTTGTGCCACTTGCAAAGGTTCTGATTAACCTTGGGGTAAAAAGGGCAATGGTTGTTCATGGTCATGACGGCTTAGATGAGGTATCTCTATGTGCAGGGACTACCGTATGTGAGGTAAACCGGGGCAATATTAACAGCTTCTTTTTAGATCCTCGTAGGCTTGGGTTTGAATATTGTAAACCAGAAGAATTAACAGGAGGGGGACCCGAGGAGAATGCCAAGATTGCTATGAACATACTAAAGGGAGAAAAGGGACCTAAGCGAGACATTGTACTCCTAAATTCAGCCTTATGTCTTTATATGACCTATGACAATATTACACTTAGGCAATGTGTAAGGCTGGCAGCAGAAATGATTGATGAGGGAAGGGCACTAGAACAGCTAAATAAGCTGATTGTATTGTCAAATTCATAGGATTATAAGTGAGGTGAACCAATTGATATTAGATAAAATAGCAGAGTCAACCAGGCAAAGAGTAATGGAGCAAAAAAAGAAAATACCCCTAGAAGACCTTATTAAAAACATAGGGAAAGACGGGGATAATAAGAGGGAAGACTTTGCATTTGAAAAGGCCTTAAGAAAGAATAAATTTTCTTTGATTTGTGAGGTGAAGAAGGCGTCTCCTTCTAAGGGTGTTATAAACGAAGAATTTCCTTATTTGGACATTGCCAAGCAGTATCAAAGGGCTGGGGCAAGAGCAATTTCAGTATTGACAGAGCCTAAATATTTTCAAGGGGGCAATGAATATCTTACAGAAATCAGGAGGCATGTGGCTCTTCCAGTTCTTCGCAAGGATTTTATTATTGACCAGTATCAGATTTATGAAGCTAAAATGATAGGAGCTGATGCGGTATTACTTATCTGTGCTCTACTAAGTGAGGAAGAGTTACAAGGTTTTATTGAATTATCTAATAGACTTGGATTATCTTCCTTAGTTGAGGCCCATACCGAGGTAGAGGTGGAGAAAGCCGTAAAGGTGGGGGCAAAAATCATTGGTGTTAATAACCGGGATCTAAATACCTTCGATGTAGACATCAATAACTGTATAAGGCTAAGGAGTATGGTTCCTGATAATATTGTATATGTTGCTGAAAGTGGCATAAGAAACGCTGAAGACATTAAGCTATTAAAGAAAAACAATATAAATGCAGCATTAGTTGGTGAAGCATTGATGAAAAGTGTGGACATAAAAAAGCAGATAAGTGAGTGGATGAGGCTATGACAAAAATCAAGATATGTGGCCTATCGTCTATCCAGGATATTATTTGGGTAAATCAGCTTATGCCTGACTATATAGGTTTTGTATTTGCAAAAAGTATACGACAAGTTACAGAAGATACTGCCCAGAGCCTAAAGAAAGCCCTAGATAAAAGAATAAAAGCTGTGGGGGTATTCGTTAATGAAGACATGGATTTTATATTATCCTTATGTAATCAGAATATAATTGATATGATTCAAATACATGGGGATGAGGATGAAGCCTATCTTCGAATGCTTAAATCAAAGACAGATAAGCCAGTAATACGTGCTTTTAGAATTAGGTCTAATGATGATATTATAAGAGCCGAGGGTAGCTCTGCTGACTATGTATTACTAGATTCCTATAAGGAGGGGACCTATGGGGGAAGCGGACATAGGTTTCCTTGGAATATGGCAAATGAATTACAAAGAGAATATTTTCTTGCAGGAGGACTTCATGCAGGAAATATTATAGATGCAGTGAGAGAGTGCCATCCATATAGCATTGATGTAAGCAGTGGGGTTGAAACTAAGGGAAAAAAGGATATTGTAAAGATGAGAGAGATTGTTGATATGATTAGAAAGTTTTGTATTTGATTAGAAAATAGCTATCCCAATGCCCCTGTAGCTCCAGGTTAAAACCAGTAATGAAATATAGGCCCGGTACAAGATCAGTACCAAGCCTATATTTTATTACTAAAAACAATGTAGATGCTTGAGTTAGTATTACAACTGTAGGATTAGAATGGATAGGACTTTATTTACCTACAGGAGGATGTAAATCCCAATCTGGAAAACAACTTGCGAAGCCTTCAAGATTTTGAGTTAGAACAATCTTTTCCATTTTGCTTAAATCTGAATCTTCTTGACCAAACATGGCTTCTAATTCATCAAAATCATCATTTACATTTGTATTCATATCAACATCTCCTATGCGATAATATCTGTAATCGGTTCATTAATAAATTGATTGACGATACTCTTTGTTCTATTCCATTGATTAATGCAAATCTCAATTTTATCCTTGCCTTGTATGCTCATATCGGTATATTTATTGTTGATAGCTTTAATATTAGCATCAATATCTTTTTTTGATTTTATTGCCATATAAATACATGCTCCTGTACCTAATAGTGAGATTACACCAATTGGTAGCGCAACTATAAGCATTATTAAAGTAAATATTCCAAGTAATATGGAGCCAATCATCCAATATCTGGGTATGATCGTAGTTGCCTCAACTATCTCTTGGTTACAACGTTTGGACAAATATTCATCATAGTCGGTAAGTAAATGGTTAGAGTTGCTTCCATCTGTTGTTGACCCTATCCATCCATTTATATTCATTGTGATGGATTCAGGAAAATCAGCCTTTTTTTCTGTGATATAAGTATTAAATCCTTTATTAATATATCCACGAAGGAATGACACAGCAGTTTTTTTCTCAGATGGAGAAACATCTCCTTCAGACCTTATAACCCTTGTCATTTGCTCTACAAGATTAAGAGCCTTTACCTGTCTTAGGCGTTCTGCAGCTATGATTGCTTCTTTAGCAGCATCTGTATCACCCTCATGTTTTTTAACTTCAATTAGGTATTTTTCTTCTTTTCTAAGAGGTTCCTCTGCTTCGTCATATCTACTTACGAGTGAGATTAAATTCTTGTCAATCATAGCCTTAAGTCGCTCCTGATCAACATAAGCATTAACGATTCCTGTGAAGTTGTCTGTTATATCCTCAACAGAATTAATCCTACTTACATAGTCATTTATTCTGTCGTATTCTTGAACACTGTCCTTAAGATCAGGAAACTCTTCCTCTA
>JAAYRC010000078.1 GCA_012518975.1 Clostridiales bacterium
TCAACATGCATGGCTTATAAGTAAAGAAATATAAGGATAAGCTATGACTATATTAGAATAGGAGGAATTCGCATAATTAGTATGCGAAATAAAAAATATATGGACAAGGATAAGAAAAAAATAGTTTTAATTGATGGTCATAGTATTGTATTTAGGGCATTTTACGGAATTCCAACCTTGACAACATCTAAGGGAGAACATACAAATGCTATATTGGGATTTCTCAATATCCTTAATAAAATTCTAGATGAAGAAAACCCAGAGTATTTAGCTGTTGCTTTTGATACTCATCATCCTACATTTAGGCATGAGCTTTTTACTGAATATAAGGGAACTAGAAAGCCTACGCCTGAGGAATTAAAGGAGCAGGTTCCCGTTTTGAAGGAAGTATTAAAGGCCATGAAGGTATTAGTGATAGAGAAACCAGGATTTGAGGCTGATGATGTCCTAGGGACCCTAGCCACAAAGGCAGAGAAGGAGGGGTATCAGGTATCCCTAGTATCTGGAGACAGGGACCTATTACAACTTGCCAGCAATAAGATCAAGATACGTATTCCCAAAACCAAGCGAACAGGTACTGAGATAGAAGATTATCTAGCCGATGATGTATTAGAAAAATATAAGGTCACACCCAAGCAATTTATTGACTTAAAGGGACTTATGGGTGATTCATCCGATAATATTCCTGGTATACCAGGAGTGGGAGAAAAGACAGCAGGTAAGCTGATAGAAAAGTATAAGTCTATTGAGAATCTTTATGACCATATTGATGAATTATCACCTGGTAAGACAACTACCACCATAAAAGAGAATAAAGACTTAGCCATCCTATCTAAAAAGTTAGCTACAATCTGTACAGATTGCGATATAGATTTTAATATGGAGGATGCTATTCTTGAAGATATATATAATGAGGATGTATATATATGGTTTAAGAACCTGGAATTTAAGAGTCTTCTTTCTAAGTTTAGTGACGTAGAAATCAATCATAGCTTAGGTATTGAGGAGAGCTTTAAGCCTATAGAGGATCTTGCTGAGGCGGATAAGGTGTTTGATAAGCTAAGGCCAGTTGACAATCAGCCTCTAGGGCTTCATATGGTTGCCAATCAGGATGAGCTTCTTGGGGTGGCAATATGTATTAGTGAAAAGCAGATATATTTTATTCTTCGCAGTGGTATGATTACAGGAGACTATCTTGAAGATAAGGTAAGAGGATTATTAGAGAAGAAGATTAGCCTAGCTGTTATTAATCTTAAAGACCAGCTTAGATTCCTTCAGTCAAGTGAGACTGACAAAGTATTTGACGTGGCTATTGCTGCATATTTACTTAACCCATTAACAGATACCTACCATTATGATGATATAGCTAAGGATTATCTTGATATTACAACACCCTCCAAAAGTGACCTAATAGGTAAGATGCCCCTTATAGAAGCCATGGAAAAGAAAAGCAAGGAATTTGTAGCATATGCTTGCTATAGGGCTTATGTGGCTTATGCATCAGCTCCCAAGCTTAAGGAGGAATTAGTTGATAAGGGTATGCTCAAGCTTTTTGAAGAGATTGAGTTGCCTCTTATATATACTTTATATGACATGGAGTCTAGGGGTATCCGTATAAATAAAGAAGCCCTAAAGGAATATGGGGATAAGCTTGAGGAGGGAATCCTTTCCCTTGAAAAGCAAATTTATGACCAGGTTGGTGAGAGCTTTAATATAAATTCGCCAAAACAGCTTGGGATAATCTTATTTGAAAAGCTAAGACTCCCATTTGCTAAGAAAACAAAAACTGGCTATTCTACTGCAGCTGATATTTTGGAAAAGCTTCGTAGTGAGCATCCAGTAATATCTATGGTCTTAGAATACCGGCAGTTGACCAAATTAAAGTCTACTTATGCTGATGGACTGGCTGTATATATTAAAGAAGACGGGAGAATTCATGGTAAATTCCATCAGACTATTGCAGCCACTGGAAGAATTAGTTCCACTGATCCTAATCTTCAAAACATTCCTATTCGTATGGAACTAGGCAGAAAGATAAGAAAGGTATTTATCCCAGAGGATGGATATGTATTTTTAGATGCAGATTATTCTCAGATAGAGCTTAGGGTACTAGCTCATTTATCAGGGGATGAGCGTTTGATTAATGCCTACAAGGAGGCAAAGGATATTCATAGAATTACAGCCTCGGAAGTATTTCATACACCGTTTGATGAAGTGACTGATGAGCAAAGAAGCAATGCCAAGGCTGTAAACTTTGGAATTGTATATGGTATTAGCTCCTTTGGATTAGGACAGGACTTAAATATCACAAGAAAGGAAGCAGACCGCTTTATAGAAAAGTATTTTGAAACTTATCCTAGTATTAAGGGATATCTTGATAGATTGGTGGCAGAGGCTAAGGACAAGGGTTATTCTACAACGCTTTTTGGAAGGAGACGTCCTATACCTGAGTTGTCATCTAGTAATTTCATGCAAAGATCCTTTGGTGAGCGTGTTGCTATGAATTCACCAATCCAGGGTACAGCAGCAGATATAATTAAGATTGCCATGAACCGGGTTAACCGTAAGTTAAAGGATAAAGATATGAAGTCCCGTTTAATCCTACAGGTTCATGATGAGCTTCTTGTAGAAGCCCATAAGGATGAGATAGAAGAGGTTAAGCAAATAATTGTTGATGAGATGGTAGGTGCTGCAGTGCTTGATGTAGCTTTAGAAACTGAAGTTAAAATGGGCCATAACTGGTATGAAACAAAGTGATTAAGTCCTATTAGCAAGGCTTAATCTTGATACTGACTTATAAGGGAGGAATTTAGGCATAGTGAAGACAATTGGGATTACAGGAGGAATCGGAAGCGGCAAATCCTTAGTAGCAGATATCATGATAAAAAAGCATAAAGCTTATCTTATTGATACTGACAGAATAGCCAAAGAACAGATGATGCCTGGTGGGATTAGCTATATGGGAGTAGTAAGCTACTTTGGCCAAGACATCCTAGATGGAGAGGGTGTAATTGATAAGGACAAGCTTTCAAAAATTGTATTTAGTGATAAAGAAAAACTTCTTATGTTAAATAGTCTTACTCACCCCAATGTATTACATGAAGTTCAAAGGGAAATTGCCATAAAGAAAGAAAGTAAGGCTGTTCCCTATTGTATAATAGAAACTGCCCTAATGATTGAATCGGGCTATGATTTTCTATGTGATGAGGTATGGTATGTCCATTCCTCACAAGAGACACGTAGGCAAAGGCTAAAAAAACATCGTGGCTATACTGATGAGAAAATAGATGCAATTTTTGATAGTCAAAGCAAGGAAGAGGATTTTTTTAAGAATTTTACTTGTGTAATTTATAATAATGGTGACATAGACCATTTGGAACAAGAGATAGATAAATTACTAAGAGGGTAAGCCTTCTTTTTTCTTGACAAATGGCTTCTAATGGGTGATACTTGGTTAGAATATTAACATAAGGATAGGAAGATTGACATGAAATTATGCAGTATTGCAAGTGGTAGTAGTGGGAATTGTATATTTGTTGGCAGTGACCAAACTAACCTGCTTGTAGATGTTGGTATTAGTGGTAAAAGGATTGAGAATGGACTAAGCAGGATTGATATTAATCCAGAGACAATACAGGGAATATTAATTACACATGAGCATAGTGATCATGTGTCAGGCTTGGGAGTTATGGCAAGACGGTACCATATACCCATCTATTCTACATATAAGACAGCCATGGCATTGAAAAGAATTAAGTCCCTGGGTGAGATAGATGATGAACTTTTTAATTATATTGAAACTGATAAGGCATTTCAGCTTAATGATATTATAATAGAACCCTTCTCGACATCCCATGACGCGGTGGACCCTGTCTGTTACACCATGGAGGTGGATGGTGAGAAGATAGGTATAGCTACTGACTTAGGAATCTACGATGATTATATCGTGTCCAAGCTTGAAGATTCTGATCTACTTATGATAGAGGCAAATCATGATATCAACATGCTTTTAGTAGGGAAATACCCATATTATTTAAAGCAGAGAATACTTGGTGAAAGAGGGCATCTGTCTAATGAAGCATCTGCTGGGCTTATAGGAAGGTTAATTAAAAATAAGAAACAGCATATAATTCTCTCTCACCTAAGTAAAGAAAATAACTATGAGGAACTTGCTTATGAAACAGTCCTATGTGAGTTGACCCGTTTAGGTATATCATCCTCGGATTATAATTTAACTGTAGCCAATAGGGATATTCCTTCAGATATGGTTACAATATAAAAAAGATTTGATTAGATAAGAAAGGCATGGTTATATATGAAGAAAATAGTAATCACAGTTGTAGGTAAGGATAAGGTAGGAATTATTGCAAAGGTATGTAGCTATCTTGCTAATAACAGCATCAATATTTTAGATATATCCCAGACTATTGTTCAAGATTTTTTTAATATGATGATGATAGTTGATGCTTCTAGTACACCCAAAAAGTTTGATGAAGTTGCAGATGAGCTTGATCAGATTGGTTTCGAAATTGGGGTGGTTATTAAAGCCCAGCATGAAGATATATTTAATAAAATGCATAGAATATAGATAGGAGATTTAGTGAATGATTAACATAAATGAAGTCATCGAGACAAACAAAATGATTGAGCAGGAAAATCTTGATGTCAGGACAATCACTCTAGGTATAAGCCTACTTGACTGTGCAGGGCCTAATCTATCAGAGGTTAACCAAAAAATATATAAGAAGATTACACGTATAGCAAAAGACCTGGTGGAAACAGGTGATAAGATACAAAGAGAATTTGGAATTCCTATTGTGAATAAAAGGATTTCTGTCACCCCTATTTCACTGATAGGAGCTTCATGCTGTAAGACTATAGATGATTATGTAACCATTGCTGAGACACTTGATAAGTCAGCTCATGAAGTCGGGGTAAATTTTATTGGAGGCTATTCAGCTCTTGTAACAAAATCTATGACTGCCTCAGATGAGTTACTAATTAGGTCAATTCCTAAGGCACTGCAATCCACTGAGAGGGTCTGTAGCTCAGTAAATGTTGGCTCAACAAAGACAGGTATTGATATGAATGCAGTAAAGCTACTAGGAGAAATTGTCCTAGAGACAGCAGAGCTTACAAAAGACCGTGATTCCATAGGCTGTGCAAAATTAGTAGTTTTTTGCAATGCTCCAGATGATAACCCATTTATGGCAGGTGCCTTCCATGGAATCACAGAAGGTGATGCAGTAATTAATGTAGGAGTAAGTGGCCCTGGAGTTGTAAAGAAGGCACTCGAGACGGTTAGGGGAAGGGACTTCGAGACCCTATGTGAGACCATAAAAAAGACTGCATTTAAAATAACCAGGGTAGGTCAGCTGGTTGCCATGAAAGCTTCTGAAATCCTAGATATACCCTTTGGAATAGTAGATCTTAGTTTGGCTCCGACACCTGCTGTTGGAGATAGTGTTGCAGAAATCTTAGAAGAGATAGGCCTTGAGTATGCAGGAGCTCCTGGAACAACAGCAGCACTTGCCCTTTTAAATGACCAGGTGAAAAAGGGTGGTGTTATGGCTTCGTCATTTGTAGGCGGTTTAAGCGGAGCATTTATTCCAGTCAGTGAGGATCAGGGGATGATTAATGCTGTAGAGGCGGGAGCCTTAAGTATAGAAAAGCTTGAGGCAATGACCTGTGTTTGCTCAGTCGGTCTAGATATGGTAGCCATACCCGGAGATACAAAAGCAAGCACCATCTCAGGAATTATCGCTGATGAGATGGCAATTGGTATGATAAACCAGAAGACAACAGCTGTGCGTATTATCCCTGTCATTGGAAAGAAGGTAGGGGATAGGGTGGAATTCGGAGGTTTACTAGGTTATTCACCAGTTATGAAGGTGAATGGTTTTGCCTGTGATGATTTTATTAATCGTGGAGGAAGAATTCCTGCACCGATTCATAGCTTCAAAAACTAAAGAAGATAAAAATATACAGATATTGTATTGAACCAAATATGTTAAGGTATCGTCTAATATATATATTGAATATGTGATACCTTATCTAATAATGGAATTTTATAATGGAATTTTTTAAAGAAAAGTTAACATTATAGGAAGGCATGGTATATTATGGACAAAAGCTTAGAGCAAATGGATTATAAAGGGATATTCAAATACTTTAGCCAGATATCTAAAATACCTAGGGGTTCTGGTAATGAAGACGAAATAAGTGAATACTTGGTAAGCTTTGCAAAAAACCAGGGATTAGAGTATAATAAAGATTCAGCAAATAATGTAATAATAATAAAAGAAGCTACTAAAGGTTATGAAAATGAACCAGCCATTATGCTACAAGGTCATATGGATATGGTATGTGAAAAGCTTAAGGATAGCAGTCATGATTTTCTGAAAGATGGAATAAAGCTTTTGATTGATGGTGACTTCCTTCATGCAGATGGTACAACACTTGGGGCTGATAATGGAATTGCACTTGCCTATATATTGGCTTTGTTATCAGACGATGATTTAAAGCATCCTAGGTTAGAAGCGGTTATAACATCTGATGAAGAGGTAGGAATGAATGGTGCTAAAGCCCTGGACTTATCCTCCTTAAAAGCAGACTATATGATTAACTTAGATTCGGAAGAGGAGGGCTATCTCCTAGCAAGTTGTGCAGGTGGACTAACAGGAACCTCTACCCTGCCATTAAAGCGGGTGGCGGTACAAGGCAAAAGGATAAAGGTTAGCATAGGAGGGCTAAAGGGTGGACATTCCGGTATGGATATTGTCAACAACCGTAGTAATGCCAACAAGCTTCTAGGTCGTCTATTATTTGATCTAAGAGAAAGAAACACTTACAGTGTCCTTCATATGGAGGGAGGCTATAAGGATAATGTTATACCTCGGGAAGCATTTGCTGAGCTTGTAATTGATTCAAAGGATTATCCAAAGCTTTGCGAAAATATTGATGAAATTATGAAGATTTACAAAAAAGAGCTAGTAGCTAGTGAGCCAGACCTTGAATATAAGGTCATGGATATGGATGAAGGAGATTACATGTCACTAGACCCTGTATCTTTTGAGAAACTCTTGTTTCTATTAATACAAATTCCTTATGGAGTACAGGTTATGAGCTCTGATATTGAGGGACTTGTAGAAAGCTCACTTAATCTAGGTATATTCCGCCTAGAAGAGGAACAAGCTCTTATATGTAATTCAGTAAGAAGCTCAAAGAGTAGTTATAAGCATTATATAAGCAATAGACTAGAATACCTTGTGAGTTTTCTAGGGGGAGATTATATAGTTCGTTCAGAATATCCAGCTTGGGAGTATAGGAATGAATCAAAGCTAAGAGACCATCTTCGTAATTTATATAAGGAGATGTATGGTAAGGATATGAAGGTAGAGGCAATCCATGCTGGCTTAGAATGTGGGCTGATTGCTGAGAAGATGCCAGGCATTGATATAGTATCTATAGGGCCAGACATGTCCCGTGTTCATACTATAGATGAAAGGCTTAGCATTTCATCAGCTGTTAGAGTATATCAGTTCCTAGAAAGAGTAATAGGAGAACGAATTCATTAACTAATTAATTAGTTGATTATTTAAGAATAGGTAGGAGATGTTAGTATGTCAAAGGGCAATACGCATGACGATTTTGAATTTGGAAACGACCCAGAGTTTATAGAAAAATTCTATAAAAACATTGATAGGGTATTAAACGATAATGATTTTAGCATAATAGAGCCTACTGATATGGGAGACTTTGACCCTGCCAGTGACTTAACTATAGCATCAGAAGAGTCAAACCAAGGTGAAGACCTAGGCAATGGACTAGAGTCTGCACTTGATGAGGAACTAAGCTATGGACTAGAGTCTGCGCTCGATGAAGACCTGGCTAATGGACTAGAGTCTGTGCTTGATGAAGAAATAGATGAAGAACTAGGGTTAGCCCATGGTGAAGAGGCTTCTGCCCTTGAAGACCAGTTATTAGACGATAAAGATGAAGAAGATAATGCTGACATAGAAGATTTAAGCCCTATTGAGTCTATTGATGAAACCTTAAATGACATTAATAATTCTTTGGCTAAGCAGATTAGTGAGGAGTTAGAGAGTTTAGAATCTGGTGAGCAAAAAGTAAAGAAAAAATCAAGAATGATGAAAGTTCAAATAGGAGTTGTTATAGGCTTAGTTGTTTTATTAGGCTTTACATTTTTTCTTGGTTTTACAAAGCCCGGCAATCAATTGCTTCTAAAAATGGGTATTAATATAGGTGGAAAAATTTGGGACGCATGGACCCAGGACTTTACTAATGAGCCTCCTGTTCTTGTAGACGAGGATTATATTGAAGAGGACGACCTAACTTCTGATGCAGTAGAGGTGGATACAGATGATATCGTATGGCCAGAACATGAAGGCTATGGAAGACAGGAAGAGGGAGTTTACAATATACTCTTATTAGGTGAAGAGGCTATTGGTTCAGGCACATCAAGGGGTAGAACAGACCTAATTATAATAGCTACACTAAATAAGAATAGCAAATCAATTAAGCTTACCTCCCTTATGAGGGATACCCTAGTACAAATACCAGGATATAGGGAAAATAAACTTAATTCAGCTTATGAAAAAGGAGATGTTGATCTTTTATATAAAACCATAGCACTAAACTTTAATATCCGTTTGGATGGCTGTATCTTAGTCAACTTTGAGAACTTCGAGAAGATTATTGATTTTATGGGAGGACTTGAGATAACACTGACATCTTCAGAGGCTAGGTATTTGAGAAACACCAACTATATCTCCAACCCTAAGTATAGGACTGTGGTAGAGGGAACTCAGCTAATGAATGGTAATCAGGTATTAGGTTATTCACGAATTAGAAAAAGAAAAGCCATTACAGGTAATAATAATGATTATGGAAGAACCGACCGACATAGAATTATCCTAAATGCTATCTTTGAGAAAAACAAAACCAAGAGTGAAGTTGAATTAGCCACAATCATGTTTAAAATGTTACCCATGGTAAAGACCGATATTGACAGCAAGAGTTTTGAGAAACTCTTAACCACATTTATCGAAATGGGAACCATGGAGGTAGAGCAACTTCGTATTCCAGCTGATGGGACCTTTACTGACAATGTAAAGGCAAGGGGAATGGATGTATTAATACCTGATTTTGAAAAAAACGTTAGTATCTTACACGAATTTATCTTTGGTAGTTAAATTACTAAATGAGTATTAAATTATAGACTTTAGTATTACTAGTGCTAAATGCATGACATAACCTTAGAATCGGTTCTGTCATGCATTTATTCTTATGTAAAAGCCATGTAGGATTATATAAAAATGTTTCGTTTAGGATGTATAATATTAATTTCAACTAATAAGCTGATTAAAGCAAGCATAATATAGTTTATAGGCATATTTTTGATTTATCTATACAAGAAGAACATTCGTGACTTTAGTCATGAGAGGTTCAAATAGTGGATTAATCTATGTAATCATTGTGACTAGAGTAAATCTTATAAGAAATGATGGATTTATGAGGAATGATATGATTATTGCAAGAAAATATAAAGACAGATGGCTAGGACTATGTCTTATAATTACATTATGCATATCCCTTACCATTACAGGTAAGTGTTTGAAAATTCTTAAATCAGAGATCCAGGTTCAGAATCTACTTACAAAGGAATTTGATTATGATAAGTTTCGAGATATTAGAATAGATAAGAAACAGATGGCCAGGATAAAGGATGAAGCAAACACCCTATTAAGGAAGAATCCTAATTTAAATGGATACCCATATATTGATGAAATTGGATACCTAACCTATTCTATGATGGTATCAGATTTTGATATAATTAATGGGTCAGTTCCTGATATGAAAAGCTTTATCCGTGGAATAGGAAGAGTATCAAAGACCGATACATACTCTTGCCTATATGGATATTATAAAGCTATATTTTCTGATTTGATGTATTTTCCAGTTCCAATCATTAATGAGGATACACAGAGGGTATCTTATGATGATAGCTGGTATGCCCCAAGAAGTTACGGCGGTAATAGAAGGCATGAAGGGACTGACCTTATGGCAGGAAATAATATTCCAGGGTATTTTCCCATCATAAGTATTACGGACGGTTGTGTTGAGAAAATAGGCTGGTTAGACCAGGGGGGTAATCGGATTGGGATTCGATCCGAGTCTGGAGCTTACTTTTATTATGCTCATCTAGATTCCTATGCTCCTGACCTTAAAGAAGGGGATGCTGTAATAGCAGGGCAGGTTCTAGGTTTTATGGGAGATACAGGCTATGGAGAGGAAGGCACTAAGGGAATGTTTGATGTCCATCTTCATCTGGGCATCTATGTGAATTCTGGTGACCAAGAAATTAGCGTAAATCCCTACTGGATACTGAAAATGCTTGAGTATAGTAGAATCAAGCTAATATATTAGTATATAATCAGCTTTAAATAAAAATAATATTATTATGGAAAATCAGTAGGTGTATATAGTATAATATAACCTATTGATGCGTGGTTCTAAATATAATAAGATTTATAAGAGATTCATAATAGACATTAATTATAAGAGGGATATTTATATATGGAAGTATATCTAGATAATTCTGCAACTACAAAGATAAGCAAACAAGTGCGAGATATAATGGTTAAGGCTTTATATGAGGATTATGGCAACCCTTCATCTATGCATATGATGGGGGTGGATGCTGAAAAGTATATAAAGGAGTCGGCTGCTAGGATTGCCGATAGCCTAAAGGTCTTGCCTAAAGAAATTATATTTACTTCTGGTGGGACTGAAGCTAATAACCTTGCTCTTATTGGGGCTGCACAGGCCTATCATAGACGGGGAAGGCATATAATTACGACTCGGATTGAACATCCATCTGTTCATCAACCCCTTCTTTTTCTTGAGGATAATGGATATAAGCTTGATCTTGTTCCCGTGGACAATACAGGTAAGATTATAAAGGACAAGCTATATGATTTGATAAATGAGGATACTATAATAGTATCAATTATGTATGTAAATAATGAAATAGGCTCAGTACAGGATATTGAAGAAATAGCAAGTAAGATTAAATCAATAAAAAAGGATATTATTCTTCATGTTGATGGTGTTCAGGCCTTTGGAAAATATAGAGTTCACCCTAAGAGAATGGGTATAGACCTATTTTCAATTAGTGGGCACAAAATTCACGGACCCAAGGGTATAGGGGCCTTGTATATAGCTGATAACATTAGGGTTAAGCCTATTATATTTGGTGGTGGTCATCAAAGAGGTATAAGGTCCGGGACAGAGAATGTACCAGCTATAGCTGGATTAGGACAGGCTGCTAGCGAGCTTTACCAGGATTTTGACCATAAGATAGAAAGAATGTACAAACTCAAACGGCTTTTAATTAAGGAAATTAGTAAGCTAGATGGAGTGGTTATCAATGGTTTACCTTTAGAATGTGACAAGGATTTTGGAATGGACCATATTAAAAAGACAGCCCCCCATATAATATCAGTTAGCTTTGAGGGTGTACGAGCTGAAGTACTTCTTCATGCACTGGAGGAGAGGGGGATATATGTATCAGCAGGTTCTGCCTGTAGCTCAAATCATCCTCAACCAAGCAGTACTCTTACTGCAATAGGAATCTCAAAGACCTTGCTAGATTCAACAATACGAGTCTCAATATCTGAGATGACGACAAAGGAAGAAATAGACTACACTATAGAACAAATAAAGGACATTCTACCTTTTTTGAGAAGATATACAAGAAGGTAAATTAGACTTAAGCTAGTACAAAAATTATATAAAATATATATGAATAAGATAAGGTCCAGTTATACTGGAAAGCTGAAAGGTTAAGGTGAAAAATGTTTAAGGCATTTTTGATAAAATATGCAGAGATTGGATTAAAGGGAAAAAATCGTTACCTATTTGAGAATGCACTTCGAGATAGGATTGCAAGAGTATTAAAGTCACTAGGTAAGTATACTGTATATAAGGAACAGGGCAGGATTTTTGTAAAATGTCCTGATGGTTATGACTATGATGAGACTGTAGACGCTCTGCAAAGAGTATTTGGAATCTCATCTATATGTCCTGTTGTAATAATTGAGGACTCTGATTGGGATTCTTTAACACAGGGCGTTGGTGATTATGTAGAAGCTATGTATCCAGATAAGGATTTTACATTTAAGGTTGTGGCAAAGCGTGCAGATAAGACCTATCCCTTGACTTCTCCAGAGATATGTAGTGAGATGGGGGCATACCTATTAGATAGATTTTCTAATCTTAGGGTGGATGTTCACAAACCCAGTGTACGCATATCAGTTGAGGTTAGAGAACAAGCTTATGTCTATTCCATAGTGATACCTGGCCCCGGTGGAATGCCAGTTGGAAGCTGTGGAAAGGCAATGCTACTATTATCAGGTGGTATTGATAGCCCAGTAGCAGGCTATATGATTTCCAAACGTGGAGTTTCCTTGTCAGCAGTTTACTTTCATGCGCCTCCATATACTAGTGAAAGGGCTAAGCAAAAGGTAGTAGATTTGGCAAAGGGCCTAGCTAAGTATACAGGTAGGATAAAGCTTTATGTGGTGAATTTTACAGATATACAATTAGAGATATACGAGAAATGCCCTCATGATGAGCTTACTATTATTATGAGAAGATATATGATGAGAATTGCAGAGAGATTGGCTATAGAGGAAGAATGTCTAGGACTTGTTACAGGAGAAAGTATTGGACAGGTTGCCAGTCAGACTATGCAGAGTCTAGCCTCAACTAATGAGGTCTGCTCTATGCCAGTTTATAGGCCTCTTATCGCATTTGATAAGAAGGATATTGTGGAGATTTCAAAAAAAATAGATACCTATGAGACCTCCATCCAGCCATTCGAGGATTGCTGCACAATATTTGTTGCTAAGCATCCGGTTACGAAGCCTAGACTTAAGGCTATACGTATATCGGAAAGAAAGCTTGAAGAAAGTATTGATGAACTGGTAGAAACAGCTATAGAAGCAGTTGAAGTAATTGATGTTTGGTAGGGCCGAGCCTCCTATTACCCTTATTATCTATGTAATAGGATGAACTTTACCTTTACTATTGCATAATAAAGAGCTGCCTTAGTGGCAGCTCAGGTCAATTGATTATAGATTAGTCAACGATATATGGTTTAAGTATGGTTAGTATCTGATCAAGATTATCCTCTCCATGGATACTTAAGTCAATAGGCTTGGACAAATCAAGGCTGAATATACCCATAATGGATTTTGCATCTATAACATATCTTCCTGACACCAAATCAAAATCCGTATCAAATTTTGTAACATCATTAACGAATGCTTTTACCTTATCAATTGAATTTAATGATATCTTCACTGTCTTCATATTCATAACTCCTCCTTTATTTCAGTATATGTATATACTATAATTTAACA
>JAAYRC010000079.1 GCA_012518975.1 Clostridiales bacterium
AGGTCTCCACCTTTACCGCCATCGCCACCATCTGGGCCTCCAGCAGGAACATATTTTTCTCTACGAAAGCTAACGTGTCCGTCACCACCCTTGCCGGATCTTATATATATCTCTGCCCTATCTGCAAACATAGTTTCCTCCAATTCATGCATAATTAATATATTTAAATAATGTATATTGATATATGTATTGTTACCATATTGTATTATGCTTATTATAATCGTAATTTAAATCAAAAACAACCATCATAATTGATAAATAAATAAGCACAAAATTACCCCAAATTCCAACAATGCATGAATTTGGGGTTTAAATTACATGAGTCTTAAATTATTTGCTTTCTACAGGATAAACACTTGCTTGCTTTTTATCCCTACCTTTTCTTTCGAAACGAAGAACTCCGTCTACTAATGCAAATAATGTATCGTCGCCACCGCGTCCAACATTAATTCCCGGATGGATCCTTGTTCCACGCTGTCTGTAAAGAATATTGCCTGCAAGAACAAATTGTCCATCGGCTCTTTTAGCACCAAGTCTCTTAGACTCAGAATCTCTACCGTTTTTAGAGGAACCTACTCCCTTTTTATGAGCGAAAAATTGAAGGTTCATTCTTAACATCGTATACACCTCCTATAATCAAATCATGCAAATCCATAAATAATATGAAATCACATATACCTGCTACTTGTTTATTTCCTTAATCTGCTGGGAAATCCTAATATACTTAGAGCTATATTCTTCTGCTATGCCCTTAAGCCCTAAGGCTAGTGAGCTAAGAAGTAAATTCCCATAGTTACTAATCGGACTTACCAGATGAAATTCTATCAAACCTATTTGCTCATCATGGTCTAACTTAATTGTATCAGATGTAAAATGTTCTATAGAATTCATTGTGTTGATTACTAAGGCTGAAACTGCTGAACAAACTATATCACTACCCTCTTCGGCATAATTAGCATGTCCTAGTACCTTAAAGCCTGTAATCAAATTATCTGCATTCTTATATATGGTTATCTTGATCATACAAAATACCTATGCATTAATCTTTTCAATCTTAACTTTAGTAAATGGCTGTCTATGGCCTTTTTTCTTGTTATAGCCAGTCTTTCTCTTGTACCTATAGACAACAACTTTCCTGTTCTTGCCTTCTTCTACAACACTAGCTGTAACCTTAGCATTTGCTACGGTAGGGTTTCCAACAACCATCTTACCATTGTTAACAGCAAGAACTTGATCAAAAGTAACTTCTGCTCCTGCTTCTAAGCCGAGCTTTTCTACCTTAATGATATCGCCTTCCGCTACCTTGTACTGTTTTCCACCAGTTGCAATAATTGCGTACATATGGCACCTCCTATTATCATTACTCGCCAACTTCGGTGTCCATAATATGGAACTTAAACCTCGCTGTGCGGCACACTAAATTATGTTAGCATATGCACAAGCAATTGTCAACGAAAAAATTTTATCGAGAGTATTCACTAATGCATCTTTCGATTATATCAAACATGTCATATGTTATAATAACTGTTGCATATCAGGCGTATGGTCGTCATTTATTAATAAATCTTCATAATTACCATAAAAAATTATATCCTTTATCAAACTTGCATTAGAATTCCATATTTTTGGTTTTTAGTTCTGTCTTTTCATAAGGTGTCTCCTGCAATAGACCCACCGACAATCCAAATATCATGAAGAAGAATGGACTTGTATAATACATAGTTACACCAAACAAGGATGAAACCAAATAAGCTATAACTACGCTTAGTAATGCAAACCCAAAGGTGGATACATATTTTCTCTTCTTTACAAAATCCTTTAAATATATAAATAAGGCCATAATATAATACATTACACCAGGTATACCAATACATGCGGCATATTCTATAAATTCATTATGTGGCCTATTTGGATCACCATATACCGTGTCATATAAATCCATTAAAGCCCCAGGTCCGCATCCGAATATTGGACTGTCACCAATAAACCGTACCCCCCTTACCCAGAGTATCCATCTACCAGATCCTATATCAGATATGTCCTCTTCTCCTTCAAACATTCTGAAAAGGTCTAAGCCTAAAATCTTAAG
>JAAYRC010000018.1 GCA_012518975.1 Clostridiales bacterium
CCAGTACCCTTTATATTATTAATCGTGGTAGTAACAAGTGCCTCCCGTCCAATTATTGCTGAGTAATTTGTCCTAATACGGGTAGAATTAAAATACTTCTTTACAACTGGTCTTGTAAAATATAATAAAACTAGGGATATTAATAAGAATAAAATGACTTCCAAAACCAAGTTGTCATAGAATAATGAAACTATAAATGCAACTAAGGCTCCACCTGCAAACCAAATTGTGGTTAGACCAAGAGTTATTATTTCAATTAATATTAATACTGCCAAGATAATAAGCCATGCAAGTTGATTCATCTTTCTCAATTCCCCCTTTCTTTTATGCTATATCCTTATTCTATATAATTATTACAACTAATACAATAGTATCCGTCGTTTTTAATTAAACTTTAATCTATATCAATTTTCATCTGCCTTGCCAACTCATACATTAATATCGCAGCTGCAATAGCCGCATTTAGGGATTCCACCTTACCAGCCATAGGGATTCTTACTAACTTGTCGGCATAGTTACTAGCCTCATCTGACAATCCCTTTGCCTCATTTCCTATTAACAAACCACATTTATCCAGATGGCCATCCTGGCAATCATAAGATTGGCCTGATAAATGTGCCGCATATAGTGTATATCCATGACTCTTAAGTCGTGGCAAAAACTCTATATAATTATCCACCTCATAATATGGAAGACGATAAATAGAACCCATAGTTGACCTTACTACTTTAGGCTGAAATATATCTGCACAGGACCTATTTAGGATAATCCCTGTAACTCCAGCCGCCTCTGCTGTACGTATTATAGTCCCCATATTGCCCGGATCTCTTATGTCCTCTAGTAAAATTAAAAATCCCTTGTTTTTAGATATCATTTGGTCCAATCTATATATTGGCATTCTTACAGTTCCCATAATACCCTGTGGAGTCATGGTGTCTGCCACCTGCTTTATTACCGAGTCTGCTACTATCTCATAATCAAGTCCAATAAAAAAATCCTGTTTATCAAGTTTCTCCTGATAAAAACTCTCAGAAATATAAGCCTTAACCAGAATCCCAGCCTCCCTTGCCTCCTCAAACATCTTTATGCCCTCCACCACAAATAGGCCTTGGTCCTTACGGGCCCTAGCCTTTTTTTGTAGTAGGTTTAGATTTTTTATCTGAGGGTTATTAAAGCTGGTGATTACCGAATGACTCATATTAACTATCCTCTTGCATTTTACTTAGCTTTGCTGCTTGATCTGCTGCAATCAGGCTATCAATAATCTCATCAAGGTCTCCATTTAATACATTCTCAATCTGGTGAAGGGTAAGCTTTATCCTATGATCAGTAATTCTTCCCTGTGGAAAGTTATAGGTTCTAATCTTTTCTGAACGATCTCCTGTACCAATCTGACTCTTTCTTGACTCAGCCTCTGCACTTTGAGCCTTCTCCATCTCCAATTCATAAAGACGAGAACGAAGTATCTTAATTGCCTTATCCTTATTCTTTAATTGAGACTTTTCATCCTGGCATGAAATAACAATTCCTGTAGGTACATGGGTTAGCCTTACTGCAGAGTCTGTTGTATTAACGCTCTGTCCTCCGTTGCCTGAAGACCTAAAGACATCAAATTTACAGTCATTCAGATCAAGCTCAACATCCACCTCATCAGCCTCAGGCATAATTGCAACTGTTGATGTTGAGGTATGAATTCTACCGCCAGATTCTGTAACAGGAACCCTCTGAACACGATGGACTCCACTTTCATATTTAAGTTTGGAATATGCGCCCTTACCGTTAATCATAAATACAACTTCCTTAAATCCGCCTATTCCATTCTCATTAAGGTTCATCATATCAATCTTCCAATTACTTCGTTCTGCATACATTACATACATACGATATAACTCCGCGGCAAAAAGAGCAGCCTCATCTCCTCCTGCACCAGCTCTGATTTCAACTATAACGTTCTTATCATCATTGGGATCCTTAGGAAGAAGTAGGATTTTAAGCTCTTCCTCTATCTGGCTAATCATTGTTTTGCTCTCGTTAAGCTCTTCTCTGGCAAGCTCACGAATTTCCTCATCAGTTTCCTCATCTAGCATAAGAAGACTATCTTCCATAGTCTTTTTGTATTCTTTATACTCAAGATATTTATTAACAATATCTGTAAGATCTGATTGTTCCTTCATCAAATCTCTATAGCGTTTCTGATCATTAACTACATTAGGATTTGACAATTCCTCTTCGATTTCCTTATATCTTATAAGAATATCCTCTAAACGATCAAACATATTTACTCCTCCATTACTCTAATTCAAAACTAGTCTTCCATACACAATACGGTCATGTCCACTATAGTCCTTCTTTATATCAACATCAGTTAATCCAGCACTTTGTAGCATACTCTTAACAGCCTGGCCTTGATCATATCCAATTTCAAAAAAAACATGGCCTCCTGGATTCAAAAACCTATAAAGGTCACTTATTATCTTTTTATAAAATCTAAGACCATCAGGTCCACCGTCAAGTGCAAGAACAGGCTCCCAATCCTTAACCTCAGGCATTAATGAAGCTAGGTCAAGAGATTTAATATAGGGTGGATTTGATATGATAATATCATACTTACCTTCAAGCTTATCAAACAAATCACTCTTAATAAACTCCACTTCTGCCTTATGGACTTTTCTATTCCTATCTGCAACCTGCAATGCTTTTTCAGATATGTCTACACCAACAGCCCGTTTCAAACACCCTAGCTTTGCCAGAGATATTATTATACATCCCGAACCAGTGCATAAATCAAGCACAGATTTATTATTAGAAAGCTTCAAGACCTCTTCCACTAAAAGCTCGGTTTCCTGCCTTGGGATTAAGACATCCTCATTGACCTCAAACTCTAGCCCCATAAACTCCTGTGTTCCTAGAAGATATTGAAGTGGTATATGGTTAGCTCTCTTTTCTATTAATTTCATATACTCTTTCGCTTTATCCTTAGGACATATCTCTTGTCCGTGTATGAAAAATTCCACTCTACTTAATCCAAAAACATGGGTCAGCAGATACCAAGAATCCACATCGGCATCCGCTACCCCATTACTCTTTAGGAATTCATAGGCAGTCTTCAATAATTCTTTATAAGTACTCATATAATCAATCTTTGCCCTCCGGTCTACGAAGATTAATCATCCTCACTAAAATCAAGGTATTTATCAAGGGCTCTTAATATCTCGTCATCTTCTTCATAATCATTAGCAGAACTGGCTTCGCTTATCTCAGAAGTCGCAGCATATTCGTTACTAGCTATGTCTTTTTTATTAGTTTCAGAAGTTTTATTGGCTTTTTTAACCTTATGATTCTTCTTAGCTTGAGAATCCTTATTAGCCTCACTTGCACTTACTTTTGGCTTTTCCTCAGCCTTATCTTCTCTAGCCTGTATTTGCTTTCCTGGTTCTTCACTTTCTTCTGTCTCTAGAAAACCTCTCCAGTCAAATATAGTATCAACCGACTTAATTGCAACTTCAATCATATCATCATCAGGTTCTTTAGTTGTTAGAGCCTGCATCCACAAGCCAGGTTTACTTATTATATTAACGATAATATTATCACTTTTACCTGCTAAGCGAATAAACTCATATGATACTCCAGCAATAATAGGTACAAATAAAACCCTTGAAACAATTCTTAAAACAAGTGTTTCCGGTCTAAAAATCATGAAAAAAACAAGGCTTATAAACATAATAAGAAGCATGAAGCTAGTGCCACAACGTTTATGAGCTTTCGACTGCCATTTCACATTTTCAACGGTAAGCTCAAAACCATTCTCAAGGCAATTAATAGTCTTATGCTCTGCACCATGATACATAAACACCCTCTTTATCTCCTTCATCTGAGAAGCGGCAATAACATAAGCTATAAATATAGTAACCCTAATTAATCCTTCCAAAAGTAAAATAAGAAAATCACTGTCTGTCCATCTAGTAAACACATCAGATATGAATACTGGCAAGACCATAAATAAAAAGACTGAGATTGCAAAAGATGCTATTACAGCCAATACCATTAGTAAGGCATTAACTTTTTCAGAACTTTCCTTCTTAGGCTTTTTACTTTCTTCTTCTTCATCAAAAAAGCTTGCTGAAAAGTTCAATACCTTAACTCCGATTACCATTGAGTCGACAAAGGCCAGAATTCCTCTAAAAATTGGTAGCTTAAACAGCTTTACCTTCTCTCCAAAATCCTTGTGTTTCTTCTTGTCTACAGTAATTTCATTGTTTGGTTTACGAACTGCTATGGCGTATTCATCCTTATTTTTCATCATAACGCCTTCGATAACAGCCATACCCCCAATACCGGATGGTTTCATTTTTATCCCAAGCCTTTCTTGTAAATTAATTTATTAATAGATAATTGTAAACAAATTATTCTTTAAGTGGATATTTAAAAATAGGCTGAGGAAACAAACCTCAACCCAATTTTTAACGCTCTATAAAAGTACCTAATTAGTGTCCTGTTTAATACCATATCTACGATTAAACTTCTCAATCGCTCCACGAGCAGCAGCAGTCTTTTGCTGGCCAGTATAAAAAGAATGGCATTTTGAACAAATCTCAACACGAATTTCTTCCTTGGTTGATCCTGTTACAAATTCATTACCACAGTTACAAGATACCTTTGCCTGAAAATATTTTGGTTGAATTTCTGTCTTCATGATTTCACCTCTTAACTACTAATATAATTTTATATAAGTCTATATAGAATTGTTCGTCCTTATAAACAGCTTATTAATTATATCATAGCTGTTTTTCTATTGCAATACCTAAAAAACAATTTTAGTCTTCTTTATAATCTCAATAAATTCAGCATTAGTTCTTGTTCTTATAAACATATCAATAATTCTCTCTAAGGCCTCATCAGATTTCATGCCCCCAAGAGCCTTTCTAATAAGATAAGTAGCTTCTAACTCTGGCCGTGTAAGCAGTAAGTCTTCTCGCCTTGTGCTTGATCTTGGTAAATCAATTGCTGGGAATATGCGTTTTTCTGATAAGCTTCGGTCAAGAACCAGCTCCATATTACCTGTACCTTTAAACTCTTCAAATACAACATCATCCATACGACTACCAGTATCCACCAGCGCAGTCGCAAGTATTGTAAGACTGCCACCCTCTCTCATGTTTCTTGCCGCGCCAAAAAACTTCTTTGGCATATAAAGAGCTGCAGGATCAAGTCCACCAGATAAGGTCCTACCACTAGGCGAAACAGTTAAGTTATAAGCCCTAGCAAGCCTGGTTATACTGTCTAATAAAATTACAACATCCTTCTTATGTTCTACTAGACGCTTTGCTCTTTCAATAACCATTTCTGATACTCTCTTATGGTTTTCAGGAAGCTCATCAAATGTAGAATAAATAACTTCCACATTTTTACCCTCAATTGATTCCTTAATATCAGTAACTTCCTCAGGTCTTTCATCTATCAAAAGTATAATAAGCTTCATTTCCTGGTGATTTCTTGTTATGGCTTTTGCTATCTGCTTTAATAAGGTTGTCTTACCAGTCTTAGGTTGAGATACAATCATACCCCTTTGCCCCTTGCCTATGGGTGATATCAAATCTACCATACGCATAGCTACTCCTGTTCCTGGAGTTTCAAGATGGATTCTCTCATTGGGAAATACAGGTGTCAAATCTTCAAATCTAGGTCTCTTTTGTGCTTCATTGGGATGGATACCGTTAACTGATCGGATGTATAAAAGTGCAGAGAATTTCTCGTTTTGACTTTTAATCCTAGTATTACCCATAACTATGTCTCCCGTCTTTAAGTTAAATCTCCTAATCTGGGCAGGAGATACATAGACGTCATTTCCTCCAGGTAGGTAGTTATCACATCTTATAAAACCATAGCCATCTGGTAATACCTCAAGAATACCCTCCTTCGTCTCTCCACTATCCAGCTGCTCCACCTCCGAATATCCAGAGTGCCTGTCTTCTTCCTTAGAGGCTACAGGAGCTGCCTGTTCATTGGTTATATTGTTTTCATTACTCATCTTCTTTGTGCCTTCAGTATTAGCAGCTTCATCTTCATCATTTCTTTTTAGCACTTCAATTAGTTCACTTTTTTTAAGCGAAGCAATATTTTTCATTCCCTTTTCTTTTGCAAGTTCTCTTAACTTAACAAGAGTCATTGAATTATATTGAATTTCCATTAGTTCAGCTCCTTTGATTATTTGATGGATTCTATCCAGATTGAAATATGTGGGGGAAGATATGATATAGAAAATTACGAAGGATTACTTATCCTTAATTATGCATATCCTATTATACACCTTTTTGTAAATAAAGTAAAACATTTTCATTTAAACGATTTCACACCTCACTTGATTTCCCTTGCTTCTGGTGCTATCATTACTTTAATTAGTTATATATTAAAACAATCTTAATATATAATAGAAAAATTTACAATAAATATAGGAATAAAGTATGTTAAACAATCTTGATAAACAACCTTTTTGGGGAGACAAAAGATACCACTCCCTAGATTTTAACCTAAAAAGTTCTTTTGGTAAAAAACTATATAAACTATCACTAAATGGAGGAATGACTTGTCCAAATAGGGATGGTACACTTGATTACAGGGGCTGCATCTTTTGTAGTCAGGGTGGGTCTGGTGATTTTACTAGTCCCCAACAACTATCTATCACTAAGCAAATTGAAGAAGCCAAAAAACTTGTTATTAATAAACTTCCTTCTAATCAACCGATACAGTATATTGCCTACTTCCAGGCCTACACCAATACCCATGCTCCGGTTTCCTATCTAGAAAGTATTTTCCAGGAAGCAATAAAACATCCGGATATAGCCATCCTCTCTATAGCTACAAGGCCCGACTGCCTGGATGATGATATCCTTTCTTTATTAGATAAGCTTAATAAGAAAAAGCCAGTCTGGATAGAGCTTGGGCTTCAAACAATTCATGATGATACGGCAAAATGGATTCGGCGAGGATATGATCTTTCCATCTTCCATAAGGCAGTAGAAAGACTCCACTTAATAAGTGTTAAGGTGATAGTTCATACCATTCTTGGCTTGCCAAGAGAAACAAAAAATGATATGTTAAAGACTATGGAATACATTGGCCATCTTTCAAATCAAGGACTCGTCCATGGAATAAAGCTACAGCTACTCCACATACTAAAGGGAACCGATCTGGCCACTATCTACTTAGAAGATAATTCATTACACACTTTATCAATGGATGAATATATAGATTTGGTGATTTCTTGTCTTGAGCGTCTTCCCAAAGACCTAGTAATACATCGGCTTACTGGTGACGGTCCCAAAAAAATTCTTCTTGCTCCATTATGGAGCAGCAACAAAAGACTTGTACTTAACTCCCTTCATAAGAAAATGAAGGAAATAGATACATGGCAAGGAAAATACTACGATAAGGAGCTATTATAATGCCATCTGATACCTTTATGTTATATAAATTAATGATTTTGTACATTTTGAGCCGGGTAGATTTCCCACTTTCCAATGCACAACTAACAGCCTTTATACTCGAAAAAGAGTATACTAATTACTTTAATATTCAAAGAGCAATCTCAGAGCTGCTGGATGATGAATATATAGCAGTAAAGACAATACGGAACAGCTCTCTGTACTTAATTACTGATAGCGGAAACGAAACACTTCTTTTCTTTGATAATTTAATCTCATCAGGTATTAAAGAAGATATTGAAAATTATCTAACACAGAACAAATACGAGCTTAAAGAAGAGATTTCCTCTCCAGCTGACTACTATCAAGTAAAAAAAGGTGAGTTCTCTGTAAGACTAAGTGTAATCGAACGAGATTCAAGCATCATTGACTTGACTCTCAGTGTCCCCACCGAAGAGGAGGCCAAGGCCATATGCAATAATTGGAGCGATAAAAGCTCAGATATATATGGCTACCTAATGTCATCTCTTCTAAACTAATTCTTCTGTATTTGATAAACCGCACACATCCTCAATATAGGCCCAAACTTCATCTTTCCCCTGCTTCGTTAATGAAGAAAAGGGGAATATTTTTGTCTCTGCTCCAGCCCCTAAGCCTTCTCTAATCATTTTTACATGCTTTGCTATCTGACTTCTTTTAAGCTTGTCCATTTTTGTTGCAATTATTACTGGCATAAAGCCATGATACACAATCCACTGATACATACTTATATCGTTTTGCGAGGGCTCATGCCGGATATCAATAAGCAGAAATACAAGCTTTAATTGCTTAGATGTCATTAGATACCCTTCTACCATCTTGCCCCATTTCTCTCTTATAGTCTCTGCTGTCTTTGCATAGCCATAGCCAGGAAGATCCACAAAATACAAGGTATCATTGATATTATAATAATTAATGGTCTGAGTCTTTCCAGGCTGTGATGATGTTCTTGCCAAGGCTTTACGGTTTATCAGACTATTAATTAATGAAGATTTTCCTACATTTGATTTACCAGCAAATGCAATCTCAGGCTTATCATTTTCAGGAAGAACGCTTGTTATACCACATACTGTTTCAAGATTTACATTCTTAATTATCATCATGTTCCCTCCAAGAAATTAAAATGGGTAAGCTAGGTCCCCATACACAAGGTAAAGTGCATTAACAGAGCCTAGTTACCCACTTATAATCATATAAACTTTTAGGCAATTTCGCCCTTACTCTTCTTTGTAGCTCGCTTTATGGATGGCCTTCTAATCATGCCTTCCTCTCCCATAACTAGCTTTGGCTTTTCAGTACCAAGAATAACTTCTTTAGTTATTATACATTTGACTATGTCTGTTTCCGACGGAACAGTATACATGGTATCCATCATAGCAGATTCCATAATCGCACGTAGTCCTCTGGCTCCTATCTTTCTGCTAAAGCTTTTTTTAGCTATTTCCTCTATAGCTGCCTCTTCGAACTCAAGCTCAACACCGTCTATTTCAAACAGTTTCTTATACTGCTTTATAATGGCGTTTTTTGGTTCTACCAGAATCCTCATAAGGGCCGCCTCATCATGAGCATCTAAGGCTACACTTACAGGCACACGCCCAACAAATTCTGGTATCAGTCCAAATTTTATTAGGTCCTGGGGCATAACCTGTCGAAATAGCTCTCCTATATTGGCCTTGTTTTTATCGGAGATTTGCGCATTAAATCCTATAGATTTCTTACCTATTCTGGATTCAACAATCTTTTCTAGTCCATCAAAAGCTCCACCACATATAAACAAGATATTAGTTGTATCTATTTGTATAAATTCCTGGTGGGGATGCTTTCTTCCACCCTGAGGTGGTACAGAAGCTACCGTACCCTCAAGTATCTTAAGTAATGCCTGCTGTACTCCTTCACCTGATACATCCCGAGTAATTGATGTGTTTTCAGATTTTCTAGTTATTTTATCAATCTCATCAATATATATAATCCCATACTGGGCTCGTTCAACATCAAAATCAGCGGCTTGAATTATCTTTAGAAGGATATTCTCAACATCCTCACCTACATAACCGGCCTCAGTAAGTGCCGTAGCATCTGCAATTGCAAAAGGTACATTAAGAAGCTTCGCCAAGGTCTGAGCCAGATAAGTCTTTCCTGAGCCTGTAGGCCCTACCATTAAGATATTGCTCTTTTGAAGCTCAACATCTAAGTCCTTTTCTGCCAAAACTCTTTTATAATGGTTATATACTGCTACAGATAATACCTTCTTGGCATCATCCTGTCCAATTACATGTTCATCTAAAAAGCTTTTTATTTCAGCTGGCTTTAACAGATTAATATCTGAATCCATCAGAATATCTCCGTCAAATTCCTCTTCAATGATTTCACTACATATTTCTATGCATTCATCACAGATATACACTCCAGGTCCGGCAATCAGTTTTCTGACTTGATCCTGCGTCTTATTACAAAATGAACATCTAAGTTGCTTTCTGTCATCTACTTTTCCTGCCATTGCCATCTCACCTCATCTCTTTGTAGTGCAAAATCACTATATTTATCTCTTGGCTAAAATGCCATCGATAATACCATAATTTTGTGCCTCTTCTGCACTCATATAAAAATCTCTTTCAGTATCCACTTCAATTACATCAAGGGGTTTACCAGTGTTTGCTGCTAATATTTCATTAATCTTTTTCTTAGTTCTCATAATATTATCTGCAACAATCTTAATATCAGTCGCCTGTCCTCTGGCTCCACCTGAAGGCTGATGAATCATAACCTCAGCATTAGGTAAGGCTAAACGCTTTCCTTTTGCACCGCCTGCTAGCAAAAATGCTCCCATACTTGCAGCCATACCTATACATATAGTAGATACATCACATTTAATGTAGTTCATAGTATCATAGATAGCCATACCTGCGGTTACGGACCCTCCAGGACTGTTAATATAAAAGTTAATATCCTTGCCTGGATCCTCAGATTCCAAGAAAAGTAGCTGTGCAACGATTATGCTAGCAGCTGTATCAGTAACTTCTTCTCCAAGAAAAATAATTCTTTCCTTTAATAATCTTGAAAATATATCGTAGCTTCTTTCACCACGGCTAGTTTGCTCTATGACATAAGGTACTAAACTCATATTAATTTCCTCCTTCTTTCTTTGATCCTGTTATTAACAAATGTTTATAGCAAATGTAATTTATCATATGTTAAACCTATAGATTTTGTCTATAACTAGGCTTCTACAGAAGCTTCCAGAACAAAATCTACAGCCTTTTGTACTGCAATATCCGCCTCAATCTGCTCTTTTTCCTTGTCGCCAATCATTTCTTTTAACTTATCTATTTCCATCTTATACATAGTTGCCATCTCAGTCAATTCCTTATCTAATTCTTCCTCAGAGACTTGGATACCCTCTGCCTTAACTATAGCCTCTAAAACGAGACGACTTTGTATACGCTTTAATGCCTGTGGTCTTAAGCTTTCAATAAATTTACGAGAATCCATTCCTGTAAACTGGAAGTACTGGTCTAAGGAAAGCCCCTGATAGCTCATTCTCTGGGCAAAATCTTCTGCCATCTGATTAACCTGTGACTCAATCATAGGCTCTGGAATATCCATGCTTGCATTTTCAATAATCTTATCAACTATTTCATTTTCCTTAGCAGTCTTTAGTTCCTTCTCTTTACTTTCCTTAAGTGTAGCCTTAATATTTTCTTTATATTCATCTAATGTATCAAATTCAGATACATCTTGAGCAAAATCATCGTCTAACTCAGGAAGCTCTTTAGCCTTTATTTCATTAATCTTAACCTTGAAAACAGCAGGCTTGCCAGCTAATTCCTCTGAATGATACTCCTCAGGGAATGTAACATTTACATCAAGCACATCGCCTATTGACTTACCAATTAATTGGTCCTCAAAATTATCTATAAATGAACCAGAGCCAATAGTCAAAGAATGCCCCTCAGCCTTACCACCTTCAAAAGGTTCTCCATCTACAAATCCTTCAAAATCAATTACAGCTATGTCATCCTTCTGGATTGGTCTGTCATCTACTGTAAGCATTCTGGAGTTCTGCTCCCGTTCTTTTTCAATACGGTCCATAACCTCTTCATCAGTTACAGTCACTTCTTTTTTCTCTACCTGTATTCCCTTATAATCGCCTAGAGTAACCTCCGGCTTAATTGCAACTTCTGCAGTAAAAATAAAGGGTTTTCCTTTCTCTATCTGTACCACATCAATTTCTGGTCTTGACACAATCTCAAGCTCGCTTTCAAGAGCAGCCTTCTCATAAGCCATTGGAATAATCTCATTAGCTGCATCTTCATAAAAAATGCTGGCACCATACATCTTTTCAACTAAAGCTAAAGGCGCCTTTCCCTTACGAAAGCCCTGAACATTAATCTTATTTTTACTCTTTTGATATGCCTTCTCAATAGCCTTCTCAAACTCTTCTGCAGAAGCCTCTATAGTAAGCTTTGCCATATTCTTCTCTAATTTTTCAACCTGTAAACTCATTTTAGTTTCCTCCTTGTATTATGTACCTTTATTATCAGTGTAAATGACATGGGGTTATATATACTTTTATCCGACATAAAATTACATATCTCCCGTAAAGTACATTACGCATTGTTTTGCAGACATTTTGACATTAGTATATTATAACATAAGGCTTCTGTAAATACTATATTTTTATTTCCATTGTTTTTTGCCTACTCATCAAGCTCATGTCCTTGTTCTCTTATCTTTTCAACAATCTTATCTACTATTTCTTTACACAGGTCATCTGATTTAGCTTCAACCATAACACGAATCAAGGGCTCTGTTCCACTCTCTCTTACCAGAATCCTACCATCCGCGCCAAGCTGGCTTTCTAGCCTTTCGATTAATTCCTTTACCACAGGATCCTCGCCTACTGCACTTTTATCCTTTACTCTAACATTTACAAGTAGTTGTGGAAAAACAATTAAGTCCTTGCAGAGTTCTGATAGCTTTGCCTTACTTTCAAGCATAACTTCCATAATCTTTAAGGAGGTTAAAATACCATCTCCTGTAGCACCATGCTTAGCAAAGATTATATGCCCTGACTGCTCTCCTCCGATGGAGTGGCCATTAGCTAACATATTCTCATATACATACTTATCTCCTACAGCTGTCTGCACATAATTAATACCCTTACGGTCCAAGGCCTTATAAAGTCCCATATTTGACATTACAGTTGTAACAAGGGTATTATTGGCAAGATCGTTTTTTTCCTTCATATATACACTACATAGGTACATAATAAGGTCCCCATCAATAATATTGCCCATTTCATCAACAGCCAAACATCTATCTGCATCTCCATCATAGGCAAAACCTACATCAAGCTGGTTTTCTACAACAAATCTTTGCAAATTCTCCATATGAGTCGAGCCACAGTTTTTATTAATATTTGTTCCATCGGGCTCTGCAGCTATTACATAGGTTTTTGCACCAATAGCATCAAAAACTCCCTTAGCAATAGAAGTTGCTGAGCCATTAGCTAGATCTAGACCTACCCTTTTCCCTCTAAAAGAACGGGTTGCAAGAGATATAAGATAACCAATATAACGGTTTCTTCCTATAGCATAGTCAACAGTCTTACCTATATTTTCTCTTGTAGCTAGTGGTATCCTATCAACAGGCCCATCAATATATTCTTCAATCAGGTCCTCTACTTCAGCCTCCAGCTTAGAGCCACTTTTATTAACTATCTTTATTCCATTATCATAATAAGGATTATGGCTCGCAGATATCATAATTCCACAATCAAAGCCTTCTGTTCTAACTACATATGATACACTTGGTGTAGTAGTTACATGTAGTAAATATACATCAGCACCACTTGCAGTTAGTCCTGCTACAAGAGAATATTCAAACATATAACTTGACCTTCTAGTATCTTTTCCTATAACCACCTTAGCCTTATGGTCTCTCCCATAATGATGTCCCAAAAACCTACCTACTTTGTAAGCATGCTCAACTGTCAAATCAACATTTGCTTCTCCACGAAATCCATCAGTGCCAAAATATTTACCCATTATTATGTTCCTTTCCTAATCAAATTCAGCAATTAATTTTATATGTAAATATATGCCGTTAGCATTCTCTTATTGCAAATCATTTTACTCTTCGTAACTCATTTTAACATAGACTAGTGTTATTTGAAAAGCCACTATTGACATATAAATTCTAACAGACCGTTTTTTATGTAAGAGAAAGATAAAAAAACGATGTCAAGCACCTAGCACCTGACACCGTTTTTACTGTCTGTATAAACTCTTATTTATTGTTGTTGTCCGGATTGACCTGACATAGCTTGTTCCTGGCTACGGATCATACGTCTAACCATTTCTCCACCAACAGAACCATTCTGCTTACTGGTTAAGTCGCCATTATAACCCTGTTTTAAAGGAACACCAAGTTCGTTAGCAACCTCCATTTTAAAACGATTAAGAGCTTCTCTTGCTTCAGGAACTTCTACTCTGTTAGAACCACTGTTATTGTTACTAGCCATTACTTTCACCTCCATTATGATTATCAAAGCAACCATCTAACAAAATCATCTTGTAGGTTCAGCGGTACTGATTATTCTACGAAGTTATCTTCTATAAAAAATCAACACTGCAGGTGATATTTGTTTTTGTATTGCTTGTAATCATATTGTTAACAGAGTGAGTAAATATTATGATGGTAATTATTGTTCTAGTATCCAATGCTTATCAGATATTGTTACTTAAATTGAATTAATTAACTGAAATAACAAGAATTTTCGGATAACCAATGGCAATCTCAACGTTTTTACCATTTCCCGCTGCATATACTAAGCTTTCAGCCAGCTCTCCGGCATAATATGAAATAACATCTTGATCCATACTACTTAGAGCAGGTATCATTTCTCCTACTGTACCTTTCCTGCGTCTGATTTTTGATCTTATTTTTTTTACAGCCTGGGATGCTTGAACTCCGCTTAAGCCAGCTGTTATAATAAGATTTTTGCAAACCTCACTCGGTAAACAATAATAACCATATTGAATAGTGTCATCCAAGGTTTTTTCTTTTTTTACCGTTCTAATTCTATCCATGTTATAAATGTTTCCCTCCCTCACTGAATTGATTACTGTAAATATATTCCATTTTCACGCATTTGTCAACATTTATTCCTATATTTGTATTCAAATTTATCTAATTTTATCCTATATTTGCAGTAAAGAAGGAATATTTCAAAATAAAGTTATAAAAGAACAAAAAACAGAGGATTCCCAAACAACATGTAGAATGCCTAATCGTTTATAGAATAAATCATGACTCTTTGTATACTAACATATAAATATAGAAAAGCTTCATCATGGAGTGTAGAAATATGCTTTCGAGATTAACCAGTCTTAATCAATTTATATGGGGTATCCCCATGCCTGTTCTACTTTTTTCTGCCCATATATATTTTACCATCCGCCTAGGAGGCATCCAAAGGCATATTGGAAAGGCAGTAAGTCTATCAGTTAAGTCCGACCCCTCATCAGAAGGTGATATCAGTGGATTTGCAGCCCTTTCTGCTACTCTGGCGGCTACTATAGGGACTGGTAACATAGTTGGAGTATCCACAGCTGTTGCCCTAGGAGGTCCAGGAGCCATATTCTGGTGTTGGCTAACAGGTCTTCTTGGAATGGCTACCTCCTATGCAGAATGTTTTCTTGGTGTATTATATAGAAAAAAAACAAAGGACCAAACCTTTATTGGTGGTCCTATGTATGCCATGGAATATGGTATGAATAAAAAATGGCTTGCTGTAGTCTTTTGCTTTTTTACTCTAGTAGCCTCATACGGAGTAGGTTGCTCCACACAAGCAAGAGCTATCACCGAAACAGCCAATACCATATGGGGGCTTCCAGAATATATAGTGGGTATTATCATTGCAATAGCCGTTGGGCTAGTCATCATAGGGGGCATTCAATCCATTGGGAAAATATGCACCAAGCTGGTTCCTTCGATGGGTTTTTTCTATCTATTTGCATGCCTTGTAATACTAATTATAAATCGAGACTACCTATGGCAGGGAATACTCACTATTATACGATCTGCCTTCATCAGGTCAAAGCTTCCTGCTGCCGTGGCAGGAGGTTTTGTCGGCGGGAGCCTTAAGACTGCTGCCAGATATGGAATTGCCCGAGGATTATTTACAAATGAGGCAGGACTTGGATCCGCAGCTATTACTGCAGCTGGGGCCAAAACCTCCCACCCCTCAAGGCAGGCTCTTATCTCAATGAGTGCCACCTTTTGGGACACCGTTATTATGTGTGCCATTACTGGCCTAGTAATAGTCACAAATTTGCTTAAAAACCCCTCCTCCACAGAGGGCTATTCCTTTACCGAGCTAACCACTGCCGCCTTTTCTCCTATTCCCTACGGAAGAAGTATATTAGGCTTATCCCTGATAGCCTTTGCAATAGCTACCCTAATAGGCTGGTCATATTTTGGCGAAAAGGCTGTAGAATATTTATTTGGTAAGTCAGGAATAAATACATATCGCCTATGCTATATTTTTATGATTTTTCTGGGCTCCATTATGTCCTTGAAGCTTGTATGGGAGCTTACTGACTTGGTTAATGCCCTCATGGCTATCCCAAACCTTATCTGTCTACTTGCATTACGAAAGAAAATACAAGCCTACAAACAATAAGTGACTTAATTAATAATGCTTATATATAATATCTTTGGCTATCTTTTTTGAAACGTCCTTACCCATAAGCTTTTTTATAAGAGCCAAAGAAAAATCTATAGCTGTACCAAGTCCCTTAGAAGTGACCACATTACCATCCTCAACCACATCCTCATTAACCACAATACTATCAGTTAAGCGGTCTTCGAATCCTGGATAACAGGTGGACTGCTTTCCAGCCAACAAACCTTTACTTCCCAATATACTAGGAGCCGCACATATTGCCGCTATATTCTTTTTCTTCTTATTAAACTCCATTAGTAGCTTATCAAGCCCCTCATGATCCATTAGATTATTTGTGCCAAGTAATCCACCAGGAAGTACTAATAGGTCAGCATCATCAAAACTTGTATCATCGAATAAGCCATCTGCCATAACCCTAATTTGATGAGCTCCAGTAACCTCTAAGCTTTTAGATATTGATATCATAGGAATTTCAATCCCTGCTCTCCTAAGTAAATCCACAACTGTCAATGCTTCTACCTCTTCAAAGCCATCTGCTAGAAAGATATATGCCTTTGCCATAATGCTTCCTCCTTTTTATAGAATTATTATTTATAACAAGTTCAAGTATTTGATATTATAGCCTGTCCATATACTAAAATATTATAATGGAAGGAGGCTTCACAGGCAAGTATGGGAATACTCCTTCCTTTTTAAACAACTAATACTCTAATAACTTTAATTTCATCTAATTTAACACCATTAGGCTTGACACTCCTACATTCTTAAGTGTAAGCATAGGTTTACAATCATTGTTAGTCTTATAAACAACATCAGGACATAGCTCCAATACGTAACAATCATCATATTTAACCCTAAATTCAAAGCAGCCACACGCCCCAACTCTTTCGCTGTGAATTAATTCCTTCACCTCATTAGAGATTTTATATAAACTAACTATATATTCATGCGGACAGCAACATCCACAACCCCATATACATCCGAATATTAACCCAGGTATAATCTGACAGTCCTTACTCTTCTCCTTCACTAATATCCTGCGATAAACAACTCTAGTTCTTGCAATTGTATATGGAATTGGGACTTTAACAGGATATGGCCTATACTCGATACGGGTTTCTGCAGGAGGACAAG
>JAAYRC010000019.1 GCA_012518975.1 Clostridiales bacterium
AAAAAAAGTTGATCCTGATAAAAGAGCAAAAATAATTATGACCACAGCTTTAGCTGAAACAGAGTATGTTAAGCAAGCCTTTGAATATGGTTGTAATGCCTATGCAGCTAAACCAATTGATAAAGAAAAAATTGAAGAGTTTCTTAATAAGCTTGAACTTTTATAAGTGACTACTTTATTACTTATTAATAATATGCTATCATATTATATAAGTAAAAAAACGAACTATTAATAGTATCTGAAAATTTGACATTGAAAAGAAGGTGACAGAATTAATTAGGGAGGAATATTAATGGATAATTTATTTTCCGGCCTTGAGGAATTAGGGCTAAATAATTTGTCGAATATTAGCATATACGATGAGGATGAAAAGAATGATGCGGATGATAAAAAGAATGGTCAGGAGGACGCATTTTCTGAAGAGGATATTTTATTTGATAAATCATATACATGTCCAGTCTGTGACTCTGTTTTTAAATCAAAGACAGTTAAGACTGGTAGGGTAAGACTTCAGAAACTAGATACTGATCTAAGGCCTGTATATCTCCAAGCGGATTCTTTAAAATATGATGCTATTTTGTGTCCAAAATGTGGATATGCTGCACTTAACAGATTTTTTAAGCATGTTTCCTATAAACAAGCCAAAGCAATAAAGGAAAACATATCAAAGACCTTTAAGCATATAGATGAGACGGAAGGTATATATACCTATGATGATGCTATCCTAAGACATAAAATGGCATTGGTTAACTCTATTGTAAAAAAGGCAAAGACATCTGAGAGGGCGTATATATGTTTGAAGACAGCCTGGGTAATAAGAGGGAAAAAGGAGAATTTGCCATTAGATACCCCTGACCATAAGCAAGAAATAGAAAAGCTTAATAAAGAAGAGTTGGATTTTATAACCAATGCATATGAGGGCTTTTCGGAGGCAATCATGAAGGAATCATTTCCATTGTGTGGAATGGATGAGAATACAATTACCTTACTTATGGCAGAGTTGGCTAGGAGAATAGGCAAAATTGATGAATCTTCTAGATGGGTATCTAGGATACTAGTTTCAAGAGATGCAAATGAAAGAATTAAGGAAAAAGCCAGAGAAATCAGAGAATTAATTAAAGAGGGTAGATGAATTGAAGGAAAAATTACATACTATACCAGTAAATGATGGATTTGACAATGGTGGAGAATGCCCAGTCTGCAACATGAGAAAGGACTTAGAGGTTAAAGCAATAGATTTCACCATGGGACCTAGTTATATGGAGGATGATGTTCGTGGTGAAACCTCAAAACTAGGCTTTTGCCAAGAGCATATTAAGCTTTTATATGAGAACCAGAACCGCCTTGGCTTATCCTTGATTCTAAAAAGCCATATGGATAAGATAATTAAGGATATTGAAAAGCTAGCTAGTAGTCCAAGGATACCAGGTCCTTCTTTATTTAAAAAACAAAGCGATAATAGTGCTATCGTAAGCTATATGGAAAAGATTAATGATTCATGTTATATCTGTGATAAGATTAACCGGACCTTTGAGCGTTATATTGCCACTATATTTCATCTTTTTAGGCATGAAGATAGCTTTAGGCAGAAGTTCAGGGATTGTCAGGGCTTTTGTAACCAGCATTATACCCTACTATACAAGACTGCCCCTAAGTATTTGAGTGGAGACCAGCTTAAGGATTTTACTAACCAGCTAAATACTCTGTATATTGATAATATGAAAAGGGTTAGAGATGATTTAGATTGGTTTATTGATAAATTTGATTATCGATATGCTGATAGGCCTTGGAATAATTCCAAGGATGCATTACCAAGAACTATTATTAAGACCAACAGTGTTATTTAGAGGGAGATTTGATGTATTTTACCGGTGTTTGGTATACTGTTATTAATTTGGAATATACTACAAATATAATAATATGTGGAAAATAATAAGAGTTATTGCTATAGAGTGATAACTCTTATTAAATATATGACCTAAATTGTATCAGAAAAGGGGCAAATAAAACACATATATTTAGCCATAAATAATCTTTAGAAAATCAAATAATATTGAAAAAATGAGATAAAAAGAGTATTCTAGAGATAATAAGAGTAAAAGTTGAAATTCAAGCTATATTTTAAGAGAAATGAAGTTGCATAATTAAGGTAAATTTACTAATATATTAACTGAGTTAGCACTCGTTAAGAAAGAGTGCTAATAATTATCATAAAATGAATTTATATATTGATGATGATAATACGAAGTATAAACATACAGAATGTTAATATACTTGGTCTTATCGCATATGAAAATTGAAGGAGGAATATTGAATGAAACTGGTACCATTAGGAGATAAGGTAGTTTTAAAGCAGTTAGTTGCAGAAGAAACAACAAAATCTGGAATCGTATTACCAGGCCAGGCAAAGGAAAAGCCACAACAGGCTGAGGTAGTAGCAGTTGGACCAGGTGGTATGGTTGATGGTAAGGAAGTAACCATGCAGGTTAAGGCAGGAGATAGGGTTATCTATTCAAAATATGCTGGAACAGAAGTTAAGATTGAAGAAGAAGAATTTATTATTGTTAAACAGAGTGATATAGTAGCAGTTATAGAAGAATAATTAAGGAGGTTAATATACATGGCAAAGGAAATTAAATACAGTGCTGATGCACGTAAAGCCCTAGAGACTGGAGTCAACAAGCTGGCTGACACAGTTAAGGTTACATTAGGTCCTAAAGGAAGAAATGTTGTTTTAGATAAATCATTTGGAACACCTTTGATTACTAATGACGGTGTAACAATAGCAAAGGAAATTGAACTAGAAGATCCATTCGAGAATATGGGTGCCCAGATACTTAAGGAAGTTGCTACAAAGACTAATGATGTGGCAGGTGATGGAACTACAACCGCTACAGTTCTTGCACAATCAATGATTAGTGAGGGTATGAAGAACCTAGCAGCTGGTGCCAACCCAATTATCTTAAGAAGAGGTATGAAGAATGCTACAGATGTTGCAGTAGATGCTATAGTTAAAATGAGCTCAAAATTAACTGGTAAGGAGCAAATTGCTAGGGTAGCTGCAATTTCTGCAGGAGATGACACTGTAGGCCAGTTAGTAGCAGACGCTATGGAGAAAGTAAGCAATAACGGCGTTATTACAGTAGAAGAATCCAAGACCATGATGACAGAGCTTGATCTTGTTGAGGGTATGCAATTTGATCGTGGATATATCTCCGCTTATATGTGTACAGATATGGATAAGATGGAGGCTGTTCTTGAGGATCCATATATACTAATTACTGATAAGAAGATTTCCAATATCCAGGAGATACTGCCACTTCTAGAGCAAGTAGTACAATCTGGTGCAAAGCTTTTAATTATTGCTGAAGATATTGAAGGTGAAGCTCTTACAACAATTGTTTTAAACAAGCTAAGAGGAACATTTACCTGTGTAGCAGTTAAGGCTCCAGGATATGGCGATAGAAGAAAGGCCATGCTTCAGGATATAGCTATACTTACAGGTGGTACTGTAATTACAGATGAGCTAGGCTTAGATCTTAAGGAAACCACACTAGACCAACTTGGACGTGCAAAGTCTGTTAAAGTTGAGAAGGAAAATACAATTATAGTAGACGGAGAAGGCCAGAGAGCTGAAATCGACGCTAGAATTAATCAGATTAAGGCTCAGATTGAAGAGACTACCTCTGAGTTTGACAAGGAAAAACTACAGGAGAGACTTGCTAAGCTATCAGGTGGTGTAGCAGTAATTAAGGTTGGTGCTGCAACAGAGACTGAGATGAAAGAAAGTAAGCTTCGTATGGAGGATGCTTTAGCAGCTACTAGAGCAGCAGTTGAAGAAGGCATAGTTGCTGGTGGTGGATCAGTATTTATCCACGCTGCAAAGGAAGTTGCTAAATTAGCCGCTGACTTAGATGGAGATGAGAGAACTGGTGCTAATATAATCCTTAAAGCTTTAGAAGCTCCTTTATACTGCATAGTTGACAATGCTGGTTTAGAGGGATCTGTAGTAACTAGCAAGGTTAAAGATAGCAAGCCTGGTATAGGATTTAACGCTTTAACTGAAGAATATGTAGACATGGTTGATGCAGGTATTTTAGATCCTACTAAGGTTGCAAGAAGTGCTCTGCAAAATGCAACAAGTATTGCTTCAACATTATTGACTACAGAATCTGTAGTGGCAAACATTAAGTCTGATGAGCCAATGATGCCTCCAGGTGCTGGTGGCGGAATGGGTATGATGTAAGAACTACTAATCTGCTTAATTAAATATATAATATATAGACTGCCTCATCTAAGTGTGAGGCGGTTTTTTTCTATCTTGTAAAACTATGTTGACATGAGATAGGATATTGTATATTATATAGCAGTAAACTAAATACATAATAAATTATTAAGCTAGGGGAGCGACAGCTGAGAGGTATGGAAAACACTTAATTTGTTATTCTACATACTGACCCTCAATACTTGATCCGGATAATACCGGCGTAAGGAAGCAATCAAGTGTCCCCTCCTATGCAAAACAAGGAGGTTTTTTTATGCCAAAAAACTTATTTAATTTTTTTATTGTTACTGAGGATGGTAGTTTCTATCCATCTTTAGCAGGAAACATTGCCTTGCTAATTATTATTGGAATATTGTTTATAGCAATACTAGCCTTAAGTGGTGGTAATAAGAAGCTAAGTGCAAAGCAGCTTGCATTTTCGGCAGTAGCTATGACAATGGCTGTAATAACATCTATTTTCACGGTTTATGAATTGCCCTTTGGAGGCTCTATAACCTTATTTAGAATGTTTTTCATATGTTTTATTGGTTACCTATATGGTAGCAAGGTTGGTATTATAACAGGGGTAGCATATGGTATTTTGGACTTTATTCTAAAACCCTTTGCAATAACCTTAATACAACCCTTACTTGACTATCCTGTAGCTTTTGGATGCTTGGGTCTTGCCGGTGTATTTTCTAAATCAAAACATGGGCTTGTAAAAGGTTATATCCTAGGAGTTGCGGGAAGATATATCTGTCATGTCTTGACGGGAATTATATACTTTTACGAATATGCAGAAGGTAAAAATGTAGTTATATATTCTCTGACATATAATGCATCCTATATTGTTCCTGAAGCGGTATTAACTATAGGAATACTCTTGATACCCACAGTTAAGCAAGCTTTTGGACTAGTAAAAGAGATGGCATTGGAAAGTTAAAGAAAAAAGGGAGGGAAAACCTCCCTTTTTATTCGCCTATCCTGGTTACAGCAACATAGATGCCTGATATCCTATACCAAGTAGGGAGGTCAACTATACCTGTTGGGGGTAAGTTAAAGATACTCTGAAAAGCTCTTACAGCTTCTGCTGTTTGTTCATTATACTGACCTGTTACTGCAACAGATGGGATAGCCGTATAGACATCTGCAATTGCATTAAGCTGTTCCTGGATTGTTCTAACATTGTCGCCACTTGCTCCAATATTCAGGTTGTGTCCAGGCCATGAGACTGGCACTCCTGATACCTGTGGTGCAGTGTTAATAAATATAGAGTCACCATAGAAATGTCTTAAAATGCCTATTGCATCAAAGCCTTGGTCACCTAAATCCTTTGATCCCCATTGCGTCATCCAGTTAGGGCACTGTACCCTAACACCGTCACAGTATTGGGTCAGGATTGGTTGTTTTATATTAGGTCTAGACAGGTAATTAATGAATAAGGAGTCTACAATAAGGCTTATATTATCAAAGATATTACGGCCTGGTATCCATTTATGATCAAATGCGGTAGAAGAGGTGATTGTAAAATTAAAACCTTGGTTCCTATACCATTCTGTAAACACTCTATTTAGAGTGAAGGATAGGATAGCCAATACATTTGCCTGAATAGTAGCCTCAGGCCAGGTGGCATATATTTCACTTGATGCAACATTTTTAATATAATCTTGAAATTTTACATAATGATTGCTTGCTGATCTATCAGTAGGAGGCCCATCGTGTACAATAACGAATTCTGGTATCACAACTCGACTTAATACAATTTCACCTGTTTCGGCAGCGGGGTTTATCTCAGGTTCTGCTATCTTAGGTGGGTAGTCTCCAAATAAGGTGTGGGGACCGATTACATATAGTGAACCACTAGCATTAGGGGCCTCAGACCTTCTCATAGTAGCATCCTGGATGGCGGTAACATCAGCTAATAACTGCATATTGGCGATAGATACAGAAGTATAGTCTGGCTGGTTGGCAAATATATTATAATCTGCATAGGGCTGTACTTCGGAATTAGGATCCAAACTATAATCAATAGGTGGTGCGGGAAGCTCTATTTCAGGGGTAAGTCCTGATGAGTCTGTTGTGAGTTCCTCTATTATTTGGGTTGGATTGGAGGGGGATGATATCCTAACGATAGCACCTTCTATAGGAAGGATATTTGGAGTAGTACAGTGCACCTGAAGTCTACCAAAAGATTGTGTGCCTACTTCCGTAGGATATATCCTAATTGGTTTAGAATATAAATTGCCATTGCTATTTGAATTATTCATTTTTAAACCTCAAAAAGACCTTTCATAATAAAATATGATATAAAAGTAAAAATGGTGCCTCAAATAGTTAGCATGCAAAAAAGCAACAATTGTCTATGGACAATTGTTGCTTTTAATAGTAGGTTTAATTTAGTTTAAAAATCTCTTCATATCTTTGCCTTAAATCTTCTAAGTCATATATAGAATTCAAGTAAGCGTCAAGTGAATCAATAAGTGAAGTTGTAGAATCTTGGGTTGCTTCAGTACTTGTACTTGAATTAGCTAGAGTAGTATTTTCGGTTTTTGAAGTTTCATCGGGTGTTTCTTCCTTGGAATTAAAAAATTCATATAGTACACTTGTTAGTTGAGCCTGAGGGATTAGTCTAAGCTCATAGCGTTCTTCAAAATAATTATTTAATTGCTCTGCTTCATCTGTATTGCATACTATGACACTGCAGGAAGTGAATTTTTCCCTTCCGTAAGGATTAGTGGCATCGATTTGAGCAAACACATAGGTCATACCTGGCTTCATAGCTGAAATACGGCCTAGAGGGCTAATGTAGGCAATAGTATCATTACGACTAGAAAACTTAGCAAGTTCTGTAGTATTGCCAGGTTTCATAATAACATCGAGTACTGCATTTTGACCCACTTCTAAGATAATCATGGACCGTGTTGCTCTAATGCTAAAAGCAGGTGGTCCGACAGTAATATTACATGTAAGTGAGCTGGTGCTAAGACCTCGTCTAACAGTTGCAGTAACTGTAGTTTTGCCAACCTTATTTCCGGTAATTGTGCCTTGACTATTGACAGAAGCTATACTTGGATCTGCAGATCTAAAACTTACGCTAGCATCTTTTTCAACATTATATACCACTAATGTATATGATTTACCAGTAACTAAGGTAATATTATTAAGCTTTAGCCGATATTCGTTATTTTTCTCCTTTTCAGTTTCAGATGCCTGTGCTATGCTACTAGGAGTAGTCATAAGCTGTGGCAAAAACGTAAAGAAAAGAAGCAAGGCAAGGAAAGATATAAATCTATAAAAAATCTTCTTATTCACGGCGCCTCCTTCAAGTTATAAATGAAAATATCACATCCTATTAATTCTATAAATAGGATAGCATTTGATTTTGTCAGAATAGTGTCATAATCTACTAAATTTATAACCATATACTAGAATTGACTGGGTCTTTAGACCTAGAAATGGGAGTAAGTGTATGCAATACTTATGTTTTACTACTTGTTTTACTATATATAGTTATTATATAATTATATTGTATGCAAAACATTGATTGCTAGCAAAACTAATAGTATTATTTTTGCTATTTAACCACAATAATATACATTATTGTGCTATAATATTTATTCTATATATTTAGACACTAAGGAAAAACATGATATGTAGAAGGAGGAATTAAATATGCAACATATCCTAATCGCAGATGACAATCGTGACATTACAGATATATTATCTACCTATTCTAAGATGGAGGGGTTTGAACCCTTAGTGGCAGCTGATGGGGAAGAAGCTATTAATTTATTTAATAAATATAATCCAGAGGTAGTGCTACTGGATGTTATGATGCCAAAAGAGGATGGGTATGAGGTATGTAGAAGAATAAGAAGTAAATCAAATGTACCAGTTATCCTAATAACAGCCAGAGGTGAGGATTTTGACAAGATAATGGGGCTTGATATAGGAGCAGATGATTATATTGTAAAGCCCTTTAGTCCAAGAGAGGTTATGGCTAGAGTAAGGGCAGTATTGAGACGGATGACATTGACTGAAAAGGAAAGTACTTCTGATAATGTAATAAGATTTAGTAATCTAGAGATTAACTTAGATGAATATACATTACATATTGGTGGCAAAAAAATTGCCCTAACTAAAAAAGAAATTGAAACCATGTGGACATTGGCGTCAAACCCTAATAAAGTTTTTACCAGGGACAATTTATTGGACAGTCTGTGGGGCTTTGATTATTATGGGGATAGCAGAACAGTAGACTCACATATAAAAAGGCTTAGGGCCAAGATAGATAAAGTTGAACATCCAGGTTGGTCAATTAAAACAATTTGGGGAGTGGGATACAAGTTTGATTTACTTGATAACTAGTTACATAATTTAAAGAGTAGAGGAGCTTATTAGCTATGGCAAAGGAAGACAAGGTTCGGATCTATAACCGTTTGTTTTTTAAGCTGTATTTAAACTATGCAGTTATGCTACTTGTAACGGCTCTATTAATCTGTTTGATTTTTATGCAGTTATATAAGAATACTACCATGAAAAATGAACAGGAGAAATTGATGGAGCAGGCCTCAAATATTTCAGATATGATGACCACCAATTTTATAAATACACGAAATTATAGCGGGGCATTGGAGTTTATTAATACTCTTCAGGAAATTATGGATATGGACATCTGGACCATATCAAATTCTAAAGCAATTTTTCCCATGGACGACAGGTTGGAAACCAACTCTTTTGAGGAATTTACATTTGGACATAGAGAATATGTTAATTTGGTTGAAAGTGCATTTGGAAATGAAAAAGGGTTTTCAATTGCTGATGATGAGATTTACCAGACTCAGACAATAACAGTTGCGGTTCCTATATTTGGGGCAAACAGAGAGGTTGTAGGAGCCCTGTTATTAAAAGCTCCAGTAAAAGGCCTAAAAGATATTATTAATGATAGCCTATCACTTATTATAATTAGTTGCGTTGTTGCCCTTGCAATATCATTTATAATAATTATTGTATTTGCAACAGAGCTTTCAATACCTATAACAAGAATGCGAATGACTGCTCTATTATTGGCTGGAGGAGATTATAATTCTAAGACGGGTATTAAACGTACGGATGAGATTGGTGATTTGGCTAAGACTATTGATGTCTTATCTGAAAAGCTCCTAGAAAATGAAATTCAAAGAAAAAATCTAGACCAGATGCGGCTTGATTTTTTTGCAAACATTTCTCATGAGCTAAGGACTCCGATTACTGTACTTCGTGCATATACAGAAACCTTGGTAGATGGAGTAGTAAAGGATGACGAAAAGGTAAATCAATACTATGAACGAATGCTTGCGGAATGCAAAAGTATGGAGCGACTGGTAGGAGATCTGATGATATTATCCAAGATGCAAAATCCGGATTTTGTTATTGAAAAGGAGCCAGTTAACTTATATCAAGTATTTGATGATATTATTCGCAGTGCAGGTGCAATTGCTGAAAAGAAAAATATTAAGGTTGATATAGTTCGGAATCAGCCTGTTATAATGATGCTTGGAGATTATGATAGGCTAAGACAGATGTTTATGGTTATATTAGATAATGCCATTAAATTCTCTGATGAAAATAAAACTATTCACATAAATATATCAAATGAGGATAAAATAAGAGTATCTATTAAAGATGAAGGTATCGGAATGGATAAGAATGACCTTGATAATATTTTTGAGAAATTCTATAAATCAAATCTTAGGCAAAATGCGTCAGGTACAGGTCTTGGCCTTGCAATAGCTAAGCAGATAGCCATAAAGCATGAAGGACATGTTGATGTCAGCTCTGAGCTTGGGGTAGGTAGTACATTTACATTTACATTTCCTTCATATGAAATGAAGGACGAGGATTACCTGTAAATACCTGTAAATACCATATAAATTTTTGATAAACACCTTGAAAAGTAAGTGATAATCTATTATAATATGATTATCAAATGTTCCTGGGATGTTCGATACTCCTGTTATTTTGAACCTACATGATTTAATAAGGGAATCCTACATTTGTTGGCAGATGCCAGGCCGCCATTTGCAGCGGAAGGCAGAAGCTTACATGCGGTTACCCACCTAGCTTAGCTAGGAGTCAAAATGCAGGAAACGGCATTTCGGGTATTTACTAAAGATAAAGGCGGCTACGGCCGCTTTTTTATTTGTAATAGGAAAATCTGTATAGTTACAAATAAAGCTCTGCTAAGGAGGCCTTATCTTCTTATGTCTATATCTTGCTACTAGCTGATATGGATATAGTGCTTGTATTTTAATAAAGAAAATTCTATAATAAGTTTATAAAAAAGAATAAATATTTGCTATAAACTAGAATACCCAGATGATAAATTATAACAATAATAAAAAACTAAGACCACATGTCTAGAAAGGGAAATACTATGGGATTACACATTGTTACAGACTCGGCTTCAGATACACCTAAGTGGGTAATCCAGGAATATGGATTGCATGTCATACCCACACCTGTAGTAATTGATGAAAAAGATTATTTTGATGGAGAAACATTATTTCCAGATGAGTTTTATGATATCTTAAGAAGTGGAAAGGATATAAAGACCTACCATGTTAATTCCCAGATGTTTTATGATAACTTCTTACCTTATGCACAGAAGGGTGATGAAGTGATATATATATGTTTTTCCACAGGCATTGCAGGAACTTTTAATGCAGCTAATATAGCAAAAAATGAGCTTTTAGAAGAGTATCCTAATTTTGAATTAAATATTATAGATTCAAGGTGTGCATCCTTGGGCTTTGGCTTACCAGTATACTATGCTTTGCAGATGCAAAGAAAGGGCGCAGGCAAGGAGAAAATTATTGAAGCAATTGAGTGGCATTGTGAACATATGGAGCAAGTATTCACAGTTAAAACCCTCGATTATCTATTAAAAGGAGGGAGACTTAGTAAAAGTTCAGCTATTGCAGGAAGTTTGCTTGATATAAAACCTATAATACATATAAATGATGTAGGGGCTCTTGAATCTATAGAAAAAGTGAGGGGAAGACAAAAATCCCTAAAGAGATTAGTTGAAATTACTGGAGAAAGAGGAAAAGATATGGCCAATCAGACTATAGGGCTTGTTCATGGAGATGATGTAAAGACTTTGGAGGCTGTTAAGGAAGCCCTAAAGAATGCATATGGTTGTGAGCACTTTATAGAAAATTATGTTGGCTGTGCCATTGGTGCTCATACAGGCCCTGGTATTATCGGTATTATATTTCTTAATGATGAATCCCCTTATAAGGAATATTTGAATAGATAAATGAATAATAAAATAAATAGAACAACGTTCTATAAGTAATGACTAAAGTCTATTACTTGCAGAACGTTTTTCTAAGAAGGTGCTATGTAAGTATGGTTAGGGTGCGATTTTGGCTTTATCTAGGGCTGCTTTGATTGCTTCAATTAAGAGCGTCTGAGTATATTTACTATCATCCCTTAACTCTATTTGGTCTATAGGAATATCTTTACTTAATTGTGCAGAGATTTCATCTAAGGCAGGTTCAACAAGGGGATACATGGTGGTAATTGTCTCATCAATATTAACAATCCGAACCGAATTTATATGGTTTTCATCCAGTACCACTTCAAGGTTTATTACAGTATCACTTAGTGGAATGGATGAGTTCCATACTCCGGCTTTATATAACTTAGTTTCAGAGGCGACATCTTCTTTATCCTTACCGCTAAACATAAAAATTAACAGAAGAATTAGAAGGATACCTAAAGCAGCAAAAATTACTGTGTATATGATTTCTTTTAATTGGATTACGACTATTTTTGTCTTTGCCATTTCTATCCTCCGGAGCATAATTGCTTCATTGTCTTAATCTTATTATATATTATTATGTGCTACTATAAATTATACCGACAAGTTGAATTTACTAGTAAAAAGTTGTTTTATATAAATGAAATTGACCCAGACTAAAAAACATCAAGGATGGAGGGGTGAATATGTCCTTGCAGCTTTATCTTGGGAGTGCCGGTTCTGGCAAATCCTATCAAATGTATCGTAATATAATAGAAGAATCCTTGAAGAACCCAAGTGTAAATTATCTTATTATTGTACCTGACCAGTTCACCTTGCAAACCCAGAAGGATATCGTATCCATGCACCCAAATCACGGAGTCATGAATGTTGATATCTTATCTTTTATGCGTTTTGCTTATCGTATATTTGATGAGCTGGGTGGAAATGATTATCCAATACTTGAGGATACTGGAAAAAGTATGGTAATACGCCGGGTTATAGCAGAAAAGAAAAAAGAGCTTATACTATTCGGAGCTGGTGTAAAAAAACCTGGTTTTATTAATGAGTTAAAATCTCTTTTATCTGAGTTTTATCAATATAATATAAGCCCAGATGATTTTCATAGGATGATGGATATATCAGAAAAGAAACCTATATTAAAAGCAAAGCTTCAGGATATAAAAACTATATACCAGGGTTTTGCAGATTTTATGAAAGAACGTTATATAACGGCAGAGGAGATACTTCTAGTATTAAGTAAGTTAATAGATCAATCTGAATGGCTTAAAAATAGCGTAATCTACCTAGATGGCTTCACTGGCTTTACTCCCTGTCAAAATGAAATATTGGCTAAGATGATGTCTTTGGCAAAGGGGGTAAAGGTTACAGTCACAATCGACCCTAGAGACTTATCAAAAAAGAGGGAATCAGAATATCAGCTTTTCTCCTTAAGCCATAAGACAATTAATAAGCTCTGTGAGATGGCAAAGGAAACAAAGACTAAGCTAGAAGATCCAGTCTATGTGCAGGACATAGACCAAGGAGCTAATGTCTATCGATTCCGAAATTCTCCCGGCTTGGCTTTTTTGGAAAAAAACTTATTTCGTTATCCCTATGATGTATACGAGGATGAACAGGATGAGATAAGTATCCATGGAGCCAAGAACCCTGAAGCAGAGATGGGTTTTGTTGTAAGGGAGATAAAAAGGTTAATTAGGGAGGAAGGCTATAGGTATAAGGATATAGCCGTGGTTACAGGAGATATAGAAAGATATAGTCGTCTTGCAAAATATCATTTTGCCCAGGCGGATATACCATGCTTTATAGATTATAAGAGGGATATTCTTAGCAATCCTTTTGTAGTCTTTCTTCGTTCTGCTGTTCAGATAGTGGCTGATGATTATAGCTATGAAAGTGTATTTGCTTATCTTAGGTCAGGACTAAGTGATGTAAGTGAAGAGGAAGTGGATCTCCTAGAGGATTATATAATTGCTATGGGTATACGAGGTTCTAAAAGGTATAATGAACCATTTACAAGAAGCTTTGGCAGGAAGAACACTATAGATTTAAAAACTCTTAACATAATTAGGGAAAAACTACTTAAGGAAATTGGTCCCTTGTATGAGATACTTAAAGATAAGGACATGACAGTGGCAGGGTTTACCCAAGGCTTATATGAACTTGGAATTCGATTAAGAGTTTGGGATAAGCTAGAGGAGCTTAATAAGTATTTTAAAGATGAAAACCAACCCCTAATGTCAAAAGAATATGAGCAAGTCTATAGGATAGTGATGGAACTTTATGATCAGATTGTACTGCTGCTTGGAGATGAGATAATAGGTCTTAAAGAATATGCAGAGGTACTAGAAACTGGTCTTGTGGAAGCTAAGGTAGGCCTTATACCTCCAGGAATGGATGAGGTTGTATTTGGAGATACCCAACGTACAAGACTAAAGGATATTAAGGCTTTGTTCTTTGTAGGAGTTAATGAAGGAATTGTTCCCAAGGTGATTGGAAGTGGTGGGATTTTATCCGATATTGATAGGGAACTTTTGGTAGGAAACGGTATAGAACTAGCTCCAACAAAGAGGCAGCAGGCATTTACAGAGAACTTTTATATATACCTAAGTATGACAAAGCCTAAGAATAGATTGTATATAACATATCACAGGGTAAATGAAGAAGGTAAATCAGTGGGTCCGTCATATATAATTGCTAAGCTGATGACTTATTTTGCAAAGCTAAAGATATATAATGAAGACGAGATGGATAATGTATTGGAGTATATTCTTCAAGATGATGGAATTAGCTTCCTAGCAGAGAGGCTACGAAAATATCAAGAGGATAGAGGCTCCTTATATATTAATGAGAATGAAAAACGTATTGATAATAGTAAGGGTCATAAAGAGCTTGAGGCAAGGAGACTTTTTCACGAGTTATACACTTATTATAATGAAGATGAGGAAAGGAAGAAGATTCTGGACCTCTTAAAAGCTGGTGCTTTTTATGTGAATAGGGAAAGGGGTATATCAAAGGAAGCAGCTTATCTATTGTACGGAGATAGTTTAAGTGGTAGTGTAACTAGGCTTGAGCGTTATGCAGGCTGTGCATTTGCTCATTTCATGGCATATGGATTATCTCTAGAGGAGCGGAGAGAATATAAGCTGGCAGTGCCTGACATAGGTAATATATTCCACAATGCCATAGATGAATTTTCAAAAACCCTTGATGCTAGTGATTATAACTGGCATACCATACCAGATGATATAAGGGAAGAATGGGCTATTAAGAGTGTTGAAAAGGCTGTGGAGGAATTTGAAGGAACTTACCTAAGAAGTAGTAAGAGAAATGAATATCTTCTTAAGAGGATTGAAAGGATAACTATAAGAACCCTTTGGGCCCTATGTAATCAGATACGACAGGGGGCGTTTGAACCATCTGGATATGAGATGCCATTCTATCATATACCTGACAAAGGTCTTTCACTTAGGGGAAGGATAGATAGGATGGACCTGTATGAGACAGAGGATAAGGTATATGTAAGGGTGATTGATTATAAATCTGGCAAGACTGCCTTTGATATACAAAGCATTTACTATGGGCTTCAGCAGCAACTGGCCATATATCTTGGTGCTGCTATGGATTTTTTAAGCAAGCAGTATAAGGACAAGGATATAATTCCTGGAGGGATATTCTATTACAATATAGATGATCCCATAGTAGCTAAGTCTGAACAGGTAGATGATGACATATATAAAAGTCTGAAGATGAATGGTCTGGTAAATGAAGATAAAGATATTATTAGTCTTATGGATAAAAAACTGGCAGGACCAGATGGTGGCCTTCGTGCCTCTGTAAGATCTGATATTATTCCAGTAGATACTAATAAGATGGGAGAGCTTTCAAAGCGTTCATCTGTAGCAAGTGGGAAACAGATGGAATTACTCCTTGATTATGTTAACCGAAAGCTGGTATTAGATAAGAGCAATATCTTGCAGGGAGATACTAGATTAAACCCATATAGGGCAGGGGACAGGATGGCCTGTGATTACTGTGAGTATAAAAGCGCCTGTGGTTTTGACCCACGGCTTCCGGGATATTCTTATCGCAATCTAGCCAAGAGGCCTGTTGAGGACTTAAAGCATGAGATTTGGGGAGTTTGAAGATAAGTAAAAAGACTTTATAGAATAGATGGTTTTGCTTATAGAAAGGAAGAAAGCTATGGGTATGAAGTGGACCAATGCACAAAGAAAGGTAATTGATACAAGGAATAAGAATATATTGGTTTCAGCTGCTGCAGGTTCTGGTAAAACTGCGGTGCTTGTGGAACGGATTATATCAATGATTTCAGAAGGTGAAAAAGCCATCGATATTGATAATCTTTTGGTGGTTACCTTTACCAATGCTGCTGCAGCCCAGATGAGAGATAGGATAGGCAAGGCACTGGATAAGAAGCTGATTGAAGACCCCCATAATAACCATCTTCAAAAACAGGTTTCTTTACTTCAAAGTGCCTATATAACTACTATACATAGCTTTTGTTTAAATGTAATAAGAAACTATTTTCATCATATTGATTTGGATCCATCCTTTAAGATGGCTGATGAGGCAGAGATGACTCTGATGAAATCAGATATAATAGGAGATATCTTGGAGGAGTGGTATCAGAAGGAAGATGAGGATTTTCACAGACTTATAGAAAGTTATTCTAGAACAAAATCAGATCTTCCTATAGAGGAACTTATACTTTCTCTCTATAATTTTGCTATGAGTAATCCATGGCCTAAGGCTTGGCTTGATGGGATAAAGGAGTCTTTTGAATTTGAGTCTATTGAAGATTTAAATAAGGCCAAGTGGATGGATGGGCTTCTCGATTATGTGGCTGTGGTTATTGAAGATTTGGAACAGAAAATAAAAGGGGCTATAGAGATATGTAATGAGGTGGATGGGCCTGAGGCATATCTTCCAGCCCTTCTTAGTGATCTTGATTTGCTGGCTAAGCTTAAGAGTGAATCATCCTATGAGGGATATGTAGAAGCATTTTCTCATATATCCTATGCCCGTCTTTCATCCAAAAGACAGCCTGAGGTGGCAGAGCATAAGAAGGATAGGGTTAAGGGTCTTAGGGATGAGATGAAAAAGGGTGTCAAGGATCTTACGGGCTCCTTCTTCTTTCAGCCAATGAATGACATGATTTTAGACTTGCAATCAGTAGCTAAGGTGATGGAAGTACTTTCAGACCTTACCATAGATTTTATGGAGGCTTTTGCGACTAAGAAAGAAGAGAAAAACCTGATAGATTTTAATGATTTGGAGCATTTTGCCCTAAGAATTTTAGTAGAAGATAGGGAGGGTGAGATTGTACCCACTAAGGCTGCTATGGAGCTTAGTGAGCAATTTGATGAGATATTGATTGATGAATACCAAGATAGTAACCTAGTCCAGGAGACTATCCTAAAAGCAATATCTAGGGAGCATCTAGGAAGATTCAATAGATTCATGGTGGGAGATGTCAAACAGAGCATATACAAATTTCGCTTAGCCATGCCTGAGCTTTTTCTTGAGAAATACAAATCCTATCCTAGCTATGACAAGGACCAGGAAGGCAATGAAAATGCCCATCAAAGGATAGATCTAGATAAGAATTTTAGGAGCAGAAAGCATATATTGGACTTTGTTAACATTATCTTTGAACAGATAATGACTGAGCCCATAGGTGGAATCCTATATGATGAGGCGGCTTCATTAAAATACGGGGAGTTATTTGAGGAATTGATAGATAATAATGAGTCAGCTAGGGAGGGGACAGCCCGAGAGGTAGAACTTATATTAGTGACAGAAGAAGGGGAAGATAATGAAGGTAATCCATCCAATTCTAATAGCTTAGGAGATAAATCTAAGGATATAGAATTAGATATATTTGATGAAGAGGAAGAGATAGAATACACCAAGAAGGAATTGGAGGCCAGGGCAGTAGCAAGACGAATTAAGGAGTTAACTGATCCTAATACAGGCCTACTCTTACTGGCTAAGGATGATGATGGCAAGCCAATTCATCGTAGTGCAGAGTTTAAAGATATAGCCATACTTCTTCGTACCATGTCAGGATGGTCCGATGTATTTGTAAATACTCTTATGCAGGAAGGGATTCCAGCATATGCTGATACTGGTACAGGATATTTTCAAACTTCCGAGATAATGACCATCCTCAATATGATTAGGATTATCGATAATCCCAGACAGGACATAGCCTTTACAGGGGTCTTATATTCACCCTTAGTTGGATTGACTTCTGATGATTTGGCCTATATTAGACTTATGGATGGAGGGACTATGTATAGAGCCTGTCTTGCCTATGCCGAGGAGGGAAGTGACAAGGAGTTAAAGGAGAAAGTAATAGCATTTTTAGATATGCTTCATAGACTTCGTTCTATGACAAGATATACTCCGATTCACGAGCTTATCCAAGAGATACTTGATATGACCGGTTATGGATATTATGTAATGGCAATGCCGGGCGGAGATAGGAGGAAGGCTAATATTGATATGTTAATTTCCCTTGCAGTAAGTTTCGGCAAGGGAAGCTATACTAGCCTATTTCACTTTATCCGCTATGTGGAGAAACTCCATAAATATGATGTGGATTATGGAGAGGCTTCTAGCTCTGGAGATGATGAGAACGCTGTAAGAATCATGAGTATCCACAAAAGCAAAGGACTTGAATTTCCAGTAGTTTTTGTAGGGGGCTTAAGTAAGCAGTTTAACATGCAAGATCAAAGGAGCAAGATATTATTTGATGTAGATTATGGTGTGGGGCCAGATTATATTGATGTTGATAACAGAACAAAAAGTCCCACCCTACTTAAAAAAATAATACAGAAGAAAACGCAGATAGACAATCTTGGGGAAGAGCTTAGAGTCCTTTATGTGGCCATGACAAGAGCCAAGGAAAAGTTGATTATGACTGGATATATACAGTCTGTAGAGGATATGGATATACAAAAGGAATTTTCCTTCTATGAGCTTATGTCAGTTAAAAATTACTTGGATCTTGTGCTTCCAGCCATGAAGAATAAGTTTACAGATTATATGAATATTAGTTTACTAAGAAAGAAGGACCTTGTCTTTCAGGAGATGGCAAAGCAGAAATTCTTGCAGGAGGATTATAAGGATATAGATGACGAGATTGGGGTAAGTACAAGGAAGGAAGATATTCAGAAGGAAATTGATAGAATACTTAAGTTTCAATATCCTTATAAGAATGAAGCTAGTCTAAAGGTAAAGATGTCTGTGTCTGAGCTAAAAAAACTAGGTCAGTTTATAGATGATGAGGATAGTGTGCTTTTATATGGGGATTCCATGGAAGATACAGATAAGAATTTATTTGCCGCTGAGTCTTCTAAAGCTGAGAACTATATTAATGAAGA
>JAAYRC010000080.1 GCA_012518975.1 Clostridiales bacterium
AAAAAAAGTATATATTTAATGTGTTGTTATTGAAAAGTTTTATCTTATGGGATATTATTAGTACATAAAATATATTATTTGAGGAGAAAAGAAAATGAAGATTTTAGTTACTGGTGGTGCGGGATATATAGCTAGCCATACGAACTTGGAGTTATTAAATGCAGGTTACGAGGTTGTGGCTATTGACAATCTAAGTAATTCCTGTAAGGAGTCTATAAGACGAGTGGAAAAGATTACAGGAAAGGAAATCAGCTTTTATGAAAATGATATTAGAGATAAAGAGGCCTTAATTAATATATTTAATAAGGAGAATATAGATGGGGTTATACATTTTGCTGGCCTAAAGGCAGTGGGAGAATCATGTAGGATACCCTTGGAGTATTATAATAATAATATATCAGGGACAATTAATTTACTGGAGGTTATGGACAGGTTTGATGTAAAAAACTTGGTGTTTTCTTCATCAGCAACAGTATATGGGGATCCTAAGACTGTACCAATTACTGAAGATTTTCCTCTGTCCGTTACTAATCCTTATGGAAGAACAAAGCTAATGATAGAGGATATCCTTAGAGACCTATATTCTGCAGATCCTGAATGGAATATAGCTATTCTACGATATTTTAACCCAATAGGTGCTCATGAAAGTGGAGAAATTGGAGAGGATCCTAATGGTATTCCTAACAATTTGCTTCCTTATATCGCTAAGGTGGCCTCCGGTATACTTGATAAAATAAATATTTTTGGAGGTGATTATGACACCCATGATGGAACTGGAGTAAGGGATTTTATACATGTAGTAGACTTATCATTAGGCCATATAAAAGCTATCGAAAAACTTGGGGACAAACCAGGTCTAGTTACTTATAATCTAGGGACAGGTCAGGGACACAGTGTCATGGATATAATTAACAACTATGAAAAGGCTTGTAATAAAAAGCTTCCCTATGTGATTACAGATAGAAGGCCTGGGGATATTGCAGTATCATTTGCAGATCCATCTAAGGCATATAATGAATTAGGTTGGAAGGCTAAGAGAGGTATTGAAGAAATGTGTAGGGATTCATATAATTGGCAGAGCAAGAATCCTAATGGTTATAGATAAATCTTTTATGTAATATGCTAGGTTTAACCGCGTAAAACCAAATAAGTATTGACATTTTGACTAAATTTTGTTACTATTAAAGAGGTTAGTACAGGAGAAGGTATAAACCAGAGGAGCGAGCTGGGGGAGCGAGAGGGTAGAAATATAAATGAATAAGATTGGCTGAAACGTGCGTCCGTAGGGGGGCACCTTTTTGGCCAATCTTATTCATTTATAAAGAAAGGCTGTGCAAAGACCAAGTACATTGGGGTTAGCACAGCCTAATATAATTAACCAGCATATGTATATTGAATATAGGCTATCAATCAAGGTACCAGGAACCAAGTACTTTTTCGGCAGTACTTACGGCTTCCTCGTAAGAAAAAGAACCATTCTTAGCTATATCTGAAACTCCATGCCTATCTCCCATATTAGATGAATATTCCGATAGTTTATATATACCATAATTATAATCTCTTGGTCCATGTTCATAATGAGTTATAATCGGAGTAATAGCTGCGTCACTTATATAAGTTCCAGTGTCATCCTTGATTATATCTATATGAGCAATCCCCCCTAGCATACGAGCGGCTTCCTTTTGATAAGATAAGAAGTTACCCAATGAATAGAAAACCAGCATGGTATGGTCTGAATCTGAAGTTATCCATTCCACAGGTTGAATCACATGGGGATGGGCCCCTATAACTAGGTCTACACCCAGATCATAATAAAATGCCACCAGTTCTTTCTGAGAATTAGTAGGCTCATAGACATATTCACTACCCCAATGAGGAAAAACGATTATAAAATCCGCTACTTCATGGGCTTTTTTTATGTCT
>JAAYRC010000081.1 GCA_012518975.1 Clostridiales bacterium
GAAACCAGAGAAACTAAACACCAAACGGTTGCTACTCTTCTTGAAGTTTTAAGCTCATTAGGCTTCTCAATTGCCATGAATTTTAGAAGAACATGAGGCATACCAAAATAGCCTAGGCCCCAAGATAATGTTGAAATAATAGCCAATGTACTGAAACTTCCAGCAGCACCGAATATAGGCTTACCAAGCTCTGAAACTAGCTGTTTCTCATTCATACCAAGCTCAGGCTGGGCAAAACCAAAGAAATCAAGAAATCCTGGAATATCCTTAGCATTCTCTATAAGTTCAGAGATACCTCCTATCTTATTAAGGCCAAAAACAAGGACTGCAACTAGGGCGACAATCATTACTATTCCCTGCATAAAATCAGATGCACTCTCAGCAAGAAAGCCCCCAATAAAGGTATAAATAACAACAAACAAAGCACCTATAAGCATCATAGCTACATAACTAGTACCAAAGAGGGTGCTAAATAGCTTACCTACTGCTACAAAGCAGCTAGCTGCATATACACAGAAAAACACAAGAATAAATAAGGCTGCAATTGTAAGTATTATTTTCTTTTTTTCTCTAAAACGATTGCTTAAAAAGTCTGGTATGGTAATTGCATCTCCTGCTACATGTGAATAAGTACGCAGTCTTTTTGCAACAAATAACCAGTTCAAATATGTACCTATGAAAAGACCTATAGCTGTCCATATAGCTTCACCTACGCCCATCCAATAGGCTACACCAGGTAAGCCCATCAAAAGCCAACCACTCATGTCTGATGCTTCAGCAGCCATGGCAGTTACCCATGGACCCAATGACCTTCCTCCAATTAAGTAGTTATCTGCACTTTCACTTGCTTTTTCTGCATAGTAAAAGCCAATTGCAATAACTGCACCAATATATACAGTCATTGCAATTAAATACTGTATCTTATCTGGTCCCATTTCTATCTCCCTTCCTATATATTATATGAAAATAATTATATTACATATTGACACCTTTGTACAGTAAAAAACTAACGCGACAGCTCTTTACCATACGAAAGGAAGGATGTAAAAGTATCTTATGTGGTACTTCCAAATCCGCCGTTTCTTATATCTTCCACTTCATCATCTATAGTTATTCCATATTCTACAAATATACCCTGCATAAAGCCAGTCCCTTCATTAATTTCAACCAGCTTGTCCTCCTTACTGTCATTTGTCAGCTAGCAGAATATGTGGCCTTCATTATCAGAACCATAGTAATCACTATCAATGATACCAACTGTATTATTCAATTGAAGGCGAAATTTAAAGCCAAGACCACTTCTAGGATAACACTTCAGCACCCAACCATTTTTTATTTTTACTCTTATACCTGTTGGTATCTTTATAGTCTCTCCAGGCCTAAGGGTAAATGATAAGGGACTATAAAAATCATAACCTGCAGACCCCATGGTTGCTCTCCTTGGTAACTTCAAATTATTATATATAGTCTGGGCCTTTTTACTCAAGCTATCCATTAGGTCATCATGGTCTATATCCCCAAACTTTTTCTCTTCTTCAGATAAAAATGTCGCCAGCCAATCCTTTATAAATCTTTCCATGCTTACCTTCTCAAACTGTGCTATTCGCTTCATACTTCCTCCTAAATATACAAATATATTTATTATTAATTTCTATATATTATTAAGCATATCCAAAAGTCTCTTTGCAGCCTTAGATATGGGGTTTTGCTTGCTAGTGATAATGCAGATGTTTCTTTCAGGGATTTTTCTTTCAAACTCAAGTTCAAAAAGCTGGCCACTATTCAAAGCACTCTCTGCAAAATCCTTGACAACACAGCCCACTCCCAAATTCCTTATTGCAAATTTTACTATCATATCGCTGGTTGCCAGCTCAAATTCAGGATTAAGGACTACACCATTCTCTTGTAAAAATTCATTTAGGTATTTTCTTGTACTAGTATTACTTTCTAGGCAGATAATCGAAAGTTTTTCTAGGTCCCTATATTCCATAATCCTCCCCTTTAAATCAAGAAACCTACTGCTAGCTACAAAGATATCCCTAATCTTTTTTACCCTCTGACAGCTAATACCAGACTTAACTTGAAAGGGTTCGCTCACTAGTCCAAAATCAATCTGGCCATCATATAGACGTGTAATAGTATCTGGAGTAGGAGCATTTGTTACAACCACTTTTATACTGGGGTACTTTTCATGAAAGGCTTCCAAGTAGGGAAGAAGATAAAACTGCAGGGTCATATCACTGGCACCAATTCTTATTTCACCATTCTCCAAGTCTAGCATTTTTAGAAAGTGCTCTTCCCCTAATTTTATATATTCATAACCCCTTTTTACATAAGAAAATAAGGCCTCCCCTTCTGGAGTAAGCTTAACTCCCTTAGGTACTCTCATAAATAGCTTGGTACCTAGACTATCTTCTAAGAGCTTTATTGATTGGCTCACTGCTGGTTGGGATATAGAAAGTTCTTCTCCAGCCCGGGTAAAGCTTCCTGCCTTTGCTACATAATAAAAAATCTTGTAATATTCCAAATTTATATCCACATAATTTCTCCTTATGGATTTTGACTAGTGTCCATGGATTTAAGTATACCATATGAATGAAAAGCTGAACAGAATAATTGACCAGGATGGACAAATATGCTATTCTTTGTGTGGAATTATTTGTAGACGATCATAGTAACTTATATTTAAAATAAATAATTAAAAGTGATTATTGTCAGACACTCCAGTAAAGTGCTTAGATAATTGCGAAACTCTACTTTATGATTTTGTACTAGCTTAACAAGGGTTTTACAATTACCTAAATAAAATACTAGTGGAAAGGGGAATCAGGATATATGTCCATAATAGAAATAGATAAATTAACAAAGGATTATGGGGATAACAAGGGCATCTTTGACTTGACATTTGAGGTCAAGGAGGGTGAAGTATTTGGTTACTTAGGGCCTAATGGTGCAGGTAAGACCACAACAATAAGACATCTTATGGGGTTTTTGACTCCAGATAAAGGCTCTTCACAAATTCTTGGTATGGATTCTAGAACAAGAAGTGCCCATATTATGAAAGACTTGGGTTATCTACCAGGAGAGATAGCTTTTTTTGATGGGATGAAGGGATTTGAATTCTTAAATTTTATGTCAGAGATGAAAGGTCTTACAGATACAAGTCTCCGTGATAAACTTGTAGATATGTTCCAGCTAGACACTAGAGGTAAAATCCGCAAAATGTCCAAGGGTATGAAGCAGAAAATCGGGATTGTATGTGCATTTATGCATAATCCTAAGGTTCTTATCTTAGATGAACCAACCAGTGGACTAGATCCATTAATGCAGAAAACCTTTACCGACCTTATATTAGAGGAGAAATCCAAGGGTAAAACAATACTTATGTCCTCACACAGTTTTGAAGAAATAGAAAGAACCTGCGACAGGGTAGCTATAATTAGACAGGGACAACTAGTAGCCTTAGAAAATATACATGACTTGAGGAAAAAAAGAAGAAAAACCTATCTAGTAAGCTTCGATAGCCCTTCTTCAGCAGTCGAATTTAAAAGCTCTGGAAACTTCCATATCCTTGATGTAAACGAGAATACAGTTAAATTAAGTATTACCGGCAATATTACAGAATTAATCAAGGCTTTGGATGGCTATAATGTAATTGATTTAGACACAGAAAAAAGCAGTCTTGAAGACATCTTCATGCATTACTATAGTAACTGCCCTAACTAATAAAGCCAGATATAAAACAAAATAGAAGGGAGAAAATCAATGCTTTGTAAACCTCTATTAAAAGCAACAATAAAGCAAAACTACATTGTTTTTATTTTAATATTATCCATTCTTATGTTGTATCTTCCAATCATCATAACCATGTACGATCCTGCCACACAGGAATCATTAAATCAAGTCTTAGATATGATGCCAAAGGGGTTGATAGCCGCTATGGGGTTTAGTGATATTGGGGCTAGTCTAGTTGAATTTATAGGTAGTTATTTTTATGGTTTTCTAATTCTTTTACTACCTATGATATATACTATTATTATTTGCAATAGATGCATCGCCAGCCATGTTGATAAAGGATCTATGGCTTACCTTTTATCTACACCTAATACAAGGGGTAAGATTGCTAAAACCCAGGCTTTTTTTATAATCCTAAGTACAACAATTATGATAGGCATTATAACATTAGTAGGAATAATTCTCAGTAATTCTTATTTTCCTGACCTACTAGACCTTAAATCCTTTTTGCTACTAAATCTTGGAGCTTTACTTCTTTACTTTGCAGTAACTGGCATTGGCTTCTTCGCATCCTGCCAATTCAACGATACAAAAAATTCACTTATGTTAGGGGCAGGTCTACCAGTTGTTTTTCTGGTAATACAGATGATATCCGATGTGGGGGATAAGACTAGGTTTTTAAAATACTTTACCCTGTTTAGCTTATATGATACAGATAAAATCATTAAGGGTGAAACTTATATACCACAATTTATTGCCCTAATATCTATTGCAGTGATTATGTACTCACTGGCTATATATCAATTTAAGAAAAGAGACCTACCCTTATAAATTAAGATTAAGAAAGACATGGTACCCTCCACTCATCTTCACAGATAAAGGGCCATGTCTTTTTCTATATCATCCTTATTCCTTGGGTATTTCGGTGGGATACTTACCTGTAAAGCATGCATCGCAATAACCCATATCCTTACCTATAAGATCATTCAATCGATCTATAGCAAGATATCCTAGCGAATCAGCACCAATTGTCTTACGGATTTGGTCAATGGTGTTGTTTCTTGCAATTAACTGATCACCTGTAGGTACATCTACACCATAATAACATGGGTATAAAAAGGGTGAAGAGCTTATCCTTACATGTACCTCAGTTGCTCCTGCCTTTTTTAGCATCTTAACTATCTTTGCACTGGTGGTTCCCCTTACTATTGAATCATCAATCATAACCACACGCTTGCCCTCTACCACCTCAGGAAGTACATTCAACTTAATTCTTACACCCGAAGCCCGCTGTGCTTGCTTTGGTTTGATAAAGGTTCTTCCAACATAGCTGTTTTTGACAAATGCCATCCCAAAGGGAATCCCTGATTCTAAGGCATATCCAAGGGCGGCAGCATTTCCTGAATCCGGTACACCTACCACAACATCCGCATCTACAGGGTGGGTTTGTGCCAGAATTCTTCCTGCCATTACTCTAGAATTATATACGCTAACCCCATCTATATGACTATCTGGACGGGCAAAGTAAATGTATTCAAAAATACATCTTGCATGGTTGTTAGTACAAAGGGATGTGTTAGAATGAATTCCCTCTTTATTAATCATTACTACCTCTCCAGGTAGTACATCTCTTATAAACTCTGCACCTATTGTATTCAGAGCTGATGTCTCTGAAGCTAAAATATATGTGCTTCCTCTTTTTCCTATACACAAAGGATGAAATCCAAAGGGATCTCTTGCACCAATTAGCTTTCTTGGGCTCATAATAACAAGAGAATAAGCTCCCCTTAACTTCTTCATAGCATTAGTAACTGCCTCTTCTGCGGTTTTTGATTTTAGTCTTTCCCTAGCAATATGATAAGCTATAACTTCAGTATCAATAGTTGTCTGAAAAATCGCCCCTGTATATTCCAATTCTTCTCTAAGCTCTTTCGTGTTTACTATAGAGCCATTTTGAGCAAGACATAGGGTCCCCTTTATATAGTTCAAAACAAGGGGCTGAATATTATGCATGCTGTTTTCACCGGTTCTTGAATAACGGACATGACCTACTCCAATATCACCTTTTAGATTCTCCATATTTTCCTCGGTGCATACTTCGCTAATTAGCCCCATTCCCTTGCATGATTTCACTATTCCCTTGGGTCCATTTGTATCACTTACCGCTATACCACAACTTTCTTGGCCCCTGTGTTGAAGTGCAAAGAGTCCATAATATAAAGTTGATACTACATCTTCTCCCTTCGTATCATATGCACCTATGACCCCACACTCCTCATGCAGTTCTTGAGTAACATAAGAGTTGTCATCCATATTCATGAGTCTTTCATCCTTTCTAATTCAGATCCAGTTACTAGATTAAAAATATTCATAAATCACATATACTTAATTATGTAACATTCCAATCATTGACTTATTATATCTTTTATAGCATATTGATTTTAACAGAGTTGCGACAGGGTTGCAATAAAAAGTTCTGCCCTAAACTAAATATATATTTGTTTAGGGCAGATTTCTTTATATTTTTATCTTATTTACATAACCAGTAATATTTCGTTTTTATCCTTCATCATAGTCTCGGGGATGTAATTTTCCTCCATCTTTTCCCCATTTAGATATACTTCCTTATAACCGCTTTGTCCACCAGATTCATTCTTTACCTGGATATTAAGCATCTTACCACGGAAGACCTTGTCTAGGGAGAACTCCTTCCATTGGCTAGGGATACTAGGAGCAAGCCTCAGGCCTTCAAGATCTGGCCTTAAGCCTAAAATACCCTCTACACAACCCACCATAACCGTTGAGGCTGTACCTGTCAACCAATGAACATTTGCTCTTCCCTCAAATGGAGTGCCAGAGCTTTCTGTAAATTGTCCATGAACATATGGCTCAATAACACGGATTTCTGCCTTGTCGTTCATAGCTGCTGGACAAGATTCCATAAAATATTCAAATGCACGATCACCATGCCCCATCAGCGCTTCAGCAAGTATAATCCACCCCTGAGGCTGTGAAAAGATGCCGCCATTTTCTTTTGTTGCAGGATTGAATAATATTGCTAAGGCCCCGTCAAAGGCATGATCCACATAGGAAGGTGCCATAACCCTTACACCGTACTTAGTGTTAAGCTCACGATAGACACTTTCAAGAGCCTTTTCGGCTTGTTCTTTTGTAGCAAGCCCACTGATAACTGACCAGGATTGGGGATTAAGCCACATATTTGCCTCGGGATCCTTCTTTGATCCAATAACCTGACCATCCTCCTTAAATCCTCGGATAAACCGGTCATCCTCCCAGCAATTTTCATTTATTGTATCCTTAAGTTCCTTCTGTACCCTGTCTATATAGGAAGTATATTCACTATCTCCCTTATCTACACTAAAGCCACGGATAACAGACATAGCATAATACAGCTGAAGTGCAACAAAGGTTGATTCTCCCTTCTTTCCTAAACGTAGACAATCATTCCAATCTGCATGTAGTCCAGCCGGCATATTATGACTACTAAGTCTCTCCATAGAGAAGTTTATGGCTCTCTTTAAGTGGTCATATACACTTCCCTCGTCACGATTTGCATATGGAATTACCTCATCCAAAAATGCCTTGTCACCAGTCTCTGCCATATACTTATATATGGTAGGGAAGAGCCAAAGAGCATCATCAGCACGATAGGCTGGATGGCCTGTTGCCTGAACATATGAAGCATCATCAGGAGTATCCTCATGACCTGCATTATGATCAAACTTAACCAAAGGAAGTCCTCCTCCATTATCTACCTGGGCAGATAACATAAAGCGGATTTTATCCTTTGCCATTGCTGGATCTAGGTGAATTATTCCTTGAATATCCTGAACTGTATCCCTATAGCCATAACCATTACGTAGACCTGCATATATAAATGATGCCGCTCTTGACCATATAAAATTAATAAAGCATTGATATGCATTCCATGTATTTATCATTACATTAAATTCATCACTTGGGGTATTAACCTGGAGGCTTGAAAGCTTGCCATGCCAGTAAGTCTTTAACTCCTTAAGCTCCTTATCTATAACAGATAAATCAGAGTAGCCATCAAGAAGCTTGCTAGCCTCCTTGTCATTCTTTTGTCCAAGGAAGAAGGCAAATTCCTTACTTTCTCCTGGCTGCAATTCCATCTTAGTATGTAAGGCTCCACAAGCATTGGAGTTATAATTAAGGACATTATCACATTCGCCTCTCTCCACTGCAATAGGGTTGCCGTAGCTACGATAATTACCTATAAAAGAAGATTTACTACCGTTATAGGAATTTATAGGCGCTCCTACAAGTCCAAAGAAACGCTCACGGTTATTGCTACCCTCTTCATTCTTCATGTCGTTTTCATTTACAGTCTGAAGAATTTTATTACCCTTAAGATATGTTCTTGTTATAAATAAAGTGTATTGCAGATTAACCAAATCATTCTCATAAAAGCTATCATTGGTAAATTCAATAAAACCAAAAGTAGATATCTTTCTGGGTCTATCACTATTGTTTGTTATCTTAACCTTCCAAACTTCATGTGTCTTATTCAAAGGAACATAATAGAGAACCTCTGATGATATCCCCTTATATTGCCCACTTATTGTGGTATAGGCTGTCCCATGACGGCATTCTCCCTGATACTCCCCATATCTTTTGCCTAAAGGTTTGCCTACAGGCTGCCATGATGCAGACCAGTAATCATTTTCTTCATCATCCCTAAGATAAACATATCTACCTGGTTTATCCTCATGATTAAAAATATAGCGGGATATTCGGCCATTGGCACCACTTTTTACGAAGCTGTATCCTCCTGCATTATTTGAGATAATTGCTCCATACTCTGGAGACCCTAGGTAGTTAGCCCAAGGGGCAGGAGTATCTGGCCTTGTTATAACATACTCCTTATTCATTTCATCAAAATAACCGTATTTCATTTATACTCTCCTTTATATATTAATTGTTTCTATTTCCATATCCTATATCTACCACTAAGGGATAATAAGGCAAATAGATACAAGCAATTGTCATAATAACGACGGTTCCCCTTCCTAAGTGGTGTTTCCCAAAACAAGTCCACACATTCCTTGATATTATCCATGCTGCTTGCCGCCAAAGATGCTACTGCATTAGTGGCGATAATTGCTACAGGATGAAGTGCCATTTCATCAAGGATAGTACCATCAATTTCATATACCCTGTCAATTTTCCCCTTTGCAGTCTTACAAAAGAAAGTCTGAATCCTATCAGCAATAGCTCTTTGCTCTTCATCTACCCCAAACCATGCAAAGTCCATACCTATGTTAGCAGCAACCCTGTATGAATCACTGTAATATCTATGTCTATTGTCCTTTGTAATCGGAGTACCATCATAATGAGCATATTCTGGAGCAAGACCTGTTACAGGGTGGCAGGCCAGATGAAGGTAATCTCTGCTGACCTTGGCAGCTTCCTTCCAAAACTCCCTATCCTCTTCATTTGCCCATAAAGCAAACAATTCGTAAAAATGGGGCAGGTGATATGATGGATCAGTGAAATCACAATTTGGAACAAACTTTATTAATTTGTTACTAGGCTCCCACATAGGGCTTCCTGGTTTTCCATTACTCCCTTTATGAACACACTCATGGAGTATAGCCCTTGCTTCCTTAGAATAATTATATATGCCCTCTCCATCTCCCCAACGATTTGAGGCAAAGAATAGGGCCATTGCATAATACTCTTCACCATCAGGGGCTGGTCCATAAGAATTTTTAGTACCATCTGGCTGTACTGACCAGGCAAAATATCCACTATTATATCCATCTTCCATCCACATATAAGTCTTGGAGTACTTCCACAGACGGTCAAACTCCTCTTTCCAATCATTTTGAACACACATCATCATTCCATAAGACATACCCTCTGTCCTAGCATCAAAATTTCCTGTGTCTTCAAAATAAGCCATATCATCGCCTACTTCATTATATATACGGTCCTCCATGTGTCCGTAGAAAATGGTATGGTATGCGGACTCTATTTTTTTATTAACCTCCTCTTCACTATAGCCTAATTCCTTGAATATATTTCTATATTCACCAGTATAATAAGCACCCTTCATAAGCATTTCCTCCTATGTTTTATAAATAAAATAATATTCTATTAACTAATTATAATTATATAAATATATATATATTGTATAACGAAATAGATTAGATAACAATGGACTTAATTATTCTTTTTTAGCTTAAATCCCATAAACAGCGCATTAAGATTTTGCTCTTGAAAGCAGGTCTTCAAGCTCTTCTGTTGTGAAAACATAATGTTTACTGCAAAAATGACAGTTGACCTCAATAGGCTTTCTATCCTCAATCATTTCACTTATATCCTTTTTCCCTATGGATATTACAGCCTTTTCGACTCGGTCTTTACTACAATTACACTCAAATGCCGTTGTTTTTTTCTCTAAGAAGTCTATCCCAAAATCTCCAAGTAGCTGGTCTAATATCATCTCAGGTGTCATTTCTTTATCAAGAAGACTGGTAATCCCATTAATTTCACCAATCCTCTTCTCTAGCTTACTAATCACCTCTTCACTAGCAAAGGGCATAAGCTGAATTATAAAGCCTCCTGCCCTGCGTACCGTGTTGTCTCTATTCATTAATACCCCAAGGGCAACACTGGTTGGCAGCTGCTCGCTAACGGCATAATAATAAGTTATATCCTCTGCTATTTCACCAGATATAAGATTGGTCTGTCCTACATAAGGCTCCTTTAGACCCATGTCCTTAATTACAGTAAGCATCCCATTTCCTATGGCACCAGCCACATCTAACTTTCCTATAGGGCTGGCTGGAATTATTACCTCAGGATTATGAACATATCCCTTTACGCTTCCATTTGCGTCAGCAGTAACTACTATCCCTCCAATGGGGCCTGTCCCTTTTATCTGAAGGGTTAACAAATCCTTATCTCCCTTCATCATTATCCCCATCATAGCCCCGGCTGTTAAAAGTCTACCCAAAGATGCCGTTGCAACAGGGCTGGTATTATGAATATTTCTTGCATGCTCAACCAATTCTCTAGTTGTCGCTGCAAATGCTCGAACTTGGTTGTCTGCTGCACTTGCCCTTATAATATAATCTGCCATATATCAGTCATTCCTTTCAATTACACTTCTCATATACTCAAATGTCTTTAAATTGTTATATGTTTTTACTATCGATACATAAGGTATATATTTTTATGAGACTTACTTCTAATAGATTTATACATATTTCTTTTTGGAATTATATCTCTCCCTTGCTATTATATATACCCTTTCACTATCATCCCTTGGCTCATCCTTGGTCAACTCATGATATACCCCTATCATATCCATCCCTGCTTTATCTAGTAAATTCTTCACGACCTCCAGTTCATAGGCTCTTCTTATATGAGTCTCTTGATGTTTTCTATATGAACGATCCCCATTTTTAAGGAATAGGGTAAGATTAACCTCATTAATCATTTCATCAGGATAGAAGGTATTCTCCCATATAAAATCCCCTGCCTCATGACTCATCATGCTTGTGTTGTCTCCTAGCACCTCTTCATATAGATATAGGGTATCCATATCAAATATAAATAAGCCACCAGGATCAAGATAGTTAGCCACCAGCCTAAAGACCTTACTAAGCTCTTCCTCTGACATCATATAATTAATTGTATCACATACGCAAAAAATGGCGGCCACTGTTCCATATAGGTCAAATTCTCTCATGTCCTGGCAAAGATATAATATACCATCCTCCTTACCCTCACTTCTTTGTCTAGCAAGTGAAAGCATGTCCTCTGACATATCAATACCTATCATATCATAGCCCTTAGCAGCCATCCTTCTTGTCATGGCACCTGTCCCGCATCCAAGCTCTAATACAAGCCCATTATCAATGCCATCCTGTTTCAATATTTTTTCTATATAATCTGCCCATTCATCGTAGGGTATATGTCCCATCAATATATCATATACCGAGGCAAAGTCTGTATATTTATCCAAGCTCAAGGCTCCCTTCATTAACTAAACCATATTCCCTATTATATACCACAAGAAGTGAATTGTGAATAAGTTGTCTTTATATACTGGCAAAATTCTATTTATATACTGGCAAAATTCTAAACGCGGGAGTATCCATCCTTAGCAAAGCGTATTTTATAATAAGACGCAATTACCTATTACAATCGAGTAGGAGGCTAACCATTAGTTGATTAGCCGACCTCTCACACCACCGTGCATACCGTTCGGTACACGGCGGTTCTCTAGTTTTCACATATTTTCAGATAATAGTCAGTCATGGACATAAATC
>JAAYRC010000082.1 GCA_012518975.1 Clostridiales bacterium
ACGTTTTAACCATTATAGTTTATTAGGTAATCTATGTCAACAGTATTTTTAAAACCATATTGACATTGATTACCTAATAATATCCTAGACTTTCTTTTCTCTTTCAAGCAAGTCTTTATTTATCTGTTCAAGGTAATGTATACACAAACCATTTTGAACTTTTATCTCATAGGATAGGTCTAGCTCATCAAACCTAAAGCTTTTTCTTCCTCCCTTTCTAGCCCTATCCCAAAACTCCAAAAGCATTTTATATGTAAGATAATAATAAGTTTCATGTTTTTTAAAATAAATAAGTAAAAAAGCTATACCATCTTGCAACTCAAAATCCTTCATAAACTCTATCTGATGTTCATGAATATTGTTTAAGCTGAATCTATCACCTGCACATTCCTTAGCATCAAAGCACAAAGGGACTCCCTGTACAACACCAATATAGTCCACTGTACTTTTTTGCTCGAAATAGGCCAGTGTTATATGTCTGCTTTCTTTATCAATATTTATAGGGGTAATAGGAGTAGGGACCTTCTGAATCAATGCAAGCTTCTTTTCGCGGTATATATTGTTGGTGATATTAACCATCTCTTCTAGCATAGAACCACGTAGTCCCCTGGATTTCCAAGCCGCCATATAATAGCCTCCTCATATTTTTATTAATTCTAATTAAATATATCATCTTTTATTCTTTTGAAAACACCTGGCAAAGTCGCCTTAAATTCAGAACCGGATAAATTAGATAGTTGACCAATAACTTGGTGAAATATGAAACGATATGAATGAAGGACCTGATGGTTTAGGTTGAATTTCTCTTTAAAATACCTATTAATCTCTAAATCACCATATTTAAAGTCTCCCAAGATAGGATGGCCTATACTTGCTAGATGAGCACGAATTTGATGGGATTTACCTGTAATTAGTTTTACTTGTAAGAGGGTAAAATCATCATTATAGACTAAAGGCTGATAATGAGTTTCTATATAATCGCAACCATTAACTTGATTATCTGTAATAGAAACAATATTACTGGCCTTGTCCTTTGTTAAATATCCTGTGATTTGTTCAGCCTTATTTAGCTGTCCTTTCACAATACACAAGTAGTACTTATCTAGCTTTCCTTCACGAAAAAACCTATTCATCTCTTGTAAGCCAATAAGGGTCTTTCCTGCAATCAAAAGACCGCTAGTATTTCTATCTAGACGATTACATATCCCAGGCTTAAAACTTTGGAGCTGGTCATTTGTAATCTGCTTGCTAGATAGGAGATATGAAATCACATATTCAACCATTGAATAGTCCTTACTACTTGCCCTTTGAGACAGTATTCCTATAGGCTTATTTATTATAAGGATGTTCTTATCCTCGTATACTATATCCAGTTTAAAATCAAGTAGATCTGCTTCATACTCCAAGGTGAATTTATCTATGGTTTCATCAGACAGGTAGAGCCTAATTTCATCCCTAAGTTGGACTATTTCAGAACCATTAGCCTTCTTACCATTAAGGACTATATTTTTCTTTCTTAGCATCTTATAGATAAAGCTTTTAGGGGCTTTATTTAATATTTTAAATAAAAGTTTATCAAGACGTTGTCCCGCCTGATTTTCATTAACCAATATCTCTTTCATCATTACACCTGCTTACAGAATCTATTTATTATGTATAATTTCCTTCATGGAATAAATATAATAGTCAGAAAGTCGCTTCTTTTCTTGGTCATCTTTTTCTGAAAACTCGTCATATACTGCACAAACTTTCATATTGGCATTCTTTCCTCCCATTACACCTTGGATTACATCCTCAAAAACCAAGCATTTTTTAGGATCAACCCCCAAATCATTGGCAACCAATAAATATATATCAGGTGAGGGTTTACCCTTTTCAACCTCACAGGAAGTCCTAATTGAGGCAAAAAACTCAGCAATATTAAGCTTATCTATAATTAAATCCACCAGGTCTCTAGAGTTACTAGTAGCAATTCCGGCTGGAATATGATTATCCTTTAGGTATTGTAAAAACTCTCTAGCCCCTTCCTTTAAGGGTACTTCATAAAGATATTTGTCCCATGCCATCTTATTCCAATCACTTTTTATCTGGTCCAAACTATCAGGAAGATTAAATCTTTCCTTAAAGTAAATCGCTGTCTCCGAAAAGCTCATTCCCTCGATTTTACCCTGTAAATCTGTAGGAAATTCTAAGCCAAACCTAGCCAGATATTCAACATCTATAGTCTTCCACATCCACATAGAATCTACCAAGGTGCCATCCAAATCAAAAATCACTCCGTCAATATCCTTAAGCATATAAAACTACTCCTTCTTTTGTAATGTAACTTTTTTTAAGTGTTCCAGTTCATCTTCTGTTAATCTTCGATAGTCTCCTGGTTTAAGCAAGGGATCAAGGTCTAGTCCAGCCATAGAAACTCTTTTAAGGTAGATAACTTCTTTGCCTACCGCCTTAAACATCCTCTTTACCTGATGAAACTTCCCCTCCTGAATAGTTAGATATACCTGGGAAATATCATCTGATGATAAAACCTCAAGCTTAGCAGGTAGACAAGGCTTAGGCTCACCTATGGATATACCTGATAAAAATGCCTCCACATCTTCATTAGTAACCCTACCATTAACCTTGGCATAATAAACCTTATCTACCTTATTCTTAGGAGATAAAAGTTTGTGAGCTAGTTCTCCATCATTGCTTATAATAAGTAGGCCTTCTGTATCCTTATCCAATCTACCGACCGGAAATAATTCCTTACTCTTTGTTGACTCAATAATGTCTATTACAGTCTTGTCACGGTTATCAGTGGTGGCAGAAACCAGTCCAGCTGGCTTGTTTAGCATATAATATAGGAATTCCTCATATATTATTATCTGTCCATCAAAGCTTACCTCATCCTTATTAACCCTTACCTTTTGGTCAGGCTTTTTACAGCTTATAGAATTTATATTTACTCTTCCTTTTCTTATCCAGGTCCTTACCTGACTCCTGCTTCCAATATCCATATCTGAAAGGTATTTATCAAGTCTAAGTAGCTTTTCCATTATAACCATCTCCATCCAGGCAGATACATGTTTTTTAATATATTGTTACTTAATTTGCCCCATCCAAGCGGGAAATCATCTACTGATACAAGTTGCCAGCCATGCTTATTATCTACATCAGTGGTTAATGTTTCACATTTTAAATAGCGAATAATATCTGGATTATCAGAGGAATAATTTAAAACAGAATCAAAATCATCAGGCTTTAGGGCATTAGCAAGGGCTTGGCAAGGCAAAAAACGATTCTTCTTCATTTCTCCAAGTAACAATCCCTGTCTTAATGTTCTAAGTCCATTATTATCTTCATAGGAGTCAGGAACTAAATATACCTTGTCTTTTTGTATCAAAATCCTGCCCCTGTTTTCTAAATCATCAAGCTCTTTAAAGGGCTTTAATCTTTTCAGAAATTCTCTAGCTTCATCTGACAAAGAAGACTTTTCCTTTTTAGAGGAGGTGGTATTTTTCTTATTGCCTCCATATCCTTTTGCTTTATCATTCACATTAGTCTGAATCAAAGTACTATCAGATATATCATCCTTACGCAGTAAGGCAATAAAATGGCCTTCACCAGCTAGCTTATGAGGCCAAATTCTTATACAATGCCTTAACTCGTCTGGACCATCTACCCACTCTGGCTTGCCACAATCGAAACCTTCATAGGATATGCCAAGTCTATTTCTTTCTTCAATACTTGGCAAGGCCTCCACAACATGGATATCTGGACATTCTTTTAGTATAGACGATATGGTTCCCTCATTTTCTTCAGGAGAAAATGTACAGGTAGAGTAAAGCATCATTCCACCAGGCTTTAGCATCTTTACTGCCTGAAGTAGGATTTTTATCTGTAGATTTTTAAAATTTTCTACCCCTTCCTGGTTCCAACTATTAACCATTGAGGGTTTTTTTCTGAACATCCCCTCCCCTGAACAGGGGGCATCTACTAGGATTTTATCAAAGGCTTCTGTAAAACACCCTACAAGCCTATCCGGTGGCTCTGATAATATTAGGGAATTCTTTATTCCAAATAGCTCAATATTTTTGAGCAAGGCCTTGGCCCTAGAATTACTAATATCATTGGATACTAACATTCCTTCACCCTTAAGTCTTGCTCCTAGCTCCGTACTCTTTCCTCCCGGTGCTGCACACAGGTCTAGGACCATATCACCAGGCTCTATAGGAAGGAGGCTGGCTGGGGTCATAGCACTGGGTTCCTGTATATAATATAGACCTGCATTGTAATAAGGGTGCCTTGCAGGTTGTTCATTTGATTCATAGTAATATCCGTTATAAATCCAAGGGATTTTTTTTATAGAAAAAGGACAAAGACTCTCAAACTCTTCAGGGGATAGCTTTAGGGTGTTTACTCTTAGTCCCCCTTGATAAGGCTTATTGTAACACTCTAAAAACGCCTTATATTCATCCCCTAAAAGTCTTTTCATCCTGTCCTCAAATTGTTTTGGTAAATTCATATTCACACCATCCATTAATGTAAGCTCTGGGCCCTATATCTTTGTGCTATCAAATCCAATTCCTTACTAAACTTCTCAAGTTCTTCTCTCTCACCTACCTGATATATCCTGAAAAATTCATCTTGGATTTTTATAACCTCCTGTTTATTAGCTATCTTATATAAATTCTGTATATTAGTAAGTATATCAGCCACAATATTGGCCTTTATCTTAAATGAATTTTGAGCGTCCATTATCTCATCCCTAACCACGCTCATTTCCCTGTCCAATATAAGGATAGCCTCTGCAGCAGATGTTAGTCTTTGTCTAATATGCTCTGGCATATTCTGCTTATACTTATACTGTAAAGAATGCTCAATAGTTGCCCAAAAATTCATAGCTAGAGTCCTAATCTGAATCTCAACCTGGAGTTTTCTAGTTCCTTTAAGCGTCTCTACATCATAATACACAGTAATATGATAAGACCTATATCCACTCTTTTTCTTATTATCAATGTAGTCTTGCTCTCTTATAATGGTCATATCAGACCGTTGCCTAATAATATCAACCACCTTATATATATCCTCAACAAATTGGCAAATAATCCGAATACCAGCTATATCGTCTATCTTATCCTCTATATCATTTAAGTCTATATTCTTCTTTTGCGCCTTTTCAAGTATACTAGAAATAGTCTTAACCCTTCCTGTTACCTGCTCAACAGGTGAATATGCTCCGACTTGACGGTATTCTTCTATGATATGATTAAACTTCACAACTAATTCATCTACTGCCAAAGTGTAAGGAGCAAGAATTTCTCTCCATAACTGTATCTCCATAGTTTAATTACCTCCCCATAATACCATTGTCTTAAAATACCTTCAAAGTATGTTTTGTAGACTTTATATATGCCTCCTATTCCTCCATATAGAGTAAGGCCATTGATAAAATCGCAAGACTGGCTGTCTCTGTTCTTAATATTCTTCGTCCAAGGGAAATAGGATTTATATTATTTTCCTTAGCCAAGTCAAGTTCAAAGCCCTCAAAGCCCCCTTCAGGACCTATAATAATTCCTGCATTATTACAGCTTCTTAAGCGGTTCAAGTAATTCTTAGTTTCTTTAATACCCTTAGCATTCTCATAAGCTAATACTGTTAAATCCAAGTTTTTTCCATAGGAAATCGCTTCCTTATAAGACATAATCGGAAGTATCTTAGGTATAATTCCTCTTCCTGACTGCTTTGCAGCACTTTCTGAAATAGCCTGCCAACGTTGTAACTTCTTAGCTTCCTTTTTCGCATCAGAATATTTTACTACAGACCTTGCCATATTAACAGGAATAAGCTCATAAGCCCCCAGTTCAACTGCCTTTTGTATAATCAACTCCATTTTATCAGCTTTAGGAAGCCCTTGAAACAAGCTTATCTTAACTGGAAGTTCTGTACTAGTGTCTTGTATGGAATTAATATTTGTAGTTACCGAATTATCACATACACTAGTAATTATACAATAATAATCTTTTCCCTGTCCATTGCAAATTACAATCTCTTCACCAGGCTTCATTCTAAGCACATTCTTAATATGATTAACATCCTGGCCACTAATAGTAATAATATTATCATTGATTTGATTTTCATTTACATAAAAACGGTGCATAGTCTTCTCCTAAACCATTCTATTCATTTATTTATCATACCATACTATGGTTATTATTTCAAACATTTGTTCTGTAAATACAAGCAAAGAAAAGGTGTCAGATAATGTGAGAATTTCAATCACAGTACCTGGCACCTATTTTATTTTTTTACCACAAAGGATACCCAGTCCCCCATACGATTAGTTTCAAGAATTGTAAAGTTGTTGTTTTCTAAGGATGCCCTAACCTCCGCCTCTTTTGTATTAATTATTCCAGAGCAGATAAATATTGCACCCTCTTTCATATTCTCTCCTATTACATCTGAGAGTGGTATAATTACATCGGCTAAAATATTAGCCACTACCAAATCATAAGAATCCTTACCAATTCGATTGCGTATACCCTTGTCTTCTATTATATTTCCTGTGACAAAAGAAACAAGTCTATCAGGAATACAATCCTCTTTCTCAAGATCCCATTCCCCTGCATCAATCTTATTATTTATAGCATTTTCTATAGCTGCTTTTGTTGCTATAGGGTCTATATCAACCCCTAGCACCTTAGAGCCGGCTAACTTATTGGCAACAATTGATAGTATTCCACTTCCACTTCCGGCATCAAGCACATTATCACCCTGCTTGATATATTTTTTTATACCAAGAATACAAAGCTTGGTGGTTTCATGAGAGCCTGTTCCAAATGATAATCCAGGGTCTATTTCTATCACTAGATCACCATCTTTACTATCAGTAAGCTCCTCCCAGCTAGGCTTAATTACAATAGTATCATC
>JAAYRC010000083.1 GCA_012518975.1 Clostridiales bacterium
CTCTTGGAAAAAAGAAAAGAGATAAAGCTAGTAGACTTTTTTTTGAGGGTGCTGATAAGGAAGAAGAAGATAATCAAGAAGAGTTTTCAGCTTATAGGTCACTCATAATCCGTACAGTATGTGCAGTGGCCATATTTGCTTGCATTTTTATTATTGATAAGCTTAAGGTGGATTGGGGGACATTTTCATATAATCAAATTCGTGAATATGTAACAGGCAATAATCAACTAAAGACTCTGGAAGAAATAATTATTAGTTGGATCAAATGAATCTATTGTTCTATTATACAGTCAATATTCCCACATTGTAATTTCCACATCCATAAGTTATAATATTCACGATAGGCAGATGAGGGTAGCTTATAAACTGCCTAAAAGCATTGGATGTAATAATAATTTATATGGACAAAACATGCTCCAGTAATAGAAAGACGAGGACAACTTGATGAGAAAATTGGCATTATCAGATGAAATACTATTGTCCATTGAAAAGCCTGCCCGTTATATAGGTGGCGAGGTTAATATGCGGGTCAAAAACCCAATGGATGTAGATATACGATTTTGCATGTGCTTTCCTGATGTGTATGAGATAGGCATGTCACATCTAGGAATTCAGATACTATATGATATATTAAATCGTAGGGAGGATACATATTGTGAACGTGTATATTCCCCATGGATTGATTTGGACAAGCTTATGAGGGACAAGGACATCCCATTATTTGCATTAGAGAGTCAGGATCCGGTTAAGGAGTTTGACTTCCTAGGTATTACCCTACAATATGAAATGTGCTATACCAATATACTACAGATATTAGAGCTTTCACAGATTCCTATCTATGCAAGGGATAGAAGTGAAGATGATCCAATAGTTATAGGTGGTGGACCTTGTTCCTATAATCCAGAGCCTATAGCTGACTTTTTTGATTTCTTTTATATAGGTGAGGGTGAAACCTCCTATGATAAAATACTTGACTTATATAAGGAATGTAAGCAGTCTGGTAAATCAAGAAGAGAATATCTTGAAATGGTATCACAGATAGAGGGTATGTATGTGCCTGCCTTATATGATGTGGAATATAATGAGGACGATACGATTAAAGCCTTTATAAAGAAATATGAAAAAGCACCCGACAAGGTAAAGAAACAGGTTGAGGTGAATTTAAGTGAGGCATATTATCCAACTAAGCCTCTTGTTCCCTTTATTAAGACTACTCAGGATAGGGTAGTCCTTGAGATTCAAAGGGGCTGCATACGGGGCTGTAGATTCTGCCAAGCTGGTATGGTTTATAGACCTACAAGAGAAAGAGACTTAGAATACCTAAAAAAATGTGCTTATGAGATGCTTAATTCCACTGGACATGAGGAAATTTCTTTAAGCTCCTTAAGCTCAAGCGATTATTCACAGCTACAGGAACTAGTTTACTTCCTAATTGATGAATTTGGTTCAAAGGGAGTTAATATTTCCTTGCCATCACTTCGTATAGATGCCTTTTCTCTTGATGTTATGGCTAAGGTTCAAGATGTTAGGAAAAGTAGCCTTACCTTTGCTCCGGAGGCTGGCTCCCAAAGACTTAGGAATGTAATTAATAAGGGTCTTACAGAGGAGATGATACTAAAGGGTGCATCAGATGCATTTTCAAGTGGCTGGTCCAGGGTGAAACTTTATTTTATGATGGGGCTTCCAACAGAGACATATGAAGATGTTGAAGGAATAGCTGTATTAGCTGAAGATATTGCTAGAGAGTATTATAAGCTTCCTAAAGAGCAAAGACAGGGAAGGGTAAGTATTGTGGTTAGTACTGCCTTTTTCGTTCCCAAGCCCTTTACTCCTTTTCAATGGACTAGAATGGATACTCCTGAGGAATATATTCAAAAACAGCAACTTCTTAGAAAGAAGATAAATGAACAGCTTAACAAGAAAAGTATTAAGTTTAATTGGCATGAGGCTGAGCTTAGTGAATTAGAGGGAGTCCTAGCAAGAGGGGATAGGAGATTAAGTAAGGTTATCTATGATGCTTATAAGGCGGGTTGCCTCTATGATTCCTGGAGTGAGCACTTCAAATATGATAAATGGGTTAAGGCATTTGAAGATAATGCTATATCTATGTCATTCTACAATAGTAGAGAAAGAGCTGAGGATGAGATTTTTCCTTGGGACTTTATAGATGCAGGAGTAAGTAAGGCCTTTCTGCTCAAGGAATATAAAAGAGCAAAGAATTCTTCTATTACACCTAATTGTAAGCAGTTATGCTACAACTGTGGTGCCAAAGTATTTGCTTGTGGTGTCTGTTTTAATAACCAAGAACAAGCAGGGGATCAAACTTTATTAATTGACAATCCAGGTCAGGACTTGACGGAGGTAGAACATGAGGGTTAGATTAAAATTCCAAAAGTATGGACCCATGAAGTTTATAGGACATTTGGATGTCTTACGTTATTTTCAAAAGGCATTTAGAAGGGCGGGTATTGATAGTGAATATACTACAGGCTTTAATCCTCATCAGATAATTTCTTTTGCCGCGCCTTTAGGGCTGGGACTGACCAGTGATAGCGAATATGTTGATATTGGTCTTAACAGCAGTGAAGCACCAGAAATAATGATAAATAAAATAAATGAGTTTATGTCTGAAGGATTCTATGTTACAGGATTTCAAATGTTAGAAGAGCCTGCTGACAATGAAAAGAAAGTATCTGCAATGTCATTGGTAAGTTCGGCTGATTATCTAGTTTCATTAAAGGATGGATACTGCTTGGGCCTAGATATAAATAATATCGAAAAGTTTAATGAAGTTTTTTCTAGATTCTATGATAGAACTGAAATTACTATAAACAAGAAAACCAAGAAAAGTAGCATGCTAGTCAATATAAAACCTATGATAAGATTGGTATCCTTTGATGAATCAGATTATAAAAATAAACTTAAGGAGCTTTTGCTAGACTTACCTACTGATAAAAATAATCAGTCTAGCTATTTTATAGATGCTGAAAGCAAGGCAGAGATTTACGATAATAATATCAAGATATACATGCAGCTAGCAACAGGCAGTGTGGCCAATTTAAAGCCTGAGCTGGTTATTGAAGCCTTCTGTAATGACAATAATATCGAATACAATCCCTACGCATGGCAGGTGCATAGGTTAGAATTGTATACACATAAGGATAGCATGGATAAACTAATACCTCTTAGTAGATTTAATAAATAATACTTATGATTTGAATGACATTTTTTGGAGGACCTTTTATGAGTCAAAAGCTAATAATAACAAAAGATAAGTCTACCATCATCTCAGCATTTTACCAAGGTATGGATATGGTACAGGTATCTTTAAATCCAATAAACGATGAAGAAATCCTAGGTAATATATATCTAGGTAAGGTTAAGAACATTGTGAAAAATATAAATGCAGCATTTGTTGAAATAGCTGATGGCAGGATGTGTTATTATTCTTTGACCGACAACCCCAATCCCATTATGGCTAATCAATCTAAAGAGGATGAAGAGAACAAAAAAAACATCCAGATAAAGCTAGGTGATGAGCTTATTGTACAGGTTATCAAGGAGGAAGTTAAATCAAAAGCTCCAGTTGTCAGTTCAAATATTAGTATTACTGGAAAATACCTTGCCTTAACCCATGGTAAGTCCAGTTTGGGGGTATCTACAAAAATTGAAGATTCAAAAGAACGAAAGAGACTACGAGACCTAATAAAGTCTTATTCAAACAAAGATTATGGATTTATTGTAAGAACAAACTCAGCATTTGTTGACGAAGAATTGATTACAAAGGAAATTTCTTGTCTTATAGAAATATATAAGAATATACGTAGTTATGGAATTTATAAAAGTAGGTTTTCCTTGTTATATAGAACACCGCCAGCTTATATCTGTGATATAAGAGATGGATATTCTGATAGGGTAGATGAGTTTGTTACGGATGATATAGACCTATATGAGAATATGAGGGATTATCTTGTTAACCACCAGCCTGAGGATAAGGATAAGCTTAGGTTATACCAGGATACAAGCATAAGTCTATCTTCTCTTTATGGAATTAAGGAAAAAATCAAGGATGCAATAAAGCCTATGGTATGGTTAAAATCAGGGGGTAGCCTTGTAATTCAACCCACAGAGGCTCTGACTGTTATTGATGTTAATACAGGCAAGGCTGTTGCTGGTAAGAAGAAGGTTCAAGAAACCTTTCTAAGAATTAATCTTGAAGCTGCTAAGGAGATTGCTAGGCAGATAAGACTTCGTAATATTAGTGGTATTATTATAATAGATTTTATAGATATGGCACTACAGAAAAATAAAGACCTTTTAATGGAAGAGCTTGAAAAGGAGTTCAAAAAGGACCCCATTAAAACCACCCTAGTAGATATGACAGCCTTAGGCTTAGTGGAGGTTACCAGAAAGAAACTACGAAAACCACTCCACGAGCAAGTTAATGATGGGAGTTAAAGTACTTGGATGTTAGCAAATGTAAAGTAAATGTTAGGGTTATAAGAAAGCAGGTAGGTTACTTTGGAAAAAAAAGAAAAAATACTTTTGATACTTGGTATAATTACTTCTTCAATATTTATAATCACTTTAATTATTCTTCTAATTAGCATGATTCGTATAGAAAATGACCCTACTAGTTATATAGTTGAGAATACTATTAATATAATTAATACAGATGATACAGAAGATGAAAATATTGAGGACAAGTCAGAAAAAAAAGATTCCAATGATATAGATGTAGAAGTTAGTATATATGATGCTAGTCTAGAGGACTTATATGAAACTGTCATAGTTGATAGTAAAAATTTTAAAGATAAGAAATATCCATTGCTAGCTAGTCTTCCTGATAAAAATATATTCCTATATGGAGCTGATGACGGTGTTATATTAAGACAGGATAATATTATTAAACCCTTTGAATGGGTATACCTTACTCCAAGATTTGTTCTTCCACGTCTTTTCGTGGCAGACCTTGATGAGGATGGGGTAGAAGAGATTATATGTATCTTATATGTCGCTTCTGGAACCGGTATATCAATTGATGAACTACATATACTAGAGCCTGATGAGGACCATATTTATCGCGATATTATGTTTTCGCCGAAAGATTATATACAGCAAATAAATGATGCAATCCAAATCCAATATGATAGTAAGAAGAATAAATTTTATTATAATGTTCTAGGTACTGAATATGAGGAAATCGGTACTTTGGAATTCTTAAAATATACATATAAAGAAACTGTCTTTGGAAACATGCTTTATTATGATTATGATGGTGACTTAATCTTAAATATTGCTCCTGAATATAATTTTTATGGACTTGAACATCCATTGTTATTAAATAGTATCTCAGCTAAGGTAAATTATCGTAATGAAAGCTTTACCTTATCAGATATGGTGATTAGCCTTCCAGAATAAAATTTTGTAGATGTATTAATCAGACATAGTATGTATTGGATTGACAGTATGACAACCTATTGTTAATATTAGGTAGATGATGTTTTATCAATATTATGAATTCCTATTCTTTAATATTATATTTTTGTTAATTGCAAAACCCTAATTTATTATCTAGTGCAAGTTCAACAAACCATGGCAGGCACGCTTTCGCTACCTTCGCCTCGTAACGTACATAAGCTGCCAAAGTACGGTAGCTAAGTACCGATGGTCTCAGAGTACCTGCTTATGGTCCTTGTTAAACTTGCATAAGAAACAAGGCTTTCATGAGTTTTGTAATCAATTAAAATACAACATATACAAAGGAGGAGTAAGGATGGGACCTAAGATTTTAAGTAAGGGGAAGAAAATTTTAGATGATATACATGAAATGAAGACTATAGGGGAGCTTCTAGACTATATTCCTAGAAAGTTAATTCAAAGAATTGCTTTATTAATACTATTCATTTGGACTGCATCACCGCTTTTTGCTATGGCTTATGCTTCATCTGCTAGATTGTATGGTGATCCAGATTGGATAAGTCTATATAATCAAATGAATATGATGACAGTTAAATGGTACAAGTTATTAATGCAATTAGGTCTTTCTGGTTGCATAATAGGTATATTATCATTATTAAAAAATATTAGGGAGTCTAGACAAGATAATAATACTAAGCAGTTTTTTAAGGATAGAATCATTGCAAAATTTTTACTTATGATGCTTTTTTGGGGCCTGATATCATTTATCATATCAGGTTGCAATCCTACCTATATAGTGGGTACAGATTATAGAAGAGATGGGATTCTTACATACTTTATAGTTGCAGGATTATTTTCTTGTGGCTATTTAATTAGGGATAAGAAATATATCAAATGGATTATGGAGCTATTTACTATTGTAGCTCTTATACAATCTCTCTTAATTATTATAGATATAGATGCAATTAATAAGCAACTAGGGCTTACTGAGAATTCTTCTGTGTTTTTTAATATAAATCATTCTGGTTATTATCTTTGTATGGCAGTTATGTGTGCACTTCTCTTATATGAAACAGATGAAGCTTCAAGTCGATTAAAGTCGCTTTATAGATTGGCAGCTTTTGCAATTATTACAGC
>JAAYRC010000084.1 GCA_012518975.1 Clostridiales bacterium
GCTGAGTTTCTTAAGCAAAATGGCTACAGTATCTTAGAAAAGAATTATCGGTGTAGATTTGGGGAAATTGATTTAATAGGAAGGTCAGAGGGCTATTTATGCTTTATTGAGGTCAAATATCGTTCTGACAGTGGTTATGGATTTCCTTCTGAAGCGGTGGATTCAAGAAAGATAAGAAGAATATGTCGCACGGCCTTATCCTATATAAGCTTTAAGAAGTTACCTGCTGACACAGCCTGTCGTTTTGATATAGTAGTTATATTAGATAAAAAATTTACATTAATAAAAAATGCCTTTGAAGGTATCTACTAGAGAGGTTACAATATGACATTTATAGATAGTGCAAGTGCAAGAATTAATCGTCAAGGTAAAGTCCCTTATATTGAATTTCCTCCCTTGTCTGATATTCCATTTATTACTCATGGATTCTCCACTAGGCTTGGAGGTGTCAGTACAGGGATTTTCTCATCATTAAATCTAACAGTTACTTCCTCCTCTTATAAGGATGATCCAAACAATGTTAGGGAGAACTATATTAGGATTGCAGCTAGCCTTGGTGTGGATCCTAATTCATTTGTTGTATCCGACCAAGTTCATAAGACCAATGTTCGCCGAGTAGAAGAAAATGATAGGGGAAAGGGTTATTCCAAGCCCAGAGATTTTTGGGAAGTTGATGGACTAATTACAAATATACCTGGTATTACTCTTGTTACAAAATATGCAGACTGTGTACCCTTATTTTTTGTTGATAAGAAAAACAAGGCTATAGGACTATCACATTCAGGATGGAAGGGTACAGTAAACCGTATTGGACATAATACAATAATAGAAATGACTAAAGCCTATGCTAGTAATCCCAAAGATATAATAGCTGTAATAGGTCCATCTATTTGTAAGGATTGCTATGAGGTAGGAGAAGAGCTTGCTGATGAATTTACAAATGCCTTTTATAAGAAGAGCTCAGATATCTTATATAAAAACCAAAGAGGCAGATATCAACTAGATCTTTGGGAAGCTAACCGTATAATACTTATGGAGGCAGGCCTTATGGAAGAAAATATCCATGTAAGTGGGGTGTGTACCTCTTGTAATAGTGATCTTTTGTTCTCCCATAGAAAGACAAATGGAAAAAGAGGAAGTCTTGCAGCCTTTCTTGCTATTAATTATTAGGTCTAATGGAGTGATAATTGATATATTATCAAGCTTGATTAGATGGATTGGTTTTAGCTAAGGAAAATATATTTCACAATATAAATCAAATATAAGGAAAAATGGTATATTAATATGAAGAATAAAACACATATAATAAAAGAGGTTGAACCAGGAAGCATTGCAATGGAACTGGGTTTGACTCCTGATGACCAGTTGATATCTATAAATGATACTGTAATTAAAGATGTCTTTGACTACCATTACCTAATTAAGGATGAATTTTTAAATATAGTAATTAGAAAATCCAATGGAGAAGAATGGGAGTTTGATATTGAGAAGGATTATGACGATGATTTGGGCATAGTATTTGAAGAAGGCCTTATGGATTCATACCGGTCATGTAGAAACAAATGCATCTTTTGCTTTATAGACCAGATGCCACCTGGCATGAGAGATACCCTTTATTTTAAGGATGATGATGCTAGACTTTCCTTTTTGCAGGGAAATTATATAACACTAACTAATATAAGTGATGAGGAAATAGACCGTATTATATTCTACAAGCTATCTCCAATTAATATATCCATCCATACAAGCAATGAAGACCTGAGATGTAAAATGTTAAATAACCGATTTGCCGGCAGTGCTTTGTCTAAAATCAAGAAGCTTAAGGAAGCGGGTATAACAATGAATGGGCAAATAGTACTTTGTAAGGGATGGAATGACAAGGAAGAGCTAGAAAAGACTATACATGATATGTCTGCATATATTCCAGAGATGCAGAGTATATCGGTAGTACCAGTAGGAATCTCAAAATATAGGGATAAGCTTACCCTATTAGAGGAATTTACTAAGGAGGATGCTTTAGAAGTTCTAGAGACTATACATCGTTGGCAAGGAATCTTTCTTACCCATTATAAAACAAGATTTATTTATGCAGGTGATGAGTGGTATATTAAGGCAGGTCTTTCTATTCCAAGGGAAGATTCATATGAAGGTTATCCCCAGTTAGAAAATGGGGTAGGAATGCTTAGGTCATTTATAGATGAGTTTGATTCTTATATGAATGAGCTTTCTGGTGATGGAAGGGCAAAGGAATTATCCATAGTGACAGGAGTTCTAGCCTCCAAGTATATATCTAAGTTGTCAAAGGATATTATGATAAAATACCCCAATATAAAGCTTCATGTATATACAATAGAAAATGAGTTTTTTGGGAAAAGTATTACTGTTGTTGGACTTTTAACTGCTGGTGATATCATAAATCAGTTAAAAGGAAAAGAGCTAGGTAAGGCCCTCTTATTACCGGATTCGCTTCTTCGACATGGAGAAAGCGTATTACTAGATGATCTTAATATACAGGACATTGAAAGAACTTTACAAACCAGAATCTGTATTGTACAATCAGATGGAAAGTCATTTATTGATGCTATATTAAACATTTAATAAGCAATTTAATAACTTAAGACACATTAATATATAGGAGTACATTATGAGTAGACCAATAGTAGCCATAGTCGGTAGGCCAAATGTGGGTAAATCCACATTATTTAATGCACTGGCAGGAGAGAGGATATCTATTGTTAAAGATTATCCAGGAGTTACAAGAGACCGAATATATGCCGATGTTACATGGCTTAATACACAATTTACAATGATAGATACAGGTGGAATTGAACCAGATAGTAAGGATCAGATGTTGACCTATATGCGTGAACAAGCTGAAATTGCTATAGATACAGCTGATGTTATTTTGTTTTTAGTTGATGTTCGTCAAGGGCTTGTTGATGCGGATTCAAAGGTTGCAGATATGCTTAGGCGTAGTAATAAGCCTATCTTACTAGTGGTTAATAAGGTGGACAATTTTGAAAATCTTATGCCTGATGTATATGAGTTTTATAATTTAGGTATAGGTGAGCCTCATCCGATTTCTGCATCCTCCAAGCTAGGCTTTGGTGATATGCTTGATGAGCTAGTAAAGCATTTTAATAATGTTTCAGATACTGAAGAAGAAGACGAACGTCCTCGTATTGCCATTGTTGGCAAGCCCAATGTTGGTAAATCCTCCATAATAAACAAGTTGCTAGGAGAAAACCGGGTTATTGTATCAGATGTAGCTGGTACTACAAGAGATGCCATAGATACACCCATAAAAAGAAATAATAAGGAATATATATTGATAGACACAGCTGGTCTTAGAAGAAAGAGCAAGATTAAGGAAGAGCTAGAACGTTTTAGCATAATCCGTACAGTAGCAGCTGTGGAAAAAGCAGATATAGTAGTTCTTGTAATTGATGCCAGTGAAGGAGTTACAGAGCAAGACGCAAAGATTGCAGGTATTGCCCATGACCGTGGCAAGGGTATAGTTATAGCGGTTAACAAATGGGACCTTGTTAATAAGGACAACAATACAGTTAAAAAATACACATTGGATATAAGGAATGTATTATCCTTTATTCCATATGCAGAAATAATATTTATCTCTGCAGAAACAGGCCAAAGACTTCATAGACTTTTTGAAATTATTGAAGTGGTTATTCAAAATCAAAATCTGCGAATAGCAACAGGCGTACTAAATGAAATTATGGCTGAAGCTACAGCACTTCAACAGCCTCCTACTGATAAGGGTAAGAGATTAAGGCTATATTATATAACCCAGGTGTCAGTAAAACCACCGACATTTGTTATATTTGTAAATGATAAGAAATTAATGCATTTTTCGTATACAAGATATCTTGAAAATAAGATAAGAGAAGCCTTTGGATTTGCTGGAACTTCATTGAAGTTCATTATTAGGGAGCGAAAGGAGAACGAATAAGTGCTGGTAAAAATAATTATTTGTATTTTATTTGGCTATTTATTTGGTTGTTTTTCTACAGGGTTTTTTATTGGGAAGATTAATAAGATAGATATTAGGGAATATGGTAGCAAAAGTTCTGGTACCACCAATGCTTTGAGAACATTAGGGGCTAAGGCTGCTATACTTACCCTTGTTGGAGATTTGATAAAAGCAGTTATTCCGGTTTTACTTGTTAGGTTTGTAATTTTTCACGACTTTCCTGAGTATGTCAAATTATTATCTTTATATACAGGCTTTGGAGTAGTTATGGGTCACAATTATCCTGCATGGCTAAGATTTAAAGGTGGAAAAGGAATTGCAGCTACAGGCGGGGCCATGGTGGCATTTGATCCATGGATTATTCCTGTTGGTTTACCTATATTTGTAATATCAATTGCAATAACTAAATATGTATCTGTTGGATCCTTATTAGTAACTTTAACCTTCCCTATATGGGTTGCTGTAAGAAACCCAGGTGAAATACATATGCTTTTAGTTGCATTTGCTTATACTATATCGGCTTTCATAAAGCATAGTTCAAATATTAAGCGATTAATTAATGGTACAGAAAATAAAATTGGACAAAGAGTAAAAATAGATAATAAGGAATAAAAGGAGGTACTTCATGAAAAGAATTGGGATACTGGGTGCCGGAACTTGGGGAACTGCTATAGGAATCCTACTTTCAGACAATGGCCATGATGTTACATTATGGACAAAGATTGAAAATGAGGCAAAGGCTTTAGAAGAATCAAGGGATAATATCAAAAATCTTCCTGGAGCCAAGCTTTCTAAACAAGTAAAGATAACATTAGACATTAAGGATGCCTGTGAGGACAAGGATATTATTGTTATGGCGGTGGCATCTCCCTATGTTAGAGTTATAGCAAGTGAAGCAAAGGAATATATCAAGGAAGGTCAGATTATTGTAAATGTATCAAAGGGAATAGAAGATGGTACACTCCTTACCCTTTCAGACGTAGTTAAGGAAGAAATTCCTCAGGCTGAGGTTGCAGTTATGTCCGGACCAAGCCATGCAGAGGAAGTTAGCCGTAGAGTCCCAACAACAATTGTAGTTGGTTCATCTTCAAAAGAAACAGCTCATTTTATTCAGGATGTATTTATGAATGAGGTGTTTAGAGTTTATACTAGCCCTGATATTATCGGAATTGAGCTTGGTGCAGCCCTAAAGAATGTTATTGCTCTTGCTGCAGGTATAATCGATGGACTTGAACTTGGTGACAATACCAAAGCGGCCTTAATGACCCGCGGCTTGGCTGAAATCACTAGGCTAGGTGTCAAAATGGGAGGATGTCCGGAAACCTTCTCTGGTCTATCAGGTATTGGGGACTTATTTGTTACATGCACCAGTAAACATAGTCGTAACAGGAATGCTGGTGTCTTGATTGGACAAGGCAATAGTATGGATGTAGTTAATAAAAAAGTTAATCAGGTGGTAGAGGGGGCTAATACAGCAAAGGCAGCCCTAACCTTGGCGAAAAAGCATGATGTTGAGATGCCGATTGTTGAACAGATCAACCTAGTCTTATTCGAAGGTAAATCTGCCAAGGATGCTACAGCTGATTTGTTAGGAAGAGATAAGCGTAAAGAATATAATAGCCTAGAATGGGATTAAACCATACTAGGTATTAGAGCCATTAGTAGACTTAATTGTTTGCTGATGGCTTCAAAATTTATTAAGGAGGAGTAAATTAATATGAAGGATAAGAAAAAAATTATAAAGGAAATAAGCAGCTGGATAATTTTATTAGTGTTTACAGTATTGTTTTCAGCCCTATTAAGCAGTCAGGTATTTGCTATGACTACAATAGAGGAATCATCAATGCAGAACACCCTATATGCCAAGCAAAAAGTTGTATTAAACCGTCTGGCTTATAAGAAAAAGACTCCAGAACATGGAGATATTATTATTTTATATAAAAACAGGGAGATAGGTTCCTTTGGTCAAGAGTTTATTAAATCCTTAAAAAGTTTATTTAACAAACCTAAGGATGAAGAGAAAGATAGGCTAGTAAAAAGAGTTATAGGAATCCCCGGTGATACCATAGATATAAAAGATGGAGTTGTATATTTAAATGGTAACCCCCTTGATGAGCCCTATGCTAAGGGAATTACATATGATTATGGTGCCATCTTACCAGTAACTCTTGAAGACAATCAGCTTTTTGTATTAGGTGATAATCGTGAAGTCAGCGAGGATAGTAGAGATTTTGGCCCTATTGATCTTAGCCATGTAGAAGGAAAAGTTACATTAAGAACCTTTCCACTTGATAAATTCGGCAAAATAGAATAAAAATAATAAAATCTCTATAACAAGTACAATTGAAATATCATAGATTTATATTGCCCAGCATATCTTTAATTATAACCATTAGGAGGTTGACATATGTTAGGGCAGTTTGATGTTTATAATGATATTCAGGCTAGGACA
>JAAYRC010000085.1 GCA_012518975.1 Clostridiales bacterium
AAAATATTCTCAGTGTTTACTGTCCTAAGAGGCACCATAGCATTCTTTGATGAGGCACCTACAGGAACCTCTACATTACTTCCCTCTAACAATTTTAATAGACCTTGCTGTACAGATTCTCCACTAACATCTCGACTGTTAGTATTGCGTTTTTTTGCAATTTTGTCTATTTCATCTATGAAAACTATTCCTCTTTCAGCTTTTTCTATATCATTTCCTGCTGCCTGAAGAAGCTTTGATATTACGCTTTCTACATCATCGCCAATATATCCTGCCTCAGTAAGTGAAGTTGCATCAGTAATGGCAAGAGGTACCTTAAGTAACTTTGCCAAAGTCTTCACCAAGTAGGTCTTGCCGCTTCCTGTAGGCCCAATCATAAGCATATTAGATTTTTCTATATCAACATCCTTAGGAGCCCCATGGCTAATTCTTTTATAATGGTTATATACTGCTACAGATACAACCTTCTTAGCATACTCCTGTCCAATAATATAATCGTCAAGACTAGCCTTAATTATATGGGGAGAAGGAATACTCTTACGATCAAACACCTTCGCCTCATCCTTACTCTCCTTCACAGTTTCTTTTTTAACCTTCTGCTTACTTGCATCAGGCATATCATTCATGCCAAACATCATAGGGGTGACACCCATTAGATTCATATAGGGGTTATCACTCATATTAATCATATCAAAGGCCTTCTGCATACAATCAGCACAGATATTTATCTGATTAGGTATATTAACCAACTTACCAGCAGTACTTTCTGGTCGTTTGCATAAATAACATATCCTATCTGATTTATCCTTCTTATCTCCAGCATCATCTATATTATTATTAATATCGTCTCTTTTATCGCTCATTCTTTACCCTTCCTTATTGATTTGTATGTATATGAGTATATCATAAACCAACTTAATACGAAATAATTGATTCTTGAAAATTACAATAATTAATCCAATCCTTAGCAGGCCGTTTTTTATGTAATAGGGCGAACTTTCTTAACACATAAAATAAAGGAGTTTTTATATATACAAAAACTCCTTCATACTATGCATTATAATAAAATACTAATTACCTTCTCTGGAGCCAAGAACAACCTTTACAGTCCACTCCTTATAGCTACCGTTTAAATGACGCATATATTTTATCTCAATCTCAGTGCCTACCCTGATACTAGAAATCAATTCCCTAAGCTGAACACCAGAGCTAATCTCTACATCATTAACGAATTGAATAACATCTCCTACCTTAAGTCCTGCCTTATCAGCCGCACTTCCCTCTACAATAGTTGAAATATATACACCAATAGGTAATCCAAACATTTCTGATATATCCTCGGTAACATCCTGTGGACCTACCCCTAGGAAACCTTGCTCCTCAGGCTTAAGAATTTCACGGCTCATCAGTTCATTAATAATTGGAATAGCCCTTGAAATGGGGATAGCGTATCCCATTCCCTCAACCTGATAATTTGCGAACTTAACTGTATTGATTCCTATTACTTCACCTTTAATATTTAGTAAGGCCCCTCCACTGTTACCCGGATTAATGGCAGCATCTGTTTGCAGAAGAACCATGGTATTATAACTATAGTTATCTGAAACTTCTATCTTCCTATCCTTAGCACTTACATATCCCACAGTCAAGGACTGGCCATACCCCATTGCATTACCAATCGCAATGGTCATCTCTCCAACCTTAATATCATCAGAATTACCAAGCTTAGCTATCTTAATAGCATCTACCGTGCTTTTTTCTATATGAGCTAAATCTACTGCTATAACTGCAAGATCTGCCTTTGAGTCTGTTCCCTTTATAACAGCATCTGCCTGCGATTCGTCTATAAATGTAACCGTAATTTTATCTGTTCCATCTACAACATGGTTATTGGTTGCTATTAAAAGCTCATTATCATCCTTGCCGACAATAATACCCGAACCACTGCCTTCATTGGAATACTCCATACCAAACCAATTATCAATACTTGTTGATACGCTGGTTATTGATACAATAGATGGCATTGTATCCTCTGCCACCTTCATAACAGCAGATTCAGGGACACCGCTAATCTCACCAAGCTCTGTACTTTGGACCCTTAGTTTTACTTCATTACCAACATTATCACTAGCCAAACCAAGGACGTAATTACTACTTTGATTAAAAGCCTCTGGATTAATTTTATTATAAAGTAGCAAGACCCCAAGAAAGGTAGCCCCTGCTAGACCACCAAATGCAAGAGCCTTAGCTAAAAAAGCCATAAACCTCCTAGCAGTTCTTTTCTTTTTTCTTGTATCTTCTGGTTCACTTACCTGCTGAACTTGATAAGTATGGAATTCTGGATATCCTGATACCTTTTCTGCCCAAAAGCTGTATTCTGGCTTATTATATCCTTGTCTTTCTGGATTGTTTTCCTTGTCAAAATATTCAGGAGATTGGTTTATATTATTTATATTATTCTCATTATAATCATCCATATGCTTACTCCTTTCATTACTTTATCATAGTCTAGCAATACTTTGTGTAAAGAATGTGAAGAAATTAAATGAAATAGATGGGATAATAATCGAATTTCAAAAATTATATTGTTGGAAATCATTTAATATTGTATTATAGTAAACAAAGCCTATATAAAACAAAAGCATCATAGGAGGTTATGCTGTGATTAAGGACAACCAAAAAACGCTGAATCGGCTTCACATATTAATGGATGCAATAATAATTGTTATTTCTTATTTAATTGCATATTATTTAAGGTTTTATAGTTTTCTTACAAGCTTACAGATTTTTAATGTAGAAAAAGGTAGCTTTTATTCTTTAACTATATATGCACGTAGCTTATACTTTTTAGTTCCCTTATATTTGATTATATATAATTGGGCAAAACTTTATACACCAAAGCGTGGAAAGAGAAGGTGGACAGAGTTTTTCCATATAGCTTATTCAAATTTTATTGGTCTTTCCTTCTATTTCTTCGTACTATATATGCTGAGAGAGGACGACATATCTAGAATTTTTCTAGGTATGTTTACAGTAACCAATGTTATTCTTTCTACCATAGCAAGAATGACTATTACCAATATTTTAAGAAGCATTCGTAGAAAGGGCTATAATTTAAAGCATGTAATATTAGTTGGCTATAGTCGAGCATCAGAAGCATATATAGACCGTATTTTTGCCAACCCGCAATGGGGATATTATATTCATGGCATACTAGATGACAATATGGAGATTGGTACCAGCTACAAAAAGGTCCCTGTGGTAGGAAGACTTGAACAATTAGAGGAATACCTAACCAAAATGTCTCTTGATGAAATAGCAATTACTCTTAGTATAATGGAATATGACCACCTAGAAAAGGTGGTGGCAATATGCGAAAAATCTGGTGTTCACACTAAATTTGTCCCAGATTACTATAGCTTTATCTCTACAAAACCATATACTGAAGACCTATACGGACTTCCTGTTATTAATATTAGAAATGTTCCCCTAAGCAACACCTTTAATTGGATAAGTAAAAGAATTGTAGACATTATTGGTTCTTTAATAGGAATAGTGGTATTTTCTATTCCTATGTTGTTAGTTGCCCTCTTAATCAAATTAACATCTGAAGGTCCCGTATTGTTTTCCCAGGTCAGGGTCGGAAGACATAATAAGAATTTTAAGATGTATAAATTTAGGTCAATGACACTTCAACCAAAAGAGGAAGAGGTGAAGGCTTGGACTACTAGTAATGATGTCAGGGTTACAAACTTCGGAAAGTTTATTAGGCGGACAAGCATAGACGAACTTCCACAACTTTTTAATATTTTAAAGGGAGACATGAGCTTAGTAGGCCCAAGGCCAGAAAGACCACAATTTGTAGAAAAATTTAAAGAGGTTATCCCTAGATATATGATAAAGCATCAGGTTCCCCCAGGCCTTACTGGCTGGGCTCAAATTAATGGATACAGAGGAGACACCTCCATAGCCAAACGAATAGAACACGATCTTTACTATATAGAAAACTGGACCTTGGGATTTGATATTAAAATTATGTTTTTAACCATCTTTAAAGGCTTTATTAATAAAAATGCATATTAAAATAACATACTCTATCCAAGGGTTCTTATATATAGGATATAATAAGCTTTTCACCATAAGATAACACAAAAAGCCGACAGAAGCTTTCTAACATCTCTGTCGGCTTTAATTATGCTTGATATAATCTACTTGGAATTAGTAATCAGATCGATTATTCTACTGGCTGCCTTACCATCAAGAAATGGGAAGTTTTCTGCATTAAAGGCCTCTATACGGTCTATAGAATACCTTTCTTCTTTTATTATGTCTATCACTTCCTTGCTGGTTCTGGCAACTGGACCAGGGACATAATTTATATAATCCTCATAAAACCCCCTACCTTGGTCAGAAAACTCATCCAAATCATAAGCGTAGAATATCATGGGTTTCTTAGTTATACAGTATTCGAAAACTATAGAAGAATAATCAGTAATTAAGATATCTGCTGCCATAAGAAGCGAAGTCAGACTCCTCTCATCAGATAAATTACAAACCCTCTCAGGCAAACCTTCTCTAGCCTGCTTAGCTACAAAGGGATGCAAGCGGACACCTAATACATAATCATCAGGTAACAGTCTTGCTAAGTCTTTTACCTGTTTTAGTGTTTTCTCAGACCTAATATTCGAGTCCCTGAATGTAGGGGCATAAAGAATCAGCTTTTGATTGGGAGACAGGTGTTTTCTCTTATATATTAATTCCTTGTCTTTATTTACTTTGCCCCCATCCATCTTCCATAGCCTATATAGGATATCATCTGTTTTTGGGAGTCCTACCGGGTATAGCTTATCTATTCCCACCCCAAAGGCCTTAGCATAAAGTCTGGCAGTAGACTGATTATTAACTATCAGATGAGTAATATTTCGGTTTGCCCTATTTTCTAGTTCTTTTAGTCTACCGGTATTACTATCCTGACCGAATTTCTTAATGGTTCCTGTACCATGCCATAGCTGTACCACCTTGACGTTTTTCCCAACTCGAATATATGCCATGGGCAAAAACACATTATCCATTAAAATAATACTGGACCTAGCCATAAGATATGGTTTTTTGAAAAAAAAAGACATAAGCATAGGAAGGCTTTTAAACCCCTTAACTATATTTGCTTCACTTTTGCTAATAAAGGAAAAAGTATATCCTTTCTTCACTCTTTCAAGCTCTTTGATTAAGAGTCTAACATTACTATCATCACCATCATCGTGGGTCATGATACAAAATACCCTCTTCCTCCCCTGGGGAAAAAGCCTGCATAGATAGTACACAAGCGCAAATATATAATATCCCATTGTCTTAATCATAGTCTCGTATCTCCCAACTATCTAATAGTGGATTTGCAGATAAGGTCAACTACCCTTCCTGATGCTTTCCCATCATCAATATGGTTATATTTATCTATAAATTCCTCATATTTTTTATTATATAAATTGTTATCATATTCTCTTATAGTCTTAATAAGGTCCTCACTAGTAGTGACAACTGGTCCCGGAGCCTCCTTAAGTAAGTCAAAATAAAATCCTCTAAGTGTATTCATATATTCATCAAGATCATAGCAATAAAATAAGATAGGCCTTCTTAAGATACTATAATCAAACATTACAGAGGAATAATCCGTTACCAACATATCAGCAACCAGATATAAAAGTGATATATCATAATTCATATCAAATGTATATATAAAATCCTTATATGGAGACCAATCTACCTGATCCATTATCAAGTAATGATACTTCACTATCCATACTGTATCATCCTTCATCTCCTCCATAAGTAATGAAAAATCCAAACCAGTATTAAACTTATATTTGCCTTTAGCATGGAAATCATTATCTCTCCAGGTAGGTGCATAAAGAATTATCTTTTTATCTAATGGAAGTCCTAGTTTTTTCTTTAGCTTAATGATGTCCTCCTTATTGTTTTTCTTAAAGAGAATATCATTTCTAGGATATCCTATCTCAAGAATTTCCTTCTTAAACCCAAATGCTCTTTTAAAAATCTCAGTGGAATATCTATTCTGTGAAATTAGATAATCCCAGGTTTGGACATTATTATAGAAATTCTTTTTATACTTCTCTAGATTTCTCTCTCCTGCCATATGAATTGCATCCATATCTAGAGCAAGTTTTTTTAAAGGAGTACCATGCCATGTTTGTATGTATACAGATTCTTTCCTTTTAACGATATACTTAGGAAGTCTCGTGTCACACACCCAGATACCAGCTATTGCAAAATAATAAAAATACCTCAACCGAGTCCTCTTTATCTTTTTAGCAGATCCCGGTATTTCGATATTTGTATCTTCAAGTATAAAAAAGCATCGGTACTTTTTATCAAGTCCCTTCCTAACCATTTCTTCATAAATCGCCCTGGGGTTCCCTGTATAATTTCTGCCCAAATTACTCTCAAAGAGTATTATTTTATGATTCACAGGTAAAATCTTTGTTAATAGCCTATAAAATTTCAAAACTAGTGGTTTAAATCTTCTCATGGTCATTACCCGGCCTTTCATCCATTATTTATGAAGATCTTTCTTTATCTTTGTTGTAGATATACCTTCAGTTCTTGGAAGATATACAACCTCACAATAATCCTTAAGAAAGTCAAACTTACCCTCCCAATCATCACCCATAACAAAGATATCCACATTATTATCTATTACATCCTGGATTTTTTGCTCCCAAGTGTACTCTGGTAAAACCTCATCAACATAGCGGATAGACTCTAAAATAATCTTACGATCCTCATAAGAATGATAAGCTTTCTTGTTTTTTATTGCATTAAATTCGTCCGAAGATAATACTACTATTAAATAATCTCCTAGCTCCCTAGCTCTTCTTAATAAATTTATATGACCCACATGTAAAAGATCATAGGTTCCATAAGTAATAACCTTTTTCATTATAATCTCCTTATACATTTAGTAATATTTAGGCAATTGCAAAACTTACAAAATCCTTGTTTCTTGTGCAAGTTTAACAATTACCAATTAGTAATTTTTCTATTCTTTGCTAAGTTCTACATCAGTCTCAGCTATGACAGGTTTTGCTTTCTTCTTTTTTTTCTTAGGCTTGACCTTTTCTTTCCCAATATATTTTTCTTCATATAAGTCGCAAATCTCAGCTACTGGGCCATCAGCCACTAATTTACCCTTGTCAAGAATTATAGCACGATTACAAATTCTTCTCACCTGCTCAATAGAATGAGATACGAAAAGCACAGTAATCCCTTGATCAAACATGCTTAATATTCGGCCTTCACTCTTTTTTCTAAACTTGGCATCACCAACGGAAAGGACCTCATCCAAAATAAGAATTTCAGGATCCATAATGGTCGCTATAGAAAATCCCAGCCTAGCCTTCATTCCTGATGAATAATTCTTAACAGGTACATGAATAAATTCGCCCAGTTCAGAAAACTCTACAATTTCATCAAATTTCTCTTTAATAAATTCCTTAGGATAGCCCAAGACAGCACCATAAAGATAGATGTTTTCCGCCCCAGTGTATTGCCTATCGAAACCTGCACCTAGCTCTAATAGGGGAACAATCTTACCCTTTATAGATAAGTTGCCCTCAGAAGCCTTGAGGACTCCAGCTATAATCTTAAGAAGAGTGCTTTTACCAGCACCATTTAAGCCTAAGATCCCTAACCGCTCTCCTTGGTTAACTGTAAAGGATATGTCCTTAAGAGCTAAAAACTCTTGATATCTTAGCTCGTTTTTTAAAAGCTTAATAACATACTCTTTAAAGTTATCTACCTTTTTCTCCATTAAATTGAACTTCATGCTTACATGGTCAACCTTTAAAACCTCTTTACTCACAATATCCTCCATATAATAACTTCTATAAGTTATCCATTAGCCTACTTGTATCCATTCCCATTCTTAACAAATAAGAGCAACTAAATGTTTAAAATAAATTTATCTTGTTTCTTATAAAACAGTATAATACCAATCACCAATGATGCAGCACTATAAGCTGCTGATATTGTTAATGAATTCATATTAATTGGTCGCCCGTATACACAGTCTCTGAAAAGAACTATAATGTGAAAGACAGGATTAAAATTAAAAATCCAAGTATTATCAACATTATCTATATGGTAAAATATGGCCGAAGTATACATAACCAGCATTAATACAACATCCCACAGATATTCCATATCTCTAAAGAAGACAGCCAGAGTAGACAAAATCAATCCCATACCAAGGCTTAAAAGCAAAATCATAAACAAGGGTATAAAAGAATACAACAAATATTTGCTAGGATAAATCTTAAATATAATCATAGCACCAAATAAGACAATCATGGAAATTATAAAAGTAATATAGGTTGATAAAACATTTGATAATGGATATATGTACTTCGGAACATATACCTTTTTTATCATCCCACTATTACTACGGATGGATTTCATAGCCTGCTTTGTTGATTGTGAAAAGAAAGAGTATAAAAGCCTTCCTGTCAGTATATAAACTGGAAATGCTGGATCATTCTTACTACGAAACCGTGTAAAGACGATAGCTAATACAAATGTTGTCATAATCGGCTCTAGAAGGGTCCAAAGTATGCCCAAATATGACCTTCTGTATTTCAGTTTAATATTCTTTTTCGTTAGCTCAAAAAGAAGATATCTATATTTTTTGAAATTCTTAATTAACCTATCCAA
>JAAYRC010000086.1 GCA_012518975.1 Clostridiales bacterium
CCAATTGGTTTAAACCGATATGCCTCTAGTGTTCCCTCCCAATCAGGGCAGGGTTGAGGGGCTCGCCATCTATTCTCTCCAATAGGTGGGGCGGCAAAGGGAATTCCTTTGAAGGCAGTTATCCTTGGGTCAGCTGCCTCTATTCCTTTTACAAATCCATTTTCAGTCTTAGCCAGTCTTATCATAATGTCCTCACTTTCTAGCTTTAAGCTCATATTTATATAATCTTTATAAATCAAATGCTTACTACTGAATCTCTTATAACCATATTACAAGGTAATTTTATTACTTCACCAGAACAGTCCAATTCATTGTCTATTATGTCAAGAAAATATTCTGCTGCAGCTTTCCCAATTAGCTTCAGGGGAATATCATTTGTTGTAAGCTGTGGCCTTAGATAGGAGGAGATTTCATTATTATCATAGCCTACTACTGATATATCTTGCCCTATTACTAAATTATTCTCATACAGGTAATCATATGCTCCAGCCGCCATCAAATCATTCATACAAAAAAGAGCAGTGACATTTTCCTTGATTAGCTTCTCAGCCTCTGTATATCCTGATTCCCTCATCCAATCCCCATGTCTAACCCAATCTGGATTAAATAAAATCTGCTCCTCATATAGGGCCTTTTGATATCCTAGGCTACGATTCTGAGTATGAAGATTATCTTTATCACCAGCTATCAAACCTATTCTTCGATGTCCCTTTGAAATTAGATATTTAACCAGGTCATAGCTACCCTTTTCATCATCAAAAACTACTGAGGGAAATTTTGGAGATGATGACAAAGCATAAACTATTATCGCCGGGGTCGTAAAGTCATCCTTAAAATAATTGATATACCTACAATGCCCTGCCACATACATAATGCCATCAACCTTTATTGATAAAAGTTCTTGAATAGCCGGACCAAATACAGATTGAATTTTTGATTCATTGTTATACCAGGTGTTCTTCCACCTGTCATATAACCTCATATTTATTAGAATAGTCCGATAGTTGTTGTCATCGCAGTATGCCATTATAGCCTCTACAATTGCTGGTGTACTAAATAAATCTAAATCCTCTACAATAATTCCAATAATTCTGTTTTTTTGCTTTCTTATACCTTGTGCAAAGTAATTTGGATGATATCCAGTCTGCTTAACCACCTCAAGGACCCTTTGCCTGGTTTTCTCACTAACCTTGGGCTTATCATTTAATACATTAGATACTGTAGCTACAGACACATTGCATATGCTGGCAATTTCCTTTAATGTAATCAAGCTCTCAAATCCTTTCAGGTATATCTATGTAAAACGTTTAATCTGATTATAACCAAAATTTTTAACGATTTCAACTATATTGCAAATTCTCACTTCTAAATTATAGAAAATCTTAATATAGGGGTATGGACAGGGGAAGATATAAACGGTAAAATAAAAACAAAATTATAAACCATCTTGAAAGGATGATAATTATGAAAGAGATTTCAAGCTTTACCATTGATCATTTGAGGCTACTTCCAGGAATATATGTATCTAGAAAGGATCAGTTAGGCAAAGAAACAATAACCACATTTGACCTAAGAATAACCAGACCTAACCATGAATCTCCTATGCTTACAGGAGAGATTCATACTATTGAACATCTGGGAGCTACCTATCTAAGAAACCATAAGGAATATAAAGATAGAATCATATATTTTGGACCTATGGGTTGTCGAACTGGGTTTTATTTGATTCTAGGTGGAGACTGCAATTCCAAAGATATAGTGCCACTGATAAGAGAAATGTTTGAATTTATTAATGATTTTGAAGGTGATATTCCAGGGGCAACTGCCATAGGCTGTGGCAATTACCAGGACATGAATCTTACTATAGCAAAGCATTATGCAAATCGTTATCTAAATGAGGTCTTATATAATATTAATGATGAACGCCTAATCTATCCTAGCTAATTTCATTCTTATAAACACTACTATTACTTCGTTTGCATGAATGAACCTCCTCTGAATATACTATAATGAATATATACTATAGGAGAAGCTATGGCAGAGGACGGCTTACTTCATACAGCAGAACTTCTAAAAACCGCACTACCTTATGTAGATATTAAATCCAGATTGACCTTAGACTTCATCGTTAAGCTGTACGATCTTATCATTTGCATGCAAAATCTTAGAACACAAGATGTTTCTGCCTGTGGCTTAGAAAACGAAAAGGTAGATATAGAAACCTTACTAAATAAAATAAGACCAAAATGCAATGATAATGAACGTCCTTTTGTAGATAAGATATTAAATATCTTTCAGGCCAAAAGAACGTTTGAAATGTATAACACTTATATGGAGGCCATGAAAACCATGCAAGGCTTCGATGGATTTAATGGAAATAACTCAAGCGAAGAAAGCTCAGAATTTAACGAAAGTGATGTAGAAAATGATACTTCTCAAAGCCCCAATATAAAAGACCCCATAAATAGCTTTAAGGATTTTGATTTATCCACTATCTTTGCTAGTTCCACTACAAAAATTAATAACACAGATAATCCTGATAATAATGATCATATAGATAGTACTGACGATTTTAATAATTCCAATAATACTGATAATACCGATAATACTGATAGTAACCATAATACTAACGATACTGATTATACCGATAACAATAATAAGACTACAAGCAATTCCATGATTGAAAACTTAATGGCCATGATACCTCCAGACCAGTTAGAAAGCTTTGAAAACTTAAGAATGCTTTTTGACTCAATGTCATATGATGATAATAACAAATCGGATGAAAATGAGTAGTGATAATATGGCTGATAATAATTCTAAAATGAATAATGTAGATCCACGTAAGCTTGTAATTTTAATGGAGTTAATGAAGGAGGCTGAAGGAAAATCCATAGATAAAATGCTTCCAATGATAATGGAGGCAAATAAAAAGTTACAGGCTCAAAATCTTAGCTTTACTAAGGATGAAAGCGATATTATGATAGATGCACTAACAAAAAACATGTCACCTAGAGATAAGGCTCAATTTGAGATGATAAGAAAATTAATGACCAATAGAAAATAATAAAAAACAAAGCTTAAGGTAATAATCCTATACCTTAAGCTTTGTTGTAATATAAATTAGGCTCTTTCTTCTTGCACAGCCTCCATATACATTCTGATGTATTCTCTAATATATAGGGCAAAGGACATTGTCAAAAATATACCACATACCATCATAAGTATATTTTGTGTTGCCTCAGAAAGCTCCGGTAATGCTACCAAGACAAGCATAACTGCATAAAAAACTGCAGTTGATACCCTACCAAACCATTTTGACCCATCTAGACGTTTATCCTTCTTCAGCATAGCCAAACCCGCTATAAACATAAATAACTGCATGGCAACAAAAAGTATTAGCAATAAGAACATCCACTTTATTTCAACTATAAGAACAAATATTAAGGATGCCTGTGTTAATTTATCAGCCAAGGGATCCAAAAGCTTACCAAGCTCTGTCACCATGTTAAAGGTTCTTGCAATAAATCCGTCCAAAAAATCTGTTAAACCTGACGCAAGTACTATTGCAGCCGCCTGCATATACTGCTTTGGTTCTTCAGCTCTTATATATTGCATTACGAATATTGGTATAAGTAAAAAGCGAATATAGCATAAAACATTTGGTATACTCCATAAGTCTCTTTTGTTAAATTTGGTTAGAATCTTCATAATTTATACCTCTTTAATATGGTTTGATGAATCTGCTTATTAGTGTACATTTTAACATATAATCTCTTATTATCAAAGAGTTTTTTACTTATACTATTATCTTGGCTGTTAAATCAAGAATAAAACCCCTCCCCTTAAAGTCTCCAATGTAATGTAGGCTTTCACAAAGGACAAGGGGTGAGGTTAATATTTCTAGTAAAATCTAGTGTGATTTTACTTTACAACTATATTTACTATCTTACCGGGTACATATATTTCTTTTATTATACTACCATCAATCTTATCTGCAAAAGCTTCCTTGGCAATTGAAAGTACATTGTCCTTAGGGGCATCCACTTCAATCATTATAGTTCCTTTAGTTTTTCCATTGACCTGGACAGCTATCTCGATCTCACTATCCTTCATCTTATCCTCATCATAGCTAGGCCATGAGTTGTCAAATATACTTGTATTATGTCCCATCTGTGACCACAATTCCTGACTTACATGGGGTGCAAAAGGGGCAAGCAAGATCAAGGTAGTCTCTAGGGTCTCACGGTCGATTCCTCCAGCTTTTTTCGCTATGTCAATCATTTTATTATTATACTCCATAAAACCACTAATAACTGTATTAAGGCTAAAGCTCTCTAATCTTGTAGTTACGTCATATATAAAGCGGTTACGAAGCTTAACCATATCATCTGTAGCCTTTATAGTTTTATTCTTATTCTCCATTACCAAATTATAGAAACGATTTATATAGCGATATACTCCCTCTATTCCCCTATCGTCCCATTCAGAATCAAGCTCTGGGGGTCCAACAAATAATTCATATAGTCTAAGCGAATCACAACCATAATCCTTTATAAGTCCATCAGGTGAAACCACATTACCCTTTGATTTACTCATCTTTGCTCCATCTTTTACAATCATGCCCTGGTTAAAGAGCTTGATAAATGGCTCATCAAAATCAATTACACCAATATCATATAGAAATTTTGTGTAAAACCTAGAATAAAGAAGGTGAAGTACTGCATGCTCAACTCCGCCGATATACATATCTACAGGAAGATACTTTTTAGCCTTTTCCTTACTCACAAGCTCATCATTGTTCTTATTATCAATATAGCGTAGGAAATACCAAGATGAACCTGCCCATTGAGGCATGGTATTGGTTTCTCTCTTGGCAGGCTTTCCACAGGTCGGACATGTGGTGTTAACCCAGTCATCTATATTAGCTAGTGGCGATTCTCCTGTACCTGTAGGCTCATACTTGTCTACCTCTGGAAGTAATAAGGGAAGGTCTTTTTCAGGAACGGCTACGGGACCACATTGGTCACAATGGATAATGGGAATAGGCTCACCCCAATATCTTTGACGTGAGAAGACCCAGTCACGAAGTTTATAATTTACTGTCTTCTTACCAATGCCCTCTTTTTCCAATAAATCAGGAACCTCATTTTTGGCCTTCTCGGAATCCATTCCATTCCATTGTCCTGAATTAATCATAATACCAGGAAGTGTATAGGGTTCTGTTAATTCTTCCTCCTCTTTGCCGTCCTTTGAAATTACTTGTGTAATTGTAATGCCAAATTTTTTTGCGAATTCAAAGTCTCTATCGTCATGGGCAGGAACACACATTATAGCTCCTGTACCATAGTCAGCCAGTACATAATCTGAAATCCAAATAGGAATTAGTTCTTTTGTAAGCGGATTAATAGCATAACTACCTGTAAATACACCAGTCTTCTCTTTATCCTGAAGACGGTCTACAGATGATTTCATTGATGCTTTAAAAATATAATCCTCTACTGCTTGTTTTTGCTGTTCTACAGCTAGTTCTTTGGCTAAAGCATGCTCTGGAGCCAGTACCATAAAGGTTGCCCCATATAAGGTATCAGGTCTAGTGGTATAGACTCGAATCGACTTATCACTTCCATCAACAGGAAAGTCTACTTCAGCGCCATAGCTTTTACCAATCCAATCAGACTGCATCTTTTTAACCTTTTCAGGCCAATCAAGCTTATCTAAATCATCAAGAAGCCGGTCAGAATACTTGGTGATTCTTAGCATCCACTGGTTAAGATTCTTCTTTGTTACAGCTTCACCACAGCGCTCACATCCGCCATTTACTACCTCTTCATTGGCAAGTCCAGTTTTACAGGAAGGGCACCAGTTAATTGGCATTTCTTTCTGATAGGCAAGTCCAGCCTTGAACATTTTTACAAAGATCCACTGAGTCCATTTATAAAAATTCGGGTCTGTGGTATCAATCTCCATATCCCAATCATAGATAGCAGATATATCATCTATCTGTTTTTTGAATACTGCAATATTTTCAGCTGTGGATTTACTTGGATGTACTCCTTTTTGAATAGCATAGTTTTCAGCTGGAAGACCAAATGCATCCCAGCCCATAGGATGAACGATATAATGACCATTTAACATCTTATACCTACTCCATACATCACTAATAACATATCCTCTCCAATGACCCACATGTAGCCCATTTCCAGAAGGGTATGGAAACATATCAAGACAATAGTATTTTGGCTTCTTACCATCGTTTACATTGACTGAATTGTCTTCCCAGTGTTTTTTCCATCTCTTTTCTATTTCCTTATGATTATAAGGTGTTGACATATTATTCTCCTCCTTAATAAGTATCTCCTAATTTTAAAGCACGATAAATACAAAAAAATCCCTTCATCAATAAAAGAGACGAAAGGATAGGTTCCGTGGTACCACTCTGATTCATAATCACATAAA
>JAAYRC010000002.1 GCA_012518975.1 Clostridiales bacterium
AGCTAAAGTATCTAGCTCGTGTACTCTGTCGTCTTTTAGAGATGACTTAATGTCCATAGGAGCTCCTACAATCTCCATATTTTTCATTCCATTAACCATCTCGGTCATATATCTTAGTGCAGCGGATGACCATGTGTGGTTTCCTATTAGGGATACCTTACGGTTACAAATATTTAGAGATGCCAGTTCCCTAATAAGTGAGTCCATAGGGAAGTATAATTGCAAATTGTAGGTAGGAGATGCAAACACTATATTACTGTACTTGAATATATCTGAGATAATATAGGAAGCATGGGTCTTTGATACATCATACATCCTAATATCTTCAACGCCTTTTTTGGCAAGTCTTTGTGCCAGGCCATTAACGGCGTCTTCTGTGTTGCCATACATGGAGGCATAAGCTAGAACTACCCCCTTCTTTTCTGGTATATACTTGCTCCATTTGTCATACTTGTCCATGATATAGGGAATCATATCTCCCCTCCATATATGACCATGTAATGAGCAAATCATATTGATTTCTAAGCCAGCAAGCTTCCTAAATAGGGCCTGTACCTGACTACCATAACGTCCTACTATGTTAGTATAATAACGTCTAGCCTCATCAAGGTAATAACTGTCATATTCAAGTTGGTCAGCGAAGATATTGCCGGATATTGCCCCAAAAGCTCCAAAGGCGTCTGCTGAGAATAGTATTCCCTTATTTATTTCATAAGTAACCATAACCTCTGGCCAATGAACCATAGGTGCCGTATAAAAACGTAGGCTATGTTCACCTAATGAAATCTCATGTCCATCCTTAACCTCGATACAGTTCTCAGATATATCCATATTATAGTACTGGTTAAAGAATTGGAAGGTCTTAGCATTCCCAATTACCTTTGTTTGGGGATAATGACGAAGAATCTGCTCGATATTTGCGCAGTGATCGGGCTCCATATGGTTAATTACAAGGTAATCCAATGGTTTGCCATCTAAGGCATGCTTTATATTCTCTATAAACTCTGCGCTAATAGCAGTATCAACAGTGTCTAAAAGGGCTGTTTTCTCATCATTAATTAGGTATGAGTTATAAGCCACTCCATTTGGCAAAGGAAACATATTCTCAAAGCGCTCTATCCGTCTATCATTTCCTCCAACCCAATAAATGTTTTTTGAAATCTCATATATATTATTTATATTAAAACCTCCTATCAAAGTGAATATGTTTTACTTTGTATATATTATAAATAGAAATAGTAGCTCTTATCAATATTATTCTATTTGATATAATAAATCAAGTATTTACTAAAGATGTCTATTATTTAAGTATTTCTTTTCTGTATTTTGCAGGAGTTATATTATTCCTCTCAACAAATATCTTATAAAAATAGCCTTTATTTTGGTAGCCAACCTTAGCAGCCACCTCATCTATGGTAAGGTCTGTATGAAGAAGAAGCCTTTCAGCCTCCCTAAGTCTAAGGTTTTGTACATACTGAGTATAGGTCATACCTGTTTTTGATTTTAACATTCTATTAAAATAGTCCTCATGGAAATGAAAATGTTCAGATAGTTGTTTTATAGAAACATCCCTAAAGTGGATATTTATGTAGGATATAATCTCTTCATATAAAAGCCAGTTCATCTTTTTTTTCATTTCACTAGATAATGAAATATCATAGCCTGAACCTAGTAGCTTAAATATTCGCATTAATAAGCCGCGACATATATGGGTTGAAGCCATGTCGTGGTGGATTAATTCTTTTAGAAGGTCATAAAAATATCCCTCCATTTTTTTATTGGAGTCTTCTGTAGGTTTAAAGTGTAGGTATTGCCACAGCTTTTTTTGCTTTAGTAAAGCGGTTTGAAGAAAGGAGATTATTCGTTCATCTGCAACCTGACTAGGCATTATGCTATTAAACATCTCACCCGCAATCCCAATAAATATAATACAGGCAGGGTTAGGGTCTAGGCAGTCTTGATGTAGACAATTCATATCAACTAGACATAGGTCTCCCTGCCTAAAAACTATATCCTTACCCAGAATTCTTTGATGAAAAGTACCAGATACTATATATGCTAACTCTAGATAATCATGAGTGTGCATCTGAGTACGACTACCCTCATTAAAAGTGGTCATGTAGGAAAAGGAAACAGCTGAAGGTTTTATTGTTCCCCATAGTTTATTATCCTGAATGACCCAGCAAAGTGCAAAGATTTGTTCATCCTGTGAAAGGGGAAAGGTTTTTTTATCCTCTATATAAAGAGAATATTCAGGAAGTACTATTCGCGACCCTATATGACTTTCTTCGTCCAGAAGGTTATGATTATTACAGGATATTTCCACACATAATTCTAAAAGTCTCATTATAGACCTCCTTCATCCACTGATAAAGTTAATTATAAAGTAAAGCTAAAAACTTTTCAATATATTTGAGGTCGGATTAGGTAACTTTGCTCGCTTAATTGTTGGGTTAAGAAATTGTTTGTATTGGTATAAATATATTAAGATAATATTAGGATAAACTATTGATTTATACTTTTATTACTAGACTAAGACTAAGAGCTGACTAAATACCATTACTGAATAAGAATTCACTATAAGAGTATCAAAAAAGGAGGAAATATTATGGTTAAAAAAGATTATGTATTTTGGTTTGCAACAGGATCACAGGATTTATACGGTGATGAGTGTTTGGCTGAGGTGGCTAAGCATTCAAAAATCATTGTAGAAGAAATGAAC
>JAAYRC010000087.1 GCA_012518975.1 Clostridiales bacterium
ATATTATACTTAATATAAGTAACAGTTACAAGCTATATGTTTTTAATTTATCTATGCTTTTATTTGCTTATTCATCTATCTTCAATGCATAAAGACGGAAAATATGTAAATTATAATAACAGAGATTTTTCTCGTTAGCTTGTTAATATAAAATTAGCTATAATGAGTAATTACATGTTAGGAAGGAGAATTTTATATGAAGGCATTAGATTATATTGCATTAATACTAGTTGTTATAGGTGCAATAAACTGGGGGTTAATTGGATTCTTTGAATTTGATTTAGTTAGAGCAATATTTGGAGATATGACTCTAGTTTCAAGAATTGTATATGCACTTGTAGGTTTAGCTGGTTTATATTCCTTAAGCTTTTTTGGAAGGTTAGAAAATGAGGATTAGAAAATTGTAATTTTATATCTATTATTTCATAGTAAATGCATTAAAATGGCTCCAACTACTTAAATTATAGTTGGAGCCATTGAAAATGTGAAATAATTTATATTATAAACCGAAAAAATGAATTACAAAGATACTATTACATTTTCCTTCATTTTATCTGGGATTTGATCATAATTTAAAGAAATACTAATAATTAAATTGATTTTGAAATGGTCTGTGATGGCTTTTAGCTTATCGAACACATGGTTGATATTGTCATCATTAACATAAGCAATTGTTAAGAAACTATCTAGATATATGGACTGTATATCATGGTCACAAGATATGATACCGCTGAGAAAACCTATAAATTCATTATCATTTTCAATTATATAATCCTTAACGTTAATCAATCTTACCTTATTGGAGAGCTCATACATATGCTTGTTATTCTTATCAAGATAATAAATACTTCCATGAGCCGTATTTATCTCATTGTTTACCTTATCAAGAAGAACCTTAGTCTTACCCTTACCCTTCGCACCTGCAATTATCTGTATCATTGTAATCTCCTCCTTCTGATGGCTCGCATATATAGACTGCGATGCAAATAGATTTAGTCCATTTGTGGTAAATTATATAGTTACTATAGATTAATTATAGTATAGATATACAATAAAAACAACCGATAAATCAGTTCTACATTAGTAGAATTATCCGAAAATATATTAATTTTCTTCAACAATATAAGGGAAAAGACTATCCATATCAGAATAAAGCTGATCCCTACTAGTAGCCTTAAGAATAAGTGATATATATTGAACATTATTACTATCCTTAAGTAGTAGTACTAAGCAATTTCCAGCCTTACTTGTAACACCTGTTTTACCCCCAACAATGGTAACTCCTTCAGGGGCCTCCTTCTCATTTCGAAGATATAGATTTGTAGTCTTAAAATTTAATTCTTTTACTTTACCATCCTTATCCTTAAAACTTGCAGTATAGGAATCTTGATTTATAATATTAACAAATACATCATATTGGATTAATTCATTGAATATCAAATACATATCATAGGCAGTAGAATAATGATTATCATCATGCAATCCATGGGAATTAACAAAGTTGGTATGAGAGGCTCCTAATTTTAATGCTTCTGAATTCATAATCTTTACAAAGCCCTCTTCACTTCCACTTAAATGCTCAGCAATAGCAATACCTGCATCATTTCCAGAATAAATTAATAGGCAATGAAGCAAAGAATCTAAACTAACTATATCCCCTTCCCTAAACCCGCAAACCTTTGCACCAGGAACAGAAATATTAGCTGCATTATGGCTTATGGTTACACTGTCGGTTAATTCTCCACGCTTTAAGACAACTAAAGCTGTCATAAGCTTAGTAAGGCTAGCAGGATACAGCCTTTCATAAGGGTTTTTATAATAAATGGCCTTACTGTTTGAGATATCAAATAATAAAGCTGCAGTAGAGCCTATTAATTCATTATCACTAACATATGCTTCATCTGAAATGGTTACAATACTTTGAGAAAAGAAATTGTTTTCTGATAAGTCTATACCCGTATCATTATTTGATGAAGATATATGCTCTTGATAGGAAAAAATAAAATTAGAGGATCTTTGGCAACCTCCAAGTATTAATACTACTATTAGCACTAAAGCAAGACTTTGTTTTTTCATAGAATCATCCTTTGTAATCTATTATGACTTAAACAATTCTCTCCAATCCAAATCTCCTCTTTCCAAAGCTTTAATTAAAAGCTCAGCTGTAGCAAGATTTGTTGCAAGTGGAATATTATGCTTATCGCATAATTGAAATATATTATTAACATCCGGTTCGTGAGATTTAGGACTTAGGGGATCTCTAAGAAATAAAACCAAATCTATCTGATTGTGCTCTATCTGACTTCCTAATTGCTGAGTACCTCCCAAATGTCCAGCAAGGTATTTGTGAACAGTTAGGTTAGTTACTTCCTCAATTAGTCGCCCAGTTGTACCAGTAGCATAGAGGGTATGTTTATTTAAAATGCCACGATAGGCTATACAGAAATTTTGCATAAGTTTCTTCTTTGCATCATGGGCAATCATACCTATATTCATATAAATTACCTCCAATCATTTATCTTATTTGTTTTTTAGGCTGCAGGCGAATATTGAGGATTATTCCAATTGATAACATACTGCTGATTAATGAACTTAATCCTGCACTTAAAAAAGGAAGCGGTATACCTGTATTGGGTAGGATTGATGTAACTACTCCTATATTAACAAAAACCTGAAATGCATACATTGAACCCACTCCAACTGCAATAAGCATTCCCATTCTATCTGCTGCTTTTCTAGCTGTTGATAGGCAAATATATATAATAAGTAAAAACAAAAATAATATAAAACAACTTCCAAAGAAACCAAACTCCTCTCCTGCTACAGAGAAGATAAAGTCACTTTCTGCAATAGGAACATGCCTATAGCCACGGATATCTGATTCCTCGTCTGAAAAACGTTTACCTATTAATTGTCCAGATCCAATTGCTTGAATGGAATTATCCTGCTGATACATAGTTGCAGGATATTCTTCAGGATTTAAAATTGATAGAATTCTATCTTGCTGATAGTCACTTAATAAACCCTGATAGTCCTGTTGTACATACCAAAACAGACCAAAGAACAATGGTATTCCAACAATAAGTATCGGGAGTATAATCTTCCAACTTAATCCGGCTGCAAATATAATCATTGCAAATATTGCCATTATTACAATGCTTGTTGACAAATCAGTTTGCGTTAATATTAAAAATGTAGGTATTGCCATTAATATTATAGAAATTAACAAAAACAAAATACTATTAATTTTATGTTCAAATATAGTAAAGAGCTTTGCAAAAAATAGTATCATTATTATTTTCGTTAGCTCCGATGGTTGTAATTCAAAGAATTTTAAATCAAGCCACCTCTTAGCATTATGATGAGTAACTCCTATTAATTTAACTAGGACCAATAATACTAAACTAATCAGATATAGTATAATGTAGAATTTACAAATAAAATGATAGTCAATAAATGAGACTATACCGACTACGATAAGTCCTCCGACCACTCCAATTATCTGCCTTTTATACCCATCTGGTTCTACCTGTTTAATGAGAAAGACACCAATAGAAGCCAACATGACAACTATAACTACCAAGGATATATTATACCTTTTGAAATCATAAGCTTTTAAATTGAACATTTTGAATACATCCTTATTTCTTAGAAGACTTCATATCCTTTATGGGAATATTAGCAAACAATGCGGGAACGGTTCCATGATGAGTTTCCGACTCTGTCTGCTTAATTTTAATATCAAGTCCTTCTAAGTCAATTTCAATATATTTTGATATTACTGCAATAATATCATTCTTAATTTGTTCCATAACCTCGGGTGAGCAGCCTGCACGGTCTGATACCAGAACCAATTTCAACCTGTCCTTAGCAATGCTGCTGGTTCCCTTTCTTCTAAAAAAATCTGCTAAACCCATGATTATACCCCCTAATATCTTTTGTTTCGGCCAAATAGTTTCCCGAAGAATGAAGTTCTTTCATTAAGGTCCAAGAAAGGTACTTCTTCTCCTGTTAATCTTTTTGCTATATTCATATAAGCCCGTCCCGCCAGGGAATCAGAGCCAACCAATGGTTCACCTTGATTTGTAGATATAACAATGTTCTCATCATCAGGAACAACTCCGATTAAGTCAACTGCCAAGATTTCCATAACATCTTCACTTGACATCATATCACCACGTTTTACCATATCCATACGGAGTCTGTTAACAATAAGAAATGTTTCATCCATTTCATTTGCTTCTAATAATCCAATTATACGATCAGCATCCCTAACTGCTGATACTTCAGGGGTTGTAACTACTAATGCTCTGTCAGCACCGGCTATGGCATTATGAAAACCTTGCTCAATACCAGCTGGACAGTCCATTAATATGTAATCAAATTCCTCCTTGAGCTCTAATGCTAGTTTTTTCATTTGTTCAGGTGAAACCGCATCCTTATCTCTTGTCTGTGCAGAAGGCAACAGATATAGGTTGGGAAATCTTTTATCCTTTATAAGAGCATTACGGATTCTACAGTTTCCTTCAATAACATCCACCAGATTATATACTATTCTGTTCTCAAGTCCCATGACGACATCAAGATTTCTAAGTCCTATATCAGTGTCAATCAATACAACCTTTTTATCCAGCATAGCAAGTCCGGTTCCTACATTAGCGGTAGTTGTTGTTTTTCCAACACCACCCTTTCCTGATGTAACAACAATTACTTCTCCCATATTAATATCCTCCAGTCGATTTTGAGGTAATCCTAAAGCCTTGAATCTACGCTTAATAATAGGATATTATACCTCCAATATTAGAAAATATATTTCTTAACAAGTAGATAATTATATTATGACCTACCTGTAATTTATTTATTATAAACAAATATCATCTTTCTACAATCGAATATCATTAAGTACACTCTTATTAAGTGGTTCAATATAAATGTTACCTTCTTCTAAAAATGCAATCTTTGCTTCTTTTACAGATTCTTTGACAGGCTTATCAGGAGATCTAGCAATTGTATCCGCTATTCTAATCTGCGTTGGCCTCATGTCTAGGGCAACTACAAATGAGTTTGTATTACCACAGGCACCTGCAAAAGCATTGCCTTTTAATGACCCTAGTACAATTATATTTCCCTTTGAAACTACTCGGGCTCCGTTATTAACATCTCCGATTATAACTACACTTGTTTCAAACTCCAAGGAAGCTCCTGATCTAAGAATACCCTTGTAGAACTGTCCTGTATTATTTTCAAGTTCTAAAAGCTTATCTTCTAGGGTTTTTTTAAAGAGCTCTTCTTTGCCCGGATCATTATCTAAAATACAAACTATCTGCATATCTGTGTTTTTTTCAATAATATCTAAGATTTCCTTCTGTTCGTCGTTTGATAGGGTCCTACCCTCAAAGCTAATCGCCATTTTAGCATTATCAAAAAACTTACTTGATTCTCTGAATTTTTCGCCTATCTGTTCCTTTAATTCATCAAAGGATGGGTCTGGACTCAAAACAACAATGATACCATATTTATTACCTTTAATAATAACTGAATTATTGACAGATTTCATCATTATCTCCTTAAGTTATATGCATATTTTATTTAATCAGAAAATGCCGCAATATCATTTTCAGGCACAGCTGCTTGTCTTGTAACTAATTCCTCTTGATTACCAAGATTAAAATACAACTGATAGATATCCCTTGCTGTCTCTGCTGCAGTTCCTGAGCTATGTCCATTGGGAATTACTACTGTGACTGAAACCTCTGGCTTTTCGTATGGAGCATATGATACAAATAATGCATGATTGGGTCTGTTTAGACTTATCTGTGAGGTTCCTGTCTTGGCAGCAACTGTTACTCCCAAATCATTGTATAGTCTATACACTGACCCTCCTTGCTCATTAGCCACCATATACATGCCTTTTTGAACACTATCCCAGGTAGAACTCTTAATATTAGTTAGGTCCTTATATACCTCTGCTTCTTTTCTTAAAATAATTTTACCATCTTTATCAATAATACGGTCAAGCATAGTAAGGTTATAGTTAGTACCACGATTAGCTAGAGTAGTGACATACCTTGATAATTGCACAGGGGTATATATATGGTTGCCTTGTCCAATACTAGACCTGATTGGGTCCTGACTGGATACATTAGGCATAGCTTCTCCAATTTCTACTCCTGAGGTGGTATCTAGACCAAAAAGTGATGCATAGTGCTTAATACGACTTAAACCAAGTTTATCATTGTATTCCCCATTACTATCTATACTTAAGCGATAGCTTGATTCATAGAAGTAATAGTTACATGAAACCTTTATTGCATTTGAAAGATCGACTGCTCCATGGGACCTAGGATATATGTGACACTTGGCTGGAAGCGATATCTTTTCAAAAATACCAAGGTCTTGTATTTTTTCATAAGGATCTGTAACCCCTTCCTCAAGGGCGGCAAAGGCCGTAACCATTTTAAAGGTTGAGCCAGGGGCTATTAGTTGTTTGGTTGGTCGGTTCATATAGGAGTCTGCCTTATCTTCAATAAATAGCCAATTGTAAAAATCAGCATCTATTTTATTTGCAAGCATATTGTTATCATAGCTTGGATAAGTAACCATTGCAAGTATATCACCATTATTTACATCAGTTATTACGATTGAACCACTACAGGGGTCTAATGCAAGCATAGCTGGTGTAATCTCCAAGGACCGTATTTTGCTCTCCATAAATTTATATGCAGAAATACTACCAGCCTTTAATTTGGCAATATCCTCTTCATTATATTTTAGCACATCTTGTTCAAATAATAAAAGACAAATTTCAGTTCCTGTCAATTTATACGAAAACACCAAATAACGGTATATCTTTTTATTGAATGTGCTATCATCTTCTAAAATGTCCCATGTGAGGTTTAAGAATTTATCATATAGCTCTTCTGAACTATAAAACGTGTTAACTCCTAATTTTGTAAGATCAACATAATTATTAGCTAAGGTATACTGTATAAACTTACTTAATGAAATCCTATTGTTTTTATAGGCATTAAGTGTTGTATCATTCTTATCAATCATATCGGCTAAAATAATACCCTTATCTATTAAAGTTTCATATATATAATCTAGATACTCTTCCATGTCGCCAGCCTTATTATTAGTGGTATTATTATCAGCTTCCAAAAGTTTTTTAAGCTTTGAAAAAACTTCAGACTTAGCATTATTATGTTTTTCATATATCTTCTTTTCTAATTCAGAAGCATCAGGAGAAGATATTTTTTTCATATCAAATACATTATTATCAAATAAGGCAAAATACACTTCATAAATTGGAGTATATATCTTACTTGCACTTTCTCCCTTTGTTCCATAATCCAGATCTGGCCTTAGATTCTCTAATAAAATACCTGCTATTCTCTTTTCAAGAATATGGTAGGCGGCTTTTTGTAGGTTACCATCAATTGTTAAATAAATATCATTTCCAGCAACAGGATCAATCCTGTCTATAACCTCTATTACCTTTTGATTATCATTGACCGTAACGTATTCACTACCCTTAGTCCCACCAAGATAAGACTCAAATTCCAACTCTAAACCAGTCTTACCTATAGTATCTGTTGAATTATAATACTCATCATCTCTAGTAGAATTTAGTCTATCAAGCTCCTCAGCATTTATTAATCCAGTATAACCAAGCATGTGGGCAAAGTAAATGCTATCATGATATATGCGCTTAGTCTCATGCTTTATTTGTACACCAGGAAGATCTCCTATGTTTTCCATAACAGCAGCTAGGCTAGCATCAGAAATATTTGAAGCCACTGTTATCTGCATGAATTTAGGATAATTATTAAACAAGGCATAACGTACGCTCATAATCTTTAAGGCTTCATCTATTGAATAGTCATCAGAAATACCAAACATAGGATATATGCTAGACCCATCCTTTAAAAAATAATAATCATCTTTTGCAGTAGAGTTCACTTGCTCTTCAGTTAATTTACCATTATCCAAGGCATAGGCATATATATTTCTTTTAAAACGAGTTAATTCCGAACCAGATATTGTATATTCAAATTCTCCATTACCTGAATGAACAATATAAAAGGGGTTGTCAAGGCTATCACCATTATTCTCAATAATCTGAATAAGCTTATGAATAATTAAATTTCTCTGGTCGTTAGAGGTTATTTGGTGGCTATCCTCCATAACAACTGAGTATGAAAGGGTGTTTGAGGCAAGCAAGGTTCCATTACGATCATAGATATTGCCTCTTGTACTCTTTATCTCCCTTGTTTTTGTGTTTTTATATTCATACTCCTCTGAATGAGTAGTACCTTGTACTATCTGTAATACAAATAAACGTTGTATAAGAATTGCAAATAAAATCAAAAATATAAATGCAATTGGTAACAATCTAGATTTAATTAAACTTTTTATATTATCTAGAAATATATCAAACAAAGTTATTCCTCCTCATTTTCCTTAGGTTCAAGAGAATGATTAATCATATGTAACAGCTTATACAATATAACCGAAACCACAAGAGTATATATTATCTCTGGAATAATTATTGCCTTAAGGTAATATAAAAAATTCAATTTGCCCCGCAACAAAAATTCAAAAACATAATATAGGAATTGATAAACAAAATTTGCCACTGATATAAAAAGCAAGGGTAATGTAAAGTCATCACGGGAATATATCTTATTGGCAAAACCAACTAAATATCCTATGAGTAACATAAACATTGCGTATAAACCTATTACTTGACCAAATTGGATATCTATTAGAATTCCTGAAAAAAAGCCGATTAACATCCCTGTCATCCTCCCCCTCATATAAGAGTTGGAAACTACAACAATTAGAAGCAGATTGGGCATAACATCTGCCAAGCTGATGAAGGGATATAAAGAGCTTTGCAAAATAAAGCATATAATAATTTCAAGGAAATATATAATTGCTCGTTTCAACTTTTCTACCTACTTTACATGATCAATGTATCTTTATTTTTATTGATTATCTCCTATTTGTACTTCTTCTGATTGAACTTCACTGGACTTACTATCTTCTGTAATATCTTCTTCTGGAGGCTCCTTAAGTAATGGTTCCTTAAGCTCAGTAATAATTAGAACCTCACTTAAGCGTTCAAAATCAACAACGGGAGTAAGATAGGCTGTTTTAGTCATATTATTTGAATCAAGCTTTATATCACTAACATAACCGATTAGGATTCCCTGAAGGAATTTGGGACTAGTATGGGCTGTTACAATCTCATAGCCATCCTCTATCTCTGCATCCTTGCTGATAAACTGAACATGTATTTTTCCCTTTGAAATTGTTGTAAGGTCACCCTGAATAACGCAGGTATCAGAGGTCTTAAGAAACATACCCCATACTGCACTTTTATCATCAATAATGGCCCTTACTTTAGAATGATTGTAATAACACTCGGTTATTATACCAACCAAACCATTACCAGCTATGACGTTCATATCTACAGCTAGTCCATCCTTTGTGCCCTTATCAATGGTAAATACATTGTACCAATTATTTGTATCCTTATCTATAATACGGGCTGCCACCTTGGGATAATCTAAGTACTTTTGATCTAGTTCATATAATTCTCTTAACTCATCAAGCTCATATTTGTTTTGTAGCAATAATTTGTTTTCATATGATAAAACACTGACCTGATCCTTCAGTTTTTCATTCTCCTGTATAAGCTCTTTCATATTCCTAAAAGTATCCAGCTTATCTGAAATAAATGTTCCTACAATATTTATTCCTTTTTGCATAGGTGTTATTGCTGAACCTACTGCATTCCTTACAGGGTATAAAGATTTTCCAAAACGAAATGATATCAAAATAAAACTTACACATATAACTAATAATATGATAAGTACATACTTTGGATTTAAATTAAGCTTTGTTCTACGTCTCATTACCGACTCCTATATATTCAATGATAAGACCTAATCACTAGGCCTTATCATTAAATTCACTATACTTAACTACAATAACCTATATTAATCCAGAACTTGTAATTGCTTATTTTAATCAAGTAAATTCTTTGGACGGGGTGTATGGGCAAGAGTAGAAAACTGTGGTTCGTCCATAATTCGACTTAATCCATTTGCAACTGTATTAGCAGGGTCATCACATATATTAATCTTAAGGCCAGTTTCTTTAGCTATAAGCCCTTGAAGCTCAAATATATTAGCAGAACCTCCAGTAACATAGATGCCACTATCAATAATATCAGAGGAAATTTCAGGAGGAGTTCTTTCTAAAATAATACGAATAGCATCTACTATTGTATAAAGATATTCAGAAATCGCTTCGTATACAGTTATGGAACTAACCTCCATCAAAGCAGGAAGCCCTGTAACTACTGCCCTACCATATACCTTTGTGGTAGCTTCTACTCCAGGCAAGGCACTTGCTAGCTTCTTCTTGGTACTTTCCGCAGTCTTATCACCTATATATAAATTATGTTTTTTCTTAACTACACCCTTAATTGCCTCATCAAGCTTATTACCACCTATGGGAATTAATTTGCTTAGGACGATTCCTCCTAAGGACAATATGGATACTTCAGTGGTATCAGCTCCAATATCAACAATCATAACGCCATGGGCAGTCATTATATCTAGACCTGCTCCTAAAGCATCTGCTATAGGTTTTTCAACTATCTTTATCCTGCCAACCTTTAGACCAGAGTTAGCAATCAATTCATAAAAAGATCGACGTTCAACTTCCGTAATATCTGTAGGGATTGCAACTATAAAGTCTGAAGTTCCAGGCCTCTTTGAACCGCTAAGTTTTCTTATAAAATAATTAAGTAAGGCAGTCATATTTGCAACATCAGCAATTACACCACTTCTTACTGGATGAGTTACAAGAATATTGGGTGGTGCCTTTTCATACATATCAAAAGCTTCATTTCCTGCAGCTATGATGGTTTTATTATCAGTAATTGCGATTATATTACTTTCATCAAGCACTATACCCTGTCCGTTTCGACTTATCTTTATAGTACTTGTTCCAAAATCAATCCCATAAGTTTTTAAAGCCATTGTGTAAGTCCTCCTATATGCGGCATGGTAAGTCATTATATCTATATCAAATAAGTCCCTGTTCTTTTAAGCTGATATATCTATTATCACCAATAATTATATGATCCATAAGTGTTATTCCTATTAAATTTCCGGCCTCTAACATTCTTTTTGTTACTCTAATATCCTCTGAGCTTGGCGAGGGGTCACCACTAGGATGATTGTGAACTAAGATAATATTCACTGCTTCCTCCTTTAGTGCTTGAATTAGGACCTCCCTAATGGGCATTATGGATGTATTGACAGTACCAGAGGACATAACTATATCCTTCATATATTTGTTTTTAGAATCAAGCAATACTAAAAGCACCTGTTCTCTAGAAAGATGGCGCATATCTTGCATATAGTAATTAGCTATACTTTGAGGTGTAATAAATTTTAGGCTATCTTTATGTATCTCTTTAGACATCCTCTTAGTAAGCTCGGTGAGGCATAAAAGCTCAATCGCTTTAACCCTTCCGATTCCATTTATCTGTCTTAGTTCTTTCATTGATAAGTAATTTAGGCCCTTTAATCCTGGGTTATTACTTGAATAATTAAGAACATTTACTGCCAAGTCAATAGCTCTAAGTCGCCTTGTACCTGTTCTAAGGATTACTGCCAATAATTCAGCGTCTGACAAGCTTTGTGGTCCATATATCTCGCATTTCTCATAGGGACGTTCTGATACAGGTAATTCCTTTACTGTTAAGTGTTTTGTCATCATGATATCCTCCTTCTTCCTCTCTCCAAGAAATCAGTAGGCTCATGTATATTTTTTATTGTAAGATTATAATTTTTTGTATATTATAATTGATATTATTGTACCAATTACAGATCCAATTGTAATCTTTAATCTGAAACCAAAATGAACAATTAGAGCACCCAAGTCAAGAGTTACAATATTACTGCCATGGGTATTACCTAAAGCAAAATTCATACCATAATCTAACCAGGAAAGGTAATCTACCTCCCTAAGTAAATGGCCAATAAAGCTTCCAACCACCATACCAGCAAGTATTATAAGAAATAGCGCCCATTTATTTTTGCCTAAGTTTTTAGCCATAATAATTGCTCCTTTTGTATAATCAGTATTTTAATTTTAGCACAAGAAATGTTATTTGTATACAGTAAGAATTGCCTTATAATAATCACTATACTTGTATTAATTTCTTGTCAAGTAGCTTTTGTAAGGACATTAATATGCCGTATTTTGCATGATGCCAAGTAAGACCACCTTGGAAGAAAACTGTATATGGAGGTTTAATTGGAGCATCAGCAGAAAGTTCTATGGAAGAACCCTGAACAAAGGCTCCAGCAGCCATAATAACATCACATGTATAACCAGGCATAGGCCATGGCACAGGGGTAACAAAGCTATCTACTGGGGCGGCAGCCTGGATTCCCTCGCAAAAAGCAATTACCGCCTCAGGGCTATTCAAGGTAACAGCCTGAATTATATCATACCTATCCTCGCTTCCATTGGGGAGTACCCCAAAACCTAAGTGTTCATACAAGTTTGCTGCATATACTGCCCCTTTTAAGGCCCCCGATACCACTGAAGGTGAAAGAAAGAGTCCTTGATACAGGGCTTGATTTAAACCAAGAGTAGCTCCAACCTCTTTACCAAGTCCAGGAGCTGTTAGGCGAATCGCAGCATTTTCAACATATTCACTTTTACCTACTATATAGCCACCTATTGGAGCAAGTCCTCCGCCGGGGTTTTTTATAAGAGAGCCAACTGTTAGATCAGCTCCCACATCAGAAGGTTCAATAAGCTCAACAAATTCCCCATAACAATTATCTACCATACAGATTAGGTCTGGTTTTATTTTCTTCATAAATGCAATCAATTCCCCTATCTGTTCTACTGATAAGGTGGGTCTATTGGCATAACCTTTAGATCTTTGTATAGTAGCAAGCTTGGTCTTTGGATTTATAGCTTCTTTGATTTTATCATAGTCAAAACTTCCATCTGCTTTTAGATCCACCTGCCTATAACTTATACCATATTCAGATAAGGAACCCTTAGTCTCCTGAATACCAATTACTCCCTCAAGGGTATCATATGGCTTACCTACTGGTGATAAAAGTTCATCTCCAGGTCTTAAATTACCAGCCAGGGCTACTGTTAGGGCATGGGTTCCACTAATAAGCTGAGGACGTACCAAGGCATCCTCAGCATGAAAAATATCAGCGTATACTTGTTCAAGGGTATCTCTACCAATGTCATTATATCCATAACCAGTTGTAGCAGCAAAATGAACATCACTTACTTTATTTTTTTGCATGGCATGTAGAACTTTTAGCTGATTATATTCAGCTATCTGATCTATCTGCCCAAATCTATCTGATAAATCACTTTCTATATTCTTGCTTAAGCTTATAAGCCTTTGGTCAATACCTAAATTAATATAAAATGAATCTAATTCCTTCTTAATCAATTTTTTCCTCCTGTAATGTAATTCTAGCGCTCTGTTATACATAATATTATTATGTCGCCTTATATCTTGTCACTTAAGTAATTATACTGCTTTTTCTTAAATTATCCAGTAAATATTCAATAATTAAATCTTCATCTTCGAAGTCGTCCTTATTCACCCAAATTACTTCCTTTTCTCTTTTAAACCAGGTTAGCTGTCTCTTTGCATAATGTCTTGTGTCTCTTTTCAGAATTTCTATAGCCTGGTCAAGACTAGACCTTCCTTCTATATAATCCAAAATCTCCTTATAGCCTAAACCTTGCATAGAGACCAAGTCCCTAGTGTAACCCATATTTTTTAACAGTCTTACTTCTTCTAAAAGTCCATCATTAATCATTATATCTACTCTTCTATTAATATTATCATAAAGCTTATCCCTATCTTTATTTAAGACAAAATAATTATAATTATATGGAGAATCTTTTTTTCTTTGCTCACTATTGTGAATAGAAATAGGCTTACCTGTCTGCTTAAAATATTCTAAGGCACGGATAATGCGTTTCACATTATTTGGATGGATTGCTTCTGCACTTAAGGGGTCAAGTTTGGCAAGAAGTTCGTGAAGATATGCTCCCCCTCTGCTTTTTGCAAGGACCTCTAACTCTTCTCTATATGTCTTATCTTGATCATTCTTCTCAAAATCTATATCATATAATATGGATTGGATATAAAAGCCAGTTCCTCCAACAAGTATAGGTATTTTATTTCTTTTATGTATGCTTTCTATATATCTCTTAGCATATTGCTGAAATTTAACCACACTAAATTCCTCATCAGGATAGAATTCACTGATAAGATAATGGGTAACACCAGCCATCTCCTCTGAAGTAATCTTGGCTGTTCCAATATCCATATATTTATAGACCTGCATAGAATCAGCTGAAATAATCTCCCCATCTACTGCTTTTGCAAGTCTAATCGACAGGGAGGTTTTTCCCACTGCTGTGGGTCCAGTTAAAATAATTAGTGGTTTTTTACTCATAAATTCTCCGATTTCTATTATATAATTCTCTTGAATTTCTTTTCTAGTTCATACTGGCTCATAGATATTATTACCGGCCTTCCATGGGGACAATGGTAGGGATTTTCCAAGCTCAAAAGCTCCTTTATTAAGGATGATGCTTCTTCTGTGGAAAATCTATGATTAGCTTTTACTGCGGCTTTACATGCCATAGATGCCACCCTAGCTAATATGGATTCTGGATTAGGCTGACGGGAAGATATCTCATCAGTAAGCTCATCTATAAATTCCAAAAACAAGTCTTTATTAGAAAGATTGTATAGATCAGCTGGCACCGACCTAATAGAATATTCGTTTCCTCCAAAATGCTCTATTTCATAGCCCAACTGCTCAAGCACCTCTTTATTGCCTGCTAGAACCTCTTGTTCTCGTAATGAAAGTGTAATTACAATTGGGGGCATTAACATTTGAGATGAATGCTTATTCTCCTTGGCAGCAGTATATATTCTTTCATACAAGACCTTTTCATGGGCTGCATGCTGATCAATAATATAAAGGTTCTTTTGATATTCTACAAGCCAATATGTAGAAAAAATCTGACCAATTATACGGTGCTTACTAATTGCCTCCTCCGATATAAATGGGGCGGCATTTTGGTCTTCATTATTCGAGAACAGATCCATCTGTTCTGCTTGCAAGGCTCCATAATTATTCACTTCCTTAATAAGCTTGTCAGACGAATCTGATGGTATTATCTTATCATAATCTTGACTAGTTTCATTTTTATCAGCATTTTGATTGATGCCAGATATTATATCCTTATTATCAGCATTTCTATTACTCTCAGATATTATATCCTTATTTTCAGTATCCTTATTGTCGCCAGTTATTATATCATTCTTATTATTATTCTGATTGTCGTCTGATATTATCTCTTTTTTATTAGCTAATTCCTCTAATGCCTTTAGCTGTTGTGTAGGGTCTAATCGGCTCATTCTTTTGCTCTCAAAGGGTTCAGGAAGTCTTTTAAAATCCTCCTTACCCTTAACTTGGACTTTATTTCTATCAGCTAGACTTAGCTGGGGTATTAATTCATTAGCTTGCAAAGCCTCTCTTATCATTTGATAGGTTACCTTATAGATGGAATCTCCATTGCTAATCTTAAGCTCAAGCTTTTGAGGATGGATATTTACATCTAGTAAAGAAGGGTTAATCTCATAATAAAGAGATGTAAAAGGATATTTATGTTGCATCATAAAGGGCTTATATGCATCTTCAATAGCCCTAATTATAATACTATTTTTTATATATCTTCCATTAATAAAATAATTCTCAAAATTACGGTTTCCACGATTTATGGTTGGTTTTCCAATATAACCAGTTATCTTCACGTCATCAGACTTATATTCTACAGCTAATAATTCCTTAGAAATATCTCGGCCATATATATTATAAAGTATATCCTTTATATTATTATTACCAGAAGATTGTAGCTTTAACTGGTTATTTACAATAAAGCGAAAGGATACGGCTGGATGAGAAACCATAAGTCGCTCTATCAAATCATTAACATAGCCTGCCTCAGTATTAGGTGTCTTTAGAAACTTTCTTCTAGCAGGGGTATTATAAAACAAGTTACGAACAATAAATGTAGTACCACTAGGACAGCCTATTTCTTCAATAGACTTCTCAACCCCACCCTCAATAATATAGCGGTAACCATTTAAAGATGAAGGGGTTTTAGTGATTAGCTCAACCTGAGATACGGCTGCAATACTGGATAAGGCCTCTCCCCTAAAGCCAAGGCTAGTTACAGAAAAAAGGTCCTCAGCTTTTTGAATCTTACTAGTGGCATGACGCATGAAGGCTACAGAGATATCCTCCTTACCTATACCTGACCCATTATCTGTTATCCTAATTAGGCTTAGGCCCCCGTCCTTTATTTCGGCTGTTATAGCAGTCGCTCCTGCATCCAGAGCATTTTCAATAAGCTCCTTAACTACGGCACTAGGTCTTTCTACCACTTCACCTGCCGCTATTTGATTTATAGTACTTTCATCTAAAAGATGGATTATTGACATATAGCAACCACCCTTTCTAGTTTTAAGCTTTAAATTCTATCTTTGATTTTATTTTGCATTTGATACAATTTGTTAATAGCATCTATAGGGGTTAGCCTTGAAAGATCCATTTCCCTGATTTCGTTGATAATATCATCATTTCCTGTTAGGGAGAACATAGAATATTGCTCTAATGGGCTTGTATCCTGAATAAGGTCTTTCGATGTTTGTTCTACTGTAGTAGAAATATCTTTTGTCTTCATAGCCAGGTCATTGCCAATCAATTCATCTACAATCTCATTTGACCTTTTTATTACAGAGACTGGAACACCCGCAAGCTTTGCAACTTGTATACCATAGCTTTTATCAGCTCCACCCTTTACTATTTTTCTAAGGAAGATAATATCATCCCCCTGCTCCTTGACTGCTATACAATAATTATTTACACCCTCAAGCTTTCCCTCTAGTTCTGTTAGCTCATGGTAATGGGTTGCAAATAA
>JAAYRC010000088.1 GCA_012518975.1 Clostridiales bacterium
AACTGGGCTACAAGGATTCGAACCTTGAGATGCTGGAGTCAGAGTCCAGTGCCTTACCGTTTGGCGATAGCCCAATATTCAATTATAGTAGCTATTTCTCAACTGCCACGAATGATATTATACCCCATTGCTTCATACATTTCAAGTATAAAATAAATGTTTTTTCTTGGTTGTTGAATGAAAAACAAATTCAAGTTACTCCTCCGCTACATAACTATTCTCCAATCTTATCACACAATTAAATCTAGAATCATGCTTCCTCATCTCTTCCACAATCTTTGATAATAACTTTTGTTCCTCCTCATGGGTATATGAAAAGGGAATTACAAGATCAAAGATTAAATTAATCTGGTATTCACCTTTAACCACCCTAAAATCATGAACAGAGCTTCTCTCATCCAGCTTTTTAATAACATCTGTAACCAAATTCCTCTTTTCAATAACCTTCATATCATTCATTTCCACAGGGTCCATATGAATAACCAGAAATATCCCCATTTTCTCCAATACATCTTGCTCTATCCTATCAATCATCTCATGGGCCTCTTCAAATTCTAAATCATTTGGTACATCCACATGAATTGTAGCCATATGGCAAGATGGACCATAATTATGAATAATCAGCTCGTGGGTACCTACAATACCTGGATAACTTTCAACCATTGAGCTTATCTTCTTATATAAGCCCCTGTCAACAGCCTGTCCAAGAAGGGGCTCTAAGGTATCCTTAGCAATTCCTACACCTGCAATCATTACAAATATTGATACAACAAGTCCCATGTATCCATCTATTTCCCATCCAGTTAAACCAGCAATTATGGCTGAAATAACCGTACCCGATGTCACCAATACATCGCTCAAGGAATCAGCCGCTGTAGCCAACATAACAGAAGATTTAACCCTTTTCCCAAGCTTCCTATTAAATATCATCAGCCATAACTTGATTAATATAGAAAGAAACAATATTCCTATAAGAATAGGATTGAATTTTACAGCCTCTGGATTGATTATCTTAGCAAATGAATTCTTAAATAATGATAGACCTACCTGAATTATTATAAAAGAAACAGCAAGAGCCGCTACATATTCCAACCTTCCATGGCCAAACGGATGCTCCTTATCCGCTGGCCTTGCTGCTAGCTTAACCCCTATATATCCTATTATAGAGGATGCAGCATCCGAAAGGTTGTTAAATGCATCTGCCATAACAGAAACACTATTAATCAGAATACCAATTACTAACTTTATAATAAATAATATTATATTACAGATAACTCCAACAATGCTGGATAAGATTCCGTAAGAGGTACGCACAGCCTGATCCTTAATATTATCATTATCCTTAATAAATATCCTAACCAAAAGTTCAGTCAAACAAAATACCCCTTTCACAATCTAAAAATCCCTCAATAAAATGTCATCCAGCAAAGGATAATTATGATTCTATCATGATAAATCACCTTAAAACATTCTACTTGTGTAGTATGCTTGTAGAGTATGTTTTTTATTCTATCTATAATGCTAAGCGATAAATTGCCTCAACATCCTTAGCGGTTAGGGGAACGAAGCTTCCCATAGTACCTCTTTCTCCAAGACCAAGCTTTTCAACCATAAGAGGAATATCTTCTTCTTTCGCCCCAAGCTCTGCAAATGAAATAGGCATTCCTATGGAGGTCAAAAACTTCTTAAGCCTTTCAATTCCTTCCTTAGCAGTCTCCTCTGGATTAGCAAAGTTCATCTCACAACCCCATACCCTTACTGCAATCTGGGCAAAGCGATTAATATCATGCTTCATCACATAGGTCATCCAAGCAGGGAAGATTACTGCTAGTCCTGCTCCATGGGCCACATCGTATAGGGCTGATAGCTCATGCTCTATTCCATGACTTGACCAATCCTGCTCTCTTCCAACTCCAACTATATTATTATGGGCAACCATTCCTGCCCACATAATATTTGCCCTCGCCTCATAATTATTAGGGTCCTCTATTACCCTTGGAACCTCTTTAATCATAGTAAGAAGCACTGCCTCACATAGCCTATCAGTAATCTCAACTTCCTTAGTGTTGGTAAAATAGCGTTCAAAAACATGGGCCATAATATCAGTGGCACCACTGGCTGTCTGATATGGAGGTAAGGTCTGAGTAAGCTCAGGATTTAGTATAGAAAATACAGGTCTTAATGCTTCTCCACCTGCACCTCTCTTTAACATTCCTTCTTCCTTAGTGATAACCGAATCACCTGACCCCTCACTACCTGCTGCCGCAATAGTAAGAACAGTAGCAACTGGAAGAGCCTCCATTACAGGCTTGCCCTCATAGAAGTCCCAGAAGTCACCGTCATACTTTACTCCAGCTGCTATAGCCTTAGCTGAATCGATAACACTGCCTCCCCCTACTGCAAGAATAAAGTCCACATTTTCCTTCCTGCAAAGCTCAATTCCCTCATATACCAGTCCACTTCTGGGGTTTGGTACTACACCTCCCAGCTGGACAAAATCTATGTTTTGCTTTTTCAATGACTCCTTTACCCTATCAAGAAGACCTGATCTTTCAACAGAACCTCCTCCATAATGAATAAGAACCTTACTTCCACCAAATCTACTAACATACTGTCCAGCCTCATTTTCAGTACCCTTACCAAATACGAAATAAGTAGGACTATAAAATGTAAAATTGTTCATAATAATCTCCTTCCTTCATAACTGTTTGTTTTACAATGTTAAAATAATTAATCCTAGACATATTATATAAAATAACATCCAACCAGGATTAAATATATAATCTCTTTTCTTAACCAAAGGCACTTCAGGCCTATTTAATTTAACCTTTTTTACATTTAAAATAAATAAAACTATTCCAATGGTCATTGATAATATCATCCATAAGGATACCATAATTAAGCCTAGGGTATTTTTATTCATTAATACATAAGGTGCTACTCCTATGCCTATAGAGTTTATTATCATATGTAATATAACAGCATATCTTATAGTGTTTGTACGAATAGTAAGATATGCAAACAAGAAACCAAGCACTGATGCATAAACAAATTGTTGCAGATTCATATGAAACAATCCAAAAGCAACACCTGTCATCAATATAGCAGGCTTATCACCAAATCTACGGAGCTTATCTAATAATATCTTACGAAAAATAAGCTCTTCCATAATAGGTGCAATTAAAATGCCATAGAACATTGTAATCATCATATTACCATTAAGTACAAAATCCTCTAATGTATTTGATAGTTCCTCGCCTTTTATATTTGATATCATTGTGCTTATAAATGATCCTATAAAATTGGATGTATACATGGCCGCCACGCTTATAAACAAGAATCCAGTAAACTTTCCTAATGAAAGCTTTTTAAATTCACCTCTTTCAGAATTCGGAAGCTTTTTCATAAGCAAAATAAATATAGGATATCCGATGCAAACAAATGATACTATAGATAGTAATCCATTAAATCCATCAAATTCATAAAGCTCAATAAAAAATTTCTCGCTTAATAAGCTAATTACAATCTGAGAAAATAAGACGGCCATAACCATTATAAATAGATATAAGCCACTATAGAATAATATTCTTTTATTATCCTTTCTTCTCTTAATTTCAAGCCTCTTTAGCTCCTCAGGATCCATATCATAATACCATGAATATACCTGGTCTTCTTGCTCTGGCAAAGACTTGTCACTAAATTCATTATATTCCTCCATACCTATCCTCCAATTCTATTCATATCTATAGCCTCTGTACTTGTAAATGCTTTTTGATTATGCCTAATCATCTTATTGACCAAGCCCATATTTAAGCAATGTAATAGAATCCTCCCATCTTCCTACTGAGTCTGAATTCATTATTACACTGACTACCTGCCTGCCATCCTTTCTTCCAACTGATATCAGACATCTTCCTGCCATTGTACTAGATCCAGTCTTTAATCCTACACAGCTAGAATAGTACCTTCCACTATCCTTTCTAATTAATGAATTTGTGTTAGCCCAAGTTACATCAGACCCATCAACAAACACATTCCTAGCTCTGCTTTTATTAGATATCTCTACGATTGTTTCATTATCAGCAGCAGCTAAACCAATCAAGCCCATATCATAGGCTGTAGTATACTGACCAATTGCATCATACCCATCTGGTGTCTTAAAACAAGAATTAACTACTCCCAAGCTTTTTGCCTTTTCATTCATAAGCCTTATAAATTCTGGTATTGCCTCCTTAAGACTAGCATTTTCATTCCTAAGAGATTTTCTTCCTACATAGCTAGCTATTACATAGGCGGCATCATTTCCAGAAGGCACAAGCATACCCTCTAACAAATTCCTTATTGTTAGAACCTGTCCCTTTTTTAGTCTTGCCAATGTAGAGTCAGAGGCCACCAAGCAAAGCTCTTCTCCAACAGTAACCTCTTCCTCCTCCATACACCAGTCAACAGCAACAAGAGCTGTAAGTAGCTTTGCCGTACTAGCTGGGAATACAGGAATAATAGGATCCTTATAATATAGGACTGTCCCTGTTGTTGCATCAAAAAGTATTGCAGATTTGGCATTTATATTCAAGCTTGGATTATCAATATCTAAAGCAATCTCTATCTTGCTATCAAAAACCATTTCAGGAAGGTAACTCATATAATCCACCTGACTACTATCTCTTATCAATTGCATATCAGGTAAGTCTAGAGCCTGGTCCCCAAGGGTTTCTGTAGAGTCTAATTCCTCCAAAGAATCGCTATCTTGTTCTTGGCTAGGAGGATTATCCCTAACTATTTCATTATTAGCAGAATCATCTATATCTATAAGCCCATCATCTATTTGATCCGATGAACCAAGTTGATTGTTTTCATCTGTTAGTGAGGAGTTTTCTCTTCCATTCTCTCCCAAACCACTGTCTTCCGTCTGAGATTCTCCATTTGATTCATCTGTATTAAGCCACTCTTCTTCACTAGATAAGTCCAAGTCTTGATTCGGCTGCGTAATACCATTCTTTTCATTATCCTGGTCAGCAACTAACCCATCCCCATCTTGAGCATTGCTACTAGACTCTTCTTGAATAATATTCGTATTTGCATGTTGCTTGATCATAAACATGGTTCCAAAGAACATGCCAGCTATAACAATACATGAAAATAATAGAAGTCCTAATACACTTTTCTTGTTCATGATACTACTCCTTAAGCCTGTTTCCTATTATCAGTGAATATTTATCAAAAAGGGACGCTACTGGTAACCGCTTGTACGTCCCTAATTACTTCTTATTGTAATATTTATGACCATAGATTGCAAGGAATATCCGCATTAATCAAAATTATATTAATAGGAAAACTCTATGTCTACGTTGCCTACACCACCATCAATTATAATGGTATTATCTGCCTCGTAATAATCATTGTACTTTCCTGAAACCTTATGTCCGTTAACTCTTATTCTTCCTAGGCCCCCATCAATTCGTAGTAAATAGTCCTTTCTTGCACCATCTACCTTTACATAAGTACTGCCTACGCCACAATCAAATTCTAAATTTCCATACATACTTCCCTCGATACTTGCATTACCTACGCCACCATCAAAATTCACATCTGTAAAGTCTACATCTTCAAATCGAGTATCTCCAACACCCCCATCAATATCTACCTTCTTGGCATACAAATTCCTACCGTGAAGATTTCCTACACCTGCATTAATATATAAATAATCTGTAGTTAGATCCTCTAAATTAACCTCACCCACGCCACCATCAATTTTTATACTTTTAGCCATAAAATCAGCGGGCACATATACTGTTATAATGGCATTTTTATTGGGCTTTCCAATATTAAACCACAAAAAACCTTTAGAATAAGATTCTTCTATAAAAAGGGTGCCATCTTTCTCCTCTGCTCTAAACCTCTTTGATACATTAGTCGCTTCCACCCTGAAATCACTACCTAGCTTTACTCTCAATTTACCAACACTGTTCCTAAGATCCAAACTCTCTATATCCATAAACACCCTACTAAAATCTACACCATCTTCTTCCCAGTCATTAGAAAAAGACGCAAGGCTTGAAACCACTCCAACTATTCCTGTCAGGATTATAAGAGTTAGGATAATAGCAAATGACATGGCTACATATTTTATTATCTTTTGAAATGTATTCATTTAAGATCAATACCCCCAAACATCGTAGTTGAGTTAAGATATATAGTAGGACCATTAGGTTCTGAAGTATAAAGCCGCTTATTACTTACTCCCCCAAAAATAGGTATGTTATTTACTCTTACCTGCACTTCCTGAGGAAGATAAATATCTATACCTCCAAAAACTGCTGTTGCAGAAATCTCAACATCACTATCAATTACTGCATCTCTAAGGTCAATAGTAAGTCCACCAAACACAGCATTTAAGCTGGCACCGATAAAATGATCACTGATTCTAATCTTATTACCTGCAAAAATAGCACTATATTCCTTCCTATTTGTCCTATGGCCAGCCTGGCCCTCCACATGTATTGTTTTATCTACGGGTATTTTCTTTCCTCCAAGTCCACGAAATAGAATCTGTAGTCCGATGATTATAAGAATGGCTGGCAGTATTAGATTCCATACATTAAAATCAACATAATGTCCAATAAAAAGCATAAGACCTATAACTAATCCTATTGCAGCCCCTCCATTGAACCCATCACGAATAATGCCTATTAAGCATGGAATTATTATAAACATGGTCCACCATCCAGGAAAAGAAAACACTCTAAATTCCCATATATTCATTACATCTCCAGCTATACCAAGTCCAAGCCCAATAAAAACTAAACCCAAAACTAAATTTGATATCTTACCTCTCACCTTAATACCCCCTATTATTCCTTATAAAATGGTTTATATAAAATCATAATAATCTAATTGCTTTTATTATGCAACAAAAAAGTATTATCTCTAAGACTCCTAACCCTATTCTAATATATATGAAAAACACAAACAACTATCACCCTGATAGGGCGTTTTTATGTAATAGTTCATCATTTTTATTACATAAAAAAGGCTGTGCCCTACCAAGCCCTGACAACATCTATATGTGTCAAATCGCTTGGAAGGATACAGCCTAATAACTCTATATTCATAAGTTTTATGCAAGCTTTGATTTTGCAACCTCTGTAAGGTCCTTAAAACCCTCTGCATCATTAACCGCCATCTCTGATAGCATCTTTCTATTTATTTCAACATCAGCTAATTTTAAGCCATGCATAAATTTGCTATAAGATAAACCATTTATTCTAGCAGCCGCATTTATTCTAACAATCCATAAGGATCTCATATCTCTCTTTCTTTGCTTTCTACCTTCAAAAGATGATGATAAAGCTCTCATTACTGATTGTTTAGCTACTCTATATTGCTTTGATCTAGCGCCTCTATAACCCTTAGCTAGCCTTAAGACTCTATTATGTTTCTTTTTAGCGTTTAATCCGCCTTTAACTCTTGCCATTTTCTATTCCTCCTTATCACCAATCTCTATAGATATGGTAAGATTTTCTTCATGTTCTTTTCGTTTGTTGGATCTGTCATTGTTGCTTTCCTTAGATTCCTCTTTCTCTTAGCGGATTTCTTTGTTAATATATGGCTCTTATAGGCCTTCATTCTCTTAAGCTTACCAGTTCCTGTCTTTTTAAAACGCTTTGCTGCCGCTCTGTTTGTTTTCAACTTTGGCATGATGTTTCCTCCTTATTATTAGTACTGCTAGTCTGCAAAAAAGCAGACTCGCAAATTACTGTTATTTCATATTTTAACGCTTTTCTGATAAGAACATAGTCATATTTCGTCCTTCAAGCCTTGGATATTTTTCAATTACAGCAACATCCTCAAGCAAGGCAAAGAAATTATCTAGGATAACTCTTGATGAACCTGTATGAGCCATCTCACGTCCGCGAAAACGTAAGGTAACCTTTACCTTATCACCTTTAACTAAAAACTTTCTCGCCATGTTAGCCTTAGTCTTTAGATCATTGTCATCGATATTAGGAGAAAAGCGAATCTCCTTAACCTCAGTAACCTTCTGCTTCTTCTTTGCTTCCTTTTCTCTTCTAGTCTGTTCATACTTGAACTTGCCATAATCGATAATTTTACATACCGGTGGCTTTGCCGTAGGGGCTATCTTTACAAGATCCAAGTTAGCCTCTCTGGCCAGTCTCAAGGCTTCCTGAGAAGACACGATACCAAGCTGCTCTCCATCTTCACCAATTAGACGGACTTCCTTATCCCTGATCTGTTCATTCATCATTAAATCGCTAATAGTACTACACCTCCATAGGTAATATAACATTAATAGTTTCCGTTATCCAAATTAATTATCATATTTATTTATGTAATAGAAGTAATTTTCTTACTACATAAAAAAGGTGGATAACATTGATTATCCACCTACTTATACATACACTAATATCATTTCCCATTGAAATAATATATGCTATGCCTTGTTAAGGGAAACTTCCCAAACAACAAGTTGTATTAACCCGGTCACAATAAATGTAAATTTACGCTATGGGTGAGAGATGGATACTCTTCTTTATTCTATGAAATTATCACAGCTCTGTTATCATATCATGTAGTAGTACTTATGTCAAACATTATTTTCATAATTGTGATTAAGTCTATCTAGAGGTTTAGATACTGCTGTTCCTATAATTCCACTAACTATCATCTCAGCCACAGCATTAAAACCTACCATCAATATAGCTAATAAGAATACATTACTTGCATTTATACCCACAAGTTCCTGAAATCTTGAATCATTGTAAAAGAAAATCATTAATGATGTCATAAATAATATAGTATTTAAGATTGAGCCTACTAGACTTGTAATCAAATAACTTACAAACTTAGTACTATCAATTCTCTTTAATGCTTGGAATGTCAATCCTGTTAACCAACCCATTAAAATCCTAGGTATCATACAAGTAATAAAGGTTCCTATAGCATTATAACTAAATAACATAGTCCCAAAGGCTTCATATCCAAAGGCTTGAGAAAAACTTGCCAGGCCAAATACTGTTCCAAGAACTGCCCCTGCCTTAGGTCCAAGTGTGATGGCCCCTACTATAACAGGTATTCCAACCACTGTAATAGACAAACCAGCCGGTAGCTTGATAAACCCAATAGGGGTGAAAGCTAACAGCAATATAATTGCTGAGAATAATGCTAATTGCACCATTTTTAGTGTGCGTACATTTGATATTGTTTTCATAATATCCTCCTTTCAATTCTGACCGCCTCTTATAAGCAGTAGCAAAACATTCATATAGGTAGGATTTACTTAAATACAACAAATAATTATTAAGTAAATTCTTAACGGTTTACTTTCCGTCCATATAGGTACGTCAGCATCACCAATTGTTTTGTATTACAATTATATACTATTTTTATTAAAATGCAAGAGAATTATTTCCTATTCTTTTCATTAATACTTTTATCAAAAAGGTAAACTCCACCAACAAGCAAAGCCCCTCCTACAATAATCGCCAACCATATAGGTATATCCGGTCCTTTATAGACTGCCAGCAAAAACCCAGAAGCATTTATAATAAAATGAAGAAGAATAGGAGCAAGTAATGTCCTGGTTTTTTCATATACATAAGCTAAAACCAGACCAAGTGCAAATGCATATGCTCCTTGTATAACATCCCAATGATATATGGCAAATATCGTCGCCTGTATCACATTGGCCAAGGGAAAACCTAGGCCCTTTCTCAACCTACTAAACACTATACCCCTAAGCATAAGTTCTTCTATTATAGGTGTAAGTACCACAACATATACTGCGACTATAATAGGATCTGTAGCAAAAAGAGAGTCCATGGTTTCATCATAATAAGAAAAAAGTGTCTCAAGCAAAGGTCTAAGCACTGATAAAATCCCTACAAAAAAGTATTGACATCCCAAACCAATCATCAAAAAGACACCAATATTTCTAATAGTAAATACATCACTTGCTTTAGCCTGCTCCACTTCACCACTTACAATATACCTTCTATACCATAAATAAATCGGAATAATAGCCAGCATAACAGCCAGTACCATAAGGCAATAATCTACTTGAGTAGGTACCTGCTCTATTCCTGTAATCAAGACAAATATACTTATAACTAATGTATATATTAATGACACTGTAAAAAATGCAGCCAAGGCAACCATAATTCCATGTAAAATCACTAAAGCTTTTTTCATTTATTACCTCAATTCTTCATATGCTCTTATCAAGATATTTATACAAATCCTACTTAAGAAGCACATGATATCAAAATATACTATACACTCTTAAATCCTATATCTGTAGTGGTGATTAAAAACATTAGAGGCCGCTCAAACAGGTTAATACATAATGTCCGAGACAGCCTCTATCAATTATACTAGCTTAATCTATACCAGGATGCCTATTTAAGTCAAACATCTTATCCAAGAATCACTTCAACTTCATGCAGCTTTCCATCTCCAAATAAGGGGAGGATATTGCCTGATATTTCTTTATTGTCAACCGTAACCTTAGCAACACCACTAGACACATGATTAGGGTTTTTAACTGTAATTTTGTATGTATCTCCACGATACTCCCTTGTTACAGTATAACCATCCCATGCCTTAGGAATACATGGATCAACCTTCAGTCCATCAAACTCAGGCTTAATTCCTAAAATGTACTGAGATATGGCTATAAAGTTCCAGGACGCTGTTCCTGTAAGCCAAGAGTTCTTAGCTTCACCAAAGCGACTTGCATCCTTACCTGCTATCATCTGAGAATATACATATGGCTCCATTCTATGGATTTCAGAACGTTCTTCCGTATATGCTGGAGCAATCCTTGTATAGTAATCAAAGGCTTTATCTCCTCTTCCTGCAACCGCCTCTGCTGCCATAATCCAAGCATTGTTGTGGCAAAAGATTCCTGCATTTTCCTTATAGCCTCCTGGATAAGTAGATATCTCACCATATTCAACATAATACTTTGTATAGGCAGGGTTAAGTAGGACAAGGCCATATTTGGTTCCCAATCTTTCCTCTACTGCATCAAGGGCCTTTATAGCTTTTCCATCATCTAATCCACACTTACCCATAATACACAGGCCTTGGGATTCGATAAATATCTTACCTTCCTCATTCTCTTCGCTACCTATCTTTCTTCCAAAATCATCATAGGCACGCACAAACCATGATCCATCCCATCCATGCTCCATAACAACCTGGCGCATCTTTTCTACCTCTGCAAATGCACGGTCAGCCTCCTCTTTATTAGCTACCTTCTCCATAAGAATTGCATACTCTTCACCGATATAACAGAACATACCAGCTATCATTACTGATTCAGCAACTCTGCCATCCTTACTGGTTGTTGTCTGGAAGGACTCTCCCGGCTCAGTGGAGAAACAATTAAGATTTAAACAATCATTCCAGTCGGCCCTACCAATAAGAGGTAGTCCGTGAGGTCCTAGATTATTAAGAACATGGTCAAAAGCTCTCTTTAAGTGATCTGACATAGGAGCACTTTTTGATTCGTCGTTATCATATGGAGTCATCACATCCAATATACTATAATCTCCCGTCTCCTTTATATAAGAAACAGTAGATAAAATCAGCCACAAGGGATCATCATTGAAATCTCCACCGATTTCATTATTACCCTTTTTAGTAAGTGGTTGGTACTGATGATAAGCGCCACCATCTTCAAGCTGGGTAGCAGCAAGATCAATAATTCTTTCCCTTGCTCTGTCTGGAACCTGATGAACAAATCCCAATATATCCTGATTAGAATCTCTAAAGCCCATGCCTCTACCAATTCCAGATTCGAAATAAGATGCACTTCTGGATAAGTTAAAGGTAACCATGCACTGGTACTGGTTCCAGATATTTACCATACGATTAAGCTTGTCATCATTGGATTCAATCGTATACTTAGATAGAAGCTGATCCCAATGATTAGCTAGGTCATCAAATGCACGATCAACAGCCTCAACTGTAGAGTAAGCCTTAATCAGCTCCTCTGCTTTCTTTTTATTAATAACATTCTTGCTTTCCCATTTGTCATCATTATCATTCTCAATGTATCCTAATAGGAATACTAATTCCTTAGACTCACCTGGCTCTAAATCTATCTGAATGCAGTGGGATGCTATAGGGTGCCATCCATCTGCTATAGAATTAGTAGCTTTACCTGCCATAACGGCATCAGGATTATGATATCCATTATATGTTCCCATAAAGCTTTCTCTATCAGAATCAAAACCGCATATTGGAGAATTAACAGAAAAGAAAGCATAATGATTTCTTCTTTCCTTATACTCTGTCTTATGATAAATAACAGAATCCTTAACCTCAACTTCACCTGTGTTATAATTTCTCTGGAAATTAGTCATATCATCCAATGCATTCCATAAACACCATTCAACAAAAGAAAAAAGCTTTATTTCTTTCTTCTTATTAGAAGTATTCTTTACAACAACCTTATGTATCTCCGCATTCGTATCTAGGGGCACGAAATAGGTTATGCTTGTATTTATACCTCCCAGCTCCCCTGAGATCTTAGTATAACCCATACCATGTCTACATTCATAATGGTCCAATTCTTTTTTTACTGGTGCCCATCCTGGTGACCAAACCTCACCCCCGTCATTAATATAATAATATTTACCACCACCTAAATCTAATGGAACATTATTATAACGAAAGCGGGTAATTCTTCTGAGTCTGGCATCCTTATAAAAGCTGTAGCCTCCTGCAGTATTAGATATCAACGAAAAATATTCCTGGGATCCCAAATAATTTATCCAGGGATAAGGCGTCATAGGGTTTGTTATAACATATTCCCTACTCAAATCATCAAAAAAACCGTATTTCATTAAGTAAATCCTCCTTAATTATTTTATACTCTCATCAGCACTCATATTATATTATACCTAAATTGGTATTTCAACTTAATCTTACCACTTTGCACCTAAAAACATGGATAAAAACCTACTATTTGATTCTAAATAACATTTTTTTAACGATTAATGGTTTTTTAATCAGCTTCTAATTGACAAATTCAAGGTGGTTAACTATACTTTTAATAACATGTCAATAATAATTTTATTATTCTATGAAATAGGGGGTATATCATGAGTGATGTAAACAATAATTTACCAAACCAGCCTTCTGATGATATCAATTCTGATACATCAGAGCATATAACTGAACAAACTAATCAAGCAAATAATGACTCCACATATTGGGAGTCAAATAATTGGCAGAGTCCCTATGAGGAGAACAATCAATATGGCAATGCTCCCCAAACCTCTCAGCCAGTTCAACCTGCAACAACTGATAACCGAACTACAAATGATCTTACTAACAATCAATATCAGTTACAGAAAAAAAATAAATCTAGTAAAAAACCTCTTATAGCCGTTTTAGTCATTTTATTTTTATTGATAGGGTCCGCTGCTTCAGCCTATGCCTTTAGTGCCACTGTTAGAAACAGCGTGGCTATGATGACAAAAAGCCCTAAAGAATACTTTGCCTATGTGTCAAACAATTCACTAGAGGAGTCCGTAGATACCTACTTTGCTTTGATGGAAAAGAACAACTACGGCAAGGATATGGCTACAGAAGTATCCGGTAAGCTATCATATGATAAGGATACTATTAATTCACTACTTAGAAGTTATACAGGTACGTCTTTAAGCGATATTGAGTCCTTAGTTGGAATTTCCCTTGACTCAATAGGTTTTGATACCACAAGTGCAAAAAAAGGCGATGACTTCTATAGTAAGCTGGGCCTTAATTTCAACGATATAGATATATTAACTGCAGAGATCTTCCTTAACAATGCAGAAGAACTACTCCTCCACCTTCCTGATCTAAGTCCTGCATACCTAAGACAGTCTTTAGATTTGAGTGAATTAGAGGATATTGGCTTCGATATGAATAGCTTGGAAGAGTTTATAGATACACTTCGCTCCCAAAAGACTGCAGACTTTATCAAACGCTTTGGAGCTATTATCATAAACGAAATGGACGATGTAAAGCTAACTAAAGGTGAAGTTTTAGACGTCGGTGATTTAAGTGTCAAGACAAATGTTCTTACTGTAAAAATCTACCCCGAGACTCTTCTTGATATAGCAAGTAAAATTCTTGTGGAAGCCAAAGATGATGAATACATCTTAGACCTACTAAAACAATTTGATGTATCCAAAAACGAATATAAGCTTCTTATAGACCAAGCACTTTCTGAAATTCAAGAAGAATATGATTATCTAGATGATACAGATGGCTACCTTTCTATGGACGTCTACGTTGGAACAGACGGAAAGATTCTAGGATATAGGATAAGATTATTAGACACTGATGAGACCTTTACTCTAAAAACTGCAATTGTTGAAAAAGGTAATAAAGGTGCTTATGAATTTACTATAAAAGGTGATTCCGGTCACACAATTTTAGATGTCTCTGGAGATCACACCATAGACAAGGGTGCATATACTGGTAGTGGAACCTTTAATATTACACCAAGTGAATATGATGATACTGTAAGCTTTAAAATTACTTATAAGGATTTAAAAGCAGAACTTAAAAAAGACAAAGTCTTAGTATATGGTAACCTAAAATTATCCTCCTACCTCATGGCTGGAATGGAGGTTGAACTAGACCTTGATGTTAAGGATAATGCACAGCTAATGTCTATAAAGCTTAATATGGGCACAACTTCACTTGTTACTTTTGATATCTCAACAAAAGAACTTGATGATTTCAAAATTCCCAAACCAAAAGCTGATGCCATTTACTACGATGCTGAAATAGAAAGTTTTGAATATTTAAATACAGTGGATATAGAGGGGTATTTATCTAATCTTTCTGATAAGCTTGGTATTGATTTAGAATCACTTTTTGGAGACCTTATGTATATGTACTAATTTATAAGACATCACTAAACTATAATATATAATCATAAAGGCTGTGGTAAGTTAATTAACCTACCACAGCCTTTACGTTTGATTATTTGATTTTCTATTTATATAATTTTAATAAGTATTTTCTTTTTTTATACATAAGCTTATGGTACACTATAACCTAGCTAGTAAATTTTAATAATAAGTATTTGGGAGGTTGCTATGCCAAAAAAGACCAGGCTGGACGATGATGCGGCAATATACCAACAGAGGGATAACAGAACCGAGAAAGTAAAGCTAAGGGATATGCCATGGGATAAAAGAATATCCCACCTATGGGAATACTATAAATATCATGCCATATTGACTATAGTATTTGTGGCATTCGTTTCTTATACCATATATAGCTTCGTAAAACCTAAGGTTGAAATTAAGCTTTATACAGCTATTATAAATAATACCATACAACCACAGATATGGGATGATTATCAGTCCACATTAATAGAACATCTTGATCTTAATCCAAAAACCGAGAAAGTTGTTATTAATTATAGCTTCTATTTTAACAGCACTCCTGATTATGAAGCAAACATGCGGCAAGCCTTTGGTGTATATACAGCCGCTTCTGAGATAGATGTTGTAATAGCCCCCCTATCTGAGTTTTCCGCTTATGTTGAATATGGTTTTTTTGCCCCTTTATCAGAACAGCTACCTACTGACCTATATAGCTCCCTAACAGACCGATACTATATATCTGGCACAGAGGACGATCCTAAGCCTACTGCTTATGGTATATATATAGAAGACACTAAAATATATAGGGAACATTCTTTACCTACCGATGATGACCCTGTCCTAATGGGTATACTTATAAATTCACTTCATAAAGAAAACTCGGTTGAATTCATCCGATGTATATTTGGTGAATAATAATATATCTTATATTTTTAATGAATACATCTTTGTTTTATGTAATATGAGACAATTTCCTATTACATAATCATAAAAAGAGAGTGGAAAAGACAAAATCCTCCACTCTCTTTTTTAACCACATTAGTTAAGAAAGAAGCCTAATTAAATCGATCAAAACATTTTGTATAAATTATTTCTTTGTAATATACCCCTCTGCCTTTAACAATTCTGCAATTAACACAGCTCCACCTGCTGCACCTCGAACTGTATTATGGGATAAACCTACAAACTTATAGTCATATACACTATCCTCACGAAGTCTACCAAGGGTTACACCCATACCATTTTCATAATCTCTATCTAGCCTTGCCTGAGGGCGGTTTTCCTCCTCAAAATACTTTAAAAATTGCTTTGGCGCACTTGGAAGGTTAAGCTTTTGCGGAGCCCCTTCAAAAGCATTCCATGCATTAATAATTTCTTCCTTACTGGGCTTTTTCTCAAAGCTTACAAATACTGCCGCAGTATGCCCATCAGTTACAGGAACACGGATGCATTGAGTTGTTATAACTGGTTCCTGGGCCTTAACAATCTTTCCATCCTCTACCTTACCCCATATTCTTAATGGCTCCTGTTCACTTTTTTCTTCTTCTCCACCAATATAGGGTATAACGTTATCCACCATCTCAGGCCACTCATCAAATCCCTTACCAGCTCCAGAAATCGCTTGGTAAGTTGTAGCTACTACAACCTTGGGTTTAAATTGCTTAAGGGCATATAATGCAGGAGCATAGCTTTGAATAGAGCAATTCGGTTTAACGACAACAAACCCCCTATCTGTTCCTAAACGTTTCTTCTGTGCTTCAATAACCTCAAGGTGGTCTGGATTCATTTCTGGTATTACCATAGGAACATCGGGAGTCCATCTATGAGCACTATTGTTAGAAACCACAGGAGTACCTGTCTTTGCATATGCCTCCTCTATAGCCATTATCTCTTCCTTTGTCATATCCACAGCACTAAATACAAAATCGACCTCATTAGTTAACTGAGATATATCATTAACATCCTTTACTATTAGGCTTTTCACTTCATTAGGCATAGGTGTCTTCATCTTCCACCTACCAGCTACTGCCTCTTCATATGTCTTACCAGCACTTCTTGGGCTAGCTGCCACAGCAACCACCTCAAACCAAGGATGGTTTTCTAGTAAGGATACAAATCTTTGTCCTACCATTCCTGTACCACCAAGGATACCTACTCTTAATTTATCCATATACATCCTCCAATATTGTTCTTGTATGGCAAACAAGTGTCTTTCTAGTAAATATACTATACTCTAAATTTATAAAAAATCAATTCTTTTTTTTAAATTTAATTATTTTTGTTAATTTTGTCAGAAATTATTCTATTTGCCTACGATATTTGGCAATTTCACCAATTGCTCAAATACTCTTCCATTAAAGATTCCAAGTCTCCCATGGTTTCTATCTCATTTATCCTATTTCTAAGTTTTGCCGACCTAGGATAACCAGAGGTATACCATGCCACATGCTTTCTCATTTCTCTCATCCCGATATATTCACCTTTATATTCTATAAGTAATGCTCCATGGCGAAGTATCATCTTTTTAACTTCTTCCCATTTTGGTGGAGGTATATTTAAGCCAGAATCAAGATATCCCTTAATCTGTGAAAATATCCAAGGGTTTCCTCTAGCTGCCCTAGCTATCATTATTCCATCGCAGTCAGTCTGCTTTAACATATCGACCGCATCATTAGCTGATGCCACGTCTCCGCTTCCAATTACAGGTATAGACACTGTTTCCTTTACTTGGCGGATTATATCCCAATCAGCCTTTCCTCCATAATATTGGTCCCTAGTCCTTCCATGAACTGCTATGGCAGCAGCACCATTTTGCTCTGCTATTTTTCCTATCTCAACAGCATTTATATTACCCTCAGTAAACCCCTTACGTATCTTCACTGTGACAGGCTTTTTTATGGCCTTTGACACCTTATTAACTATTTCTGCAACTAATCTAGGATTATTCATTAATGCGGAACCTTCATTGTTATTAACAACCTTTGGGACTGGACATCCCATATTTATATCAAGAATATCAAAGTTCATACCCTCTATTGTCTTAGCTGTATCAGCCAGGATGTCTGGGTCAGAACCAAATAACTGCAAGGCCACAGGTCTTTCCATATCCTTTACCTCTAGAAGCTCCTGTGTATTCTTATTCCCATACTTAATCCCCTTAGCACTTACCATCTCTGTATAGACCAGGTCCACGCCCTGTTCCTTACATAATAAACGAAATGGCAGGTCAGTTACCCCCGCCATTGGACCTAGACATAAGTTTCCTTTTATCTCTACATTTCCAATATAAAATCCCATCTAATCTCCTATTTCTAACTATTCATGTTTTTGTTTTTGTCAGCAATAAACTTCAAACCCTTTAATAGCAAATCCGGATCGTATATATCTATCACATCTGTATTGCTTGCTATGATTCTTCCTAAGCCTCCTGTAGCCACAACAGTACATTTTTCTATGTCTGCTTCCTTAAGCATTCTTTTTATTATATATTCTGTTGCACCAATACATCCAAATACAAGGCCTGCCTGCATACTAGTAACAGTATCCTTAGCCAAAATAGTGTTAGGTAAAGCTATCTCAACCTCAGGAAGCTTAGCCGTTCCTGACCACATAGCTTTTGCAGACATTTTTAGACCAGGACTGGTTACAGCTGCAATAAGAGAGCCATCCTCAGTTATTAAGTCATACTTATTGGCTGATCCAAAATCAGCCACAAGAACAGGACCGCCGTAAATCTCATAAGCTCCTACTGCATCAGCCACCCGGTCTGCTCCTACCTCCTTAGGATTTGGTATGGGTATTTTAATACCTGTCTTTGTTCCTACACCAATACTTATTGGGGTCAGACCCAAATACTTACTAATGCCCAAACTAAGGGAATAATTAACCCTAGGAACTACTGACGATATTGCTACAGTATTAATATCTTCTTTATCTATTCCCTTTAATTTCAAAAGATCCACTATATAAAGTCCAAATTCATCAGAGCTTCTATTTACTTGTGTAGTCAATGTGAATTTTGCTTTTAAATCATTACCATCAAAAACACCCATTATTATATTTGTATTTCCTACATCAATAACAAAAACCATAAAATAACCATACCTTTCTTCTAACCTGCATAGGATACAATTTCTAACCACCTATACATTTAGACAGATCTCATTATAAATAATATACACAAACAATGAATATTTATTGATCACCTATAAAAGTTTAGATATGTCCTCGTCAAGGAAGAATGCCCTATAGTATAACTCTAAAGCCTGCAATAATTCCTTCTTAGTCCTCTGGATTTCCTTTACTTTTAGTGCACTACCTATCTCATCAAAAAAATAATCCCCTTCTTCTACATCTACCTTAAACAGTAAAACTCCATCTTCATCAAATTCTAAGGATAAAACACCACCTACATCCTCAGTAAAAAGTACACACATTATATTAAGCTCCTGTTTAATCTGCTCCGGAAGCATCTGAAAATCCTCATTTATATAGAACTTTTTTTTATAGGAATTACTTGCACATAAAACAACTCTGTCTTGATACATATATAAGACTCCTTATTATTATACTAGCTTATTGCTTTCCCAAAGTCGCTACCATGACTGCTTTGATAGTGTGCATGCGGTTCTCTGCCTGGTCAAATATAACCTTACTAAACCTCTCAAAGACATCATAGGTTACTTCATTTCCTTTAACTGCAGGAAGACAATGTAATACTATGGTATGGGACTTACCTGTCTTAGATAGGAGATCATCATTTACCTGATAAGGCTTTAATAACTTAATCCTTTCAGTAGCCAAATCCTCTTCGCCCATAGAGCACCATACATCTGTATATATAGCATCTGCGCCCTCTACATCCTCCACCTGTTCAGTAAGCTTAATCTCACTTCCCGAAAGCTTTGCGTAAGCCTGACAGATATCAATTAGGTCCTTATCGGGCCACAGAGATTCTGGAGATAAGATAGTAATATTAATACCCATTTTGGATGAACCAATTAGTAAGCTATTGGCCATATTATTCCTACCATCTCCTGCATACACTAAGTTCAACCCCTCAAGCTTACCAAACTGTTCTTTTAATGTCAATAAATCAGCTAGGATTTGAGTTGGGTGATAATTGTCAGTCAAACCATTCCATACTGGCACGCCACTATATTTAGCTAATTGCTCTACACTTTCATGAGAAAAACCACGAAATTGTATTCCATCAAACATTCTACCAAGAACTCTTGCTGTATCCTCTATACTTTCCTTATGGCCCAGTTGGATATCACCCTTACCCAAATACTCAGGATGGCCTCCTTCATCTATACATCCAATTGTAAATGCACACCTTGTTCTTGTTGATGGCTTTTCAAAAATTAAGGCAATATTTTTTCCCTTTAAGCTCTCTCCAAGTATTCCTCTTTTTTTCTTATCCTTTAAGTCTTCAGATAGATTAAGTAGATATTCTATTTCCTCTTTAGAATAATCCTTTAATGTAAGTAAGTGTCGCCCTTGTAAATTCATACCTAGCCCTCCAATACTAAATTCGACTTATATTTATAAGTCGTTAATGTTTATTTATACATTATTATAATTCACAAGCATTGTCAAGAGAATTTTACCCAAGTAAACTTTTTTCTTGTGCTTACTTGGGTAAAAACTTATTAGTGGCTTATTATTTTTTTAATTAAATCCTGTTCTAGCATCTCCTTAGATGTCTTTTTAAGTAGAAGGGCCTTTTCATAATCCTCTCTATATGAAGACACATCCACCTCTTCATTGGTTCCTATCCGCCATGCTCTACTATCCTCAAAAACCTCTTCTCTAGACATCTGAAATACTACCTCATTATTAGCGAAGGAACCTTCAAAAAGATAAGTAGTAAATGCAACAAAACCCTTATCCACATTGGTCAAATCCTGGCCTAAATATAAGGTGTTTTCAAGGTCTAACCCCATTATATTTGCTATGGTAGGCAAGAAATCAATTTGCCCTCCAGTAGTGTGAATGGTTTCTTTAATATCTGTCCCAGGCAAATGAATTATCAATGGAACATTCAGCATCTCGTCATAATCATAAGTTCTTCCTATATAATTGCTGACACTTTCATTCACATCCTCCATACCACAGTTAAGTCCATGATGATCACCATAAAGGGCTATAACTGTATTCTCGTATAAGCCTGCTAGCTTCAAGTCCTCAATAAATTGTCCAATAGCCTCATCTGTATAACGTACAGTCTGTAGATAGTCACCGAACTTTGTATCTACATCTTGCTCTCGAATCTCTAATGACCTATATTCCTCTTCAAGAATATAAGGGTGATGATTAGTTAAGGTTACTACAAAAGCAAAAAAAGGATCCTCTTGGTTCTTTAATATAGGTATAAGCTGTCTAAACATAGACTTATCTGATATACCCATACCGATAATTTCATCCTGTTCCATATCTTCCATACTGATATAATCTTGGAATCCCTGATAGGGATATGCAGATTCTCTATTCCAGAATTCACCCTCAAATCCATGAACTGCAAAAGCCCTATAACCCTGTTCTCTCAGAAGCCAGGGCAAACCATTAAATGTATTTTCCTCATAAAGACGATATATTTCTCCATTTATCAATGGATATATGCTATTTAGGCTAGTAAACTCAGCATCTGCTGTATTACCCTTACCAGTATTCGAAAAATAATTATCAAAGTAAATACTATCACTATCTATCAATTTATTTAGGTTAGGAGTAATCTCCTGACCATTATACTCAGCATTAATAACAAAGTCCTGAAAAGCTTCCAGCTGAATTACAATCAAATTCTTTCCCTTCCCAATCTGATTGAACTTGGGTTTTATTGGTTCCTGTATATTGTCATTAACAACCTCAAGTATCTCATCCTCATCCATTTCGGACTTGGATAGATTGTCCACTATTGTCTCATAAATATCTCCCACATGGTTTGTAAAAAACTCCATACTTTTAACTCTGGCTACTGCAGGTGAACCAAATGGATTTGCAATTGATATTACTATAAGCAAAACCAATAAATAAGCCACCACCTTAAGTTTTTTGTGGGAAGCCAGGTCCATATTATGAAATCTTTTTGAGTATTTTATAAAAGAGTAGTATACGAAGGGAATATCCACAAATAATAGGAAGCTGGCCGGAATCAGAGTAGCTAAAAAACTCTGTGGCACAGCTGTAACTGCCTTCGCCTGCCAAAGCTGTCTTATGGATACAGTCTGGTTATAATAATTAAAATACATAGTATCAGCAAACATAACAAGACTTAGCATTGTATATACCAGTAAAAATATAAGAGATTTACGCTTCAATCCACATCTTCCAAAAAGTACGAATATTATTCCCCATACAGCCATACTAATTAGAATCAAGATTAGCTCCATACGTCTTACATCTATTAAGGCATAATAAACCATCATTTTTAAGGCAAATAGACCTGCTATACCATATGGTGATACTATAAATTTTTTTATCTTTTTCATTTTTCTCACCTTCATTACTAAAACCACATTTTGTTATATATTTACACGTCCCTCTAAATACTATACCATTCATTTATAATAAATCAAGTGAAAAATAATGATATAGACATCTTTAGAAA
>JAAYRC010000020.1 GCA_012518975.1 Clostridiales bacterium
ACCACCATGACCAGGATCTAGGACTACTATATTCTTATATATATCCCTTGGGTTACCTACATTTACATATATAAAGTCTTTGTCTACAAACAATTCATAACCCTGTATCTTAGATGTTGATACCATAATCTCTGTTTCATAGTTGGAATTTAAGAATACGGAAACATCAGTAATAGCACTTGAATTAACCAGGGCGGGGTTATTTAATAAATATGATACATAATCTCCCGGTATATATATAGAAAATCTTTTTTTACTATATTGATCTTCATGTCTTAGCTGATTAAGGCTAAGTCCAGCTGGATTAGGTATAATTAATTCATATTCACTAATATCGCCAATTGGATAATCAGGTCTAGCTGGTGTGGTAGGATTAGTCGGTGACTTATTATCATCTAAAACAGGGGGTGTGAACCCATCGTTTTTGGGAAGGATGATGGTATAATTATTATCTTCTTCATAGGTATAATATTCATTACTACCACTAGTTCCCAAGTATATATAAGTACTTTCCCCTACATAGTATATACTTGCATTATATAAATGCTTTGTACCTGTAATGTTAAGATGCTGATCGTCAATACTCTTCTTTGTCTTTGGTAATTCTATAGATAATAGTCCTGGCATTTGCTGAATTATTGGTTCAAGGGGTGCCAATCCAGTAAGAGTAATATAATCCATTTCTTCATTGGTACCTATAGTCACCTTATTTAAGGAGTTATAGTATAGGGTTACATAGAGAGTTTGTTTATCTGGAGATAATTCCAAATCATAGGTAAACTTATCTGTTAATAAATTGAATTCTACCTTACTGCTAATATTCTCATCATTATATAGGCGAATGTTGTCAATCATTCCTCCGTTAACATAACTTAAATTATAAGTGTTAGCAACACAGGTCATGTTGGCGATACTAAGACTAAGCTGTCCACCACTAACCTTAGAAGAAACGGTGCTAAAAGGACTACTAGCAACAATAGCATAGGATTCTGTGTTTAGTTTTACATTTCTATAGTCCTTACTAATAGAATAAATACTATAGAATTCATCCTTTGGAGTATGGCCATCAATGCTGTGAACACCATCGCTTACTCCAATTATCTCTTGGAATCCCTCCCATTGATAAAGAATAGTACCCTTATCCCATGCAACAGCAGAATCACCCAACTCAGGTTCTTGGTCTTTTTCTAGCTCTTTATTATCCTGATCATCTTTACTTGGATCGCTTGAATCATTTGGCTTATTAGAATCACTAGGATCATTTTCATTATTATTGTCTTCTTCTCTAGATGTAAATATTGAAGTCGCATTAGCTTTATCCCATCGATAATCAAAGCCAAGACATGAAGCAGTAAAGCTTCCAGGCACCATAACATAGGATACACCTACATCATGATTTGTAACAATCATAGGTGCAACATCAAGTACAATTGCTCTACCATTAAGATGAGCAACTGGGCTATCAATTTTCATGACCAAAGTATTACCATTTCTGGACAAGGTTACTGTTTTATCTTTACTATTATAATTATATTCTGCATTTATGTTCTTATCTGTAAAAACTCTTTTTGCTCTAAGCATTGCAGTATTATTTGTAATTATACTAGGCATATTCCCAAGATTAATGTTTTTTCCATCAATAGTAACCCTTCCTTGTGTTCCATTGTAATAGAACTGTTCTCCATTATTATATGAAAGAAGTAGGGGCTCTTGCTTTCCCTGGACAGAAACGGTACTGGTGTTTTTATTCCAAGTATATGTATATCCTAGATTTTCAAATACAAATCTTGATGGAACAAGAATTTTAGTAACATCTGCCTTAAGATATTTAATTTTCACAGGAGCTAATGGTGCTGTTACTTCTCTTCCATTAATATAAGCTGTTTTACTACCAATCTTCATTACAATTGTTGTACCTGATTTTGAAATAGAAACTGTTCCTGCGGCTTTATCATATACGCAATCAGCTTTTACATCTGACCTGGCAAATATATCCTTATAAGACACAAGAGCTATACCATTCTGAATTATTCCAGGTGTACTATCTACACTTATCTTTTTACCATTGTATGTTACCCTGACCTGAGCATCTGAGTAGGTATATTCCTTTTTGCTTGTATAATTGTATATTCTAACTCCTGAAGAAGCCGAGGCATAATCTGCTTGCAGGAAAATATCCACTCCAATTAAAATGAATGAAATAATGACTATGCTACACAGTTTTATAAGATAGCTACTTCGGAGTTTATTATCCTTTGTATTATGTAATGTCTTTTGTAAGCAATTCTTCATCAAGTTATCATCTCCCCGTATCTAATAATCTATAACAAGTTAATTATCATCTTCTTTAGTGTTTTAGTGTAATAACAATCTTTAGTGCTTTAAGTATGTAATTGAAATAAAAAATCTTATTTTATATAATATATATATTACAATAGTGTTAAATAGTGTTAAAACTGTGTCATATATGCAATTTTTCATAATATATCTAGATAAACTATTAAATAAGATTAAATATGCCAATTTTTATTGCCATAAAATAGTATAAAACCCTTTAATTAGTAGATTCCATTAAGGTAGTCCAAAATATATACAAAACAATATTGTATTCTACAACAATAGTATTCATCTCCGTGTTTCTTCTATCTCTTTGTAAAATTATTAAATATTAAATAACAATTCTTCTATCTATGTAGAATGATTTATTGTTTTGAAATTAGCCTAAATTATGTTATACTATTTGTGTTATACAAATCAAGATAATGCGAGGTTATTCTACTATATGAAACTACAAAGATTAATGGGATTTGCCAGACGGGCAATTGATGATTACAGCATGATTAATGATGGAGATAAGATAGCTATTGGAGTGTCAGGAGGTAAAGACAGCCTTACTCTCCTCTATGCTTTAAGTGGTCTTAGAAGATTTTATCCTAAAAGCTTTGACCTAGAAGCTATTACAGTTGATGCAGGATATAAGGAATCAGACTTTTCTGGAGTGAAAAAATTATGTGATGAACTAAATATAAATTATACAGTTGTAGAAACAGATATTGCAGACATTCTCTTCGAGCAACGTAAAGAAAGTAACCCTTGTTCACTCTGTGCAAAGCTTAGAAAAGGAGCATTTAATACTAAGGCTAAAGAATTAGGCTGTAATAAAAAGGCCTATGCTCATCATAACGATGATGTTATTGAAACCATGCTTATGTCATTATTATATGAAGGACGATTTCATTGCTTCTCTCCTGTCACCTACCTTGACAGAGCAGGTATAACCCTCATTCGTCCTTTAATATATGTTGACGAAAAAGATATAATTAATTTTAATAAGGCAAATCAGCTTCCTGTTGTAAAAAACCCATGCCCAATAGATGGCTATACAAAACGTGAATTTACCAAACAGTTGATAAAGACATTGGATAATGATAACCCAGGTCTTAGGGGAAGACTTTTTACTGCTATAAGGGAAGGTAAGATTCCTGGATGGCGTATTACAGATTAATATAATCGAAAGGAGAATCTTAATGGCTAATCAAAATTACCATGACCAGGTAAATATAGATAATTCAATTAAGCTTCGAGAACTTATGGATAAGCTTCCAAGGTTTTGCAAGGAGTTTTTCAGGGGAATTGAACCTACCAGCTCCTCTAGAACAAGGATTGCTTATGCATATGATTTAGGAGTGTTTTTTGAATTTCTTATTAATTCTAATCCGTCAATTAAAGATACTCCTATCACAGAGCTTAAGCTAGATCTTCTTGATGAATTGACACCACTTGATATTGAGGAATATTTAGATTATCTTAGTTATTACATATCAGAAGGAAAAGAATATATTAATCGGGAAAGTGGTAAAAAAAGAAAGCTTGCATCTTTAAAAAGCTTTTATAATTATTATTATAAGAAAAGATTAATAAAAAATAACCCAGCTTCTTTAGTAAGCGTGCCAAAGATTTATGATAAGGAAATCGTACGACTAGATCCAGACGAGGTAGCTCTACTCTTAGATGAAGTGGAAAATCCAGAGAATCTTACTAAGTCACAGAAAAAATTCCATTCTAAAACCAAGACTAGGGATTTGGCGCTGATGACTCTTCTACTTGGTACTGGGATACGGGTATCTGAATGTGTTGGACTAGATATAGATGATGTTGACTTTAATAATAATGGGATTAAGATCAGACGTAAGGGTGGTTATGAGGTAGTTATATATTTTGGTGAAGAGGTTAGACAAGCCTTACTTGATTACCTTGAGGAAAGAAAAAAACTTATTCCTAAAGAAGGCCACACCAATGCCCTCTTCCTATCTCTTCAGATGAAGCGACTAGGGGTTCGTTCAGTTGAAAACCTTGTAAAAAAATACTCTTCTGGAGTTACTAAGCTTAAAACTATTACTCCCCATAAGCTTAGAAGTACATATGGAACTAGCCTTTATAGGGAAACTGGTGATATATATCTTGTTGCTGACGTCCTTGGACATAAGGATGTCAACACTACTAAAAAACATTATGCTGCTATAGAAGATAGTCGTAGACGTAGTGCTGCAAATGTTGTTAAGTTAAGAAAAGAATAAAGGAATTTCAATATATATAATTTTCACAACTGGAAATAATTTTTATATTTTTCAAAAAAACCAAGTTTATGGATGAATAATATATATCTAGATAAAGATCACTTTCTAATTAACTATACAATATTACATAATTAGAAAGTGATTTTTGTTATTATGATACAATTTTTTTATAACCACAGGAATACCAATTGACATAAATTGGAACTTGCTCTATAATAAATCTTAAATTTATAAAACTAATCTTACACTCAACATTCCTTCATATAATGACCAAATATTTGAGACCATTAAAGGATATAATCAAATTGTTACAAGTAGTTATTGAAAGGAGGAAATGTCGTGAAAAGAATTAAGTTTAAAAAGACCATTATTATGCTTAGTTTAATTGCTTTTACTTTCACATCGAATATGTTTTTTACTAAGCCTATACCTGCTACTGCTCAAACTAATAAGATTAAAGGAAGTGAAGTACTCATCATAGGAGACTCATTTCTAGCAATGTCCCATGATATAACAAGGAGACTAGAACAACATGCAAAAACAGCAGGAATTCTAGATCAAAATGACAGTTTTAGAGACCTATCAGTTAGTGGAACTATGCTCAGCGGAGGTATATCACCCAATATCCCTACTCAGTATCAAAATGGAGTAAACGCAGGCACCGTAAAGTATGTCATAATGAATGGTGGCGGAAATGACTCTATGGGTGGGAATATTAATAACGCATACGCGGCAGCAAGAAATTTATTTGAGGAAATGGCAAAAAATCAGGGCATCAAAGTATTTTATCTATTCTATCCTGACCCCGTGGGTTATATGGCTAACATGATTAAGCCTAATCTTGATATACTAAGACCACAAATCAAGGATTTAGTAACGAATTCGACATCACCAGAAGCATATTTTCTAGATTTAAGACCTACCTTTGAAGGTAAATATAATACATACATTATGTCTGACGGAATTCATCCTACAACAGAAGGAAGTTATGCTGCAGCAGATGCTATGTGGGCCGAGATGCAGAGAGTTGGATTTTTTGAAACAAATCCTCCAACAATAACATATGGTGATTGTAATAAGGACGGATATGTTGATGCTTTAGACTTATTTGAGATGAAGAAACACTTGATGGATGTAAGAAATACGTATCATGATTATATGGACTTAAACACTGATAATTACATTGATGCCATTGATCTAGCTATTATGAAGCAGTATTTACTTGGCTATATAAATAAATTGCCTGCTAATTAAATTATATCTAATATAAGAACACCCATAATTACATTTAAATATAAATGAAGCTACATCTTCAATATAATGACGTAGCTTCATTTTAATTCGTTTGAATTATTGTAATTACAAATTATTAATTATATTAACTGGCTATCATGTTTCTTAAAGAAGTCCACTTTTGGCTCTAGGAATTTTAACTTGTGTTCATTTATATTGGAAATGAAGAAGTCTAGGGGTTCAAAGATTGTATCCCAGTCCCATATTCTTTCATCTACTCCAAGATATTCTCTTACCATCTCAGCACCAGTTGGAGAAATAGGATGTACCAAAGTAGCTGTAACACGTACCGCATAGAATGAATCAATTAAAACCTGCTTGCGAAGTTCATCATCGTCATTGTTGTCAGCGGTCCTTATGTTATTAACATAATACTTATTGCTCTTACGAACATAACTATCCAAAAGGTCAGATATACGATGAAATTGATGGTTATACATATGTCTTTCGTAGTTAAGAATTACCTTCTTGGCTTCCTCTAATATTTCATCACTAACCTTCCCCTCAGGAATAAAGGAATCATAATATTTCTGTACGGTATAGAAGCAGGAACGGATTAATCTGTTGTATACATTCGTAAGTAGATTTCCTTCCTTTAATACTGGATCAATACCCTCAATCTCTTCTGTTTGATATACAGCAGGCTGGAAGCTAACACTCTTATTATCTAGGCCAAAGCTAAGAAAATGCATTCTAAGTTGCTCATTGGTATAGTATTGTAAAAGCTCACTAGCCATGGGTGGTTTGATTTCAGAGCTACTACTTGCCTTCTTGTCCATGAATAATACATGATTATTGGCTATCAGATGAGGAAGAATTAAATCTCCATCCTTAGGTAGAATCTGTGGTTCTTCCTTCTGCATAGCCATGAACATGGCCATCTCAGCGATTCCATAGAAATAGATATTATCTTCCCCTATAAACTGATAGACATTTGCATCTGTAGAACACCACCAGTCCTTCCAATCCTTTGAAGAAGCCTGGCCATTTTCAAGATATGCTTTTGTAAATGATATAGGTGCCCATAAGGATTCAGGCCATACCCAGAAGGTTAGATCTTCTAGTCCCTCCTTAACCGGAGTCTTTACACCCCAATCTATATTACCAGTGAGTCTAAATGGAACAAGGGTCTTTCCAGTTCGGAAGTTTACTCCATGTCTGGCTATAATCTCAGTGGCTTCTTCTCTGTCCTTTAGGTTTTTAAATAATAAAGTAACAGAAGGCTTTTTCTCCTCTTCGATATATTCATGTTCTGGCAACTTATCTATAATTTCTTTAAGTTTAGGAAGCTGATTTTTCTTAATATAAATCATTGGTTCCCTAAGAAATTCCTCCATTGTATTGAGTAGATACTTCCTTGAGTTTGTATTCTTTCTAAGATAATCCACTCTTTCTGATAGGAGCTTTTGAAATTCTTCAAGCTTAAAATACCAGTTAGTAACCTTTGTTATCTCAGGGGTCTTTCCTGATAAGCTACTCTTAGGATTAATAAGCTCTGATGGCATATATTGATGTCCCAAAGCACATTCATCAGCATAAGCTTTATCAGACCTACACCCCTCTATAGGACATTCGCCAACCACCTGACGTCCATTTAAAAGTACCTTAAAGTCAGGATCAAAAAATTGTGGTGTAGACAGGCTTTCAAGATATCCCTTATCATATAAAAGCTCAAAAACCTCCTCAGAAACCTCTTGGTGGATTTGACCACTTCTTGAAAATGCAGATGTTGCAAAAAGATTAATCCCTATCTCATAATCATCTAAGGTCTTCTTTTGCTTTATATGATTTTCTGTTACGTACTCCTCAATAGTACCCTTGTAGCCATCATCTTCACATGCCTTCCTATAGCTTTCCACAATAGGTGAGCCGTAGCAATCAGTACCTGAAACAAAAATCACATTGTCCTTACCAATTCTGTCTCTTAAAAATCTACTAAAGACATCAGCATGGATAAACACACCACCAATATGGCCGAAATGAAGCTCTTTATTTCCATAAGGCATTCCTGCTGTTACAATAGCCCTTTTAGGAAACTGAGGCCTTGGGGGCTCTTGTCTTCTTCTGATTTTATTATCCTCACTCATAGCAATCCTCCTAAGATATTATTAGTATATTAGTCAAGAAGTTATCCTTCTCATTATAATAATTTTTTCCTTTATAAAACAGAGAAACAAGGCGGGCATTTATTATCTTATAGAAGGTAATTTTCTATAAAAAAAACCTACGACATCCTAATATATAATTAGAATTATCGTAGGGACGATTCTATCGTGGTGCCACCCTATTCTATTGATATGTTGCCATATCAATCTTATTAGGTACAGATTATACCTTTGTCCTGTAACGGGGACTTACGTCATAGCATCACAGGAATCTTATAGTCCTGATCCGTATGCAGCTCCGAGGCTTGTTTCATCATAACTTCCCCATTCCTTCTCAGCTTTGCGGAACTCTCTGTTGGTTATCATTATGATTACTCTTCTCTTCATAGCCTTTATTAGTCATATCTTAACTTTTATCCTATGTTATTATGCCCAAAAAGTCAAGTAAATAATATAAAAAATTAAGAAGCATCTGCATAATATGGGACTATAATGTATTTACCTGCTTGAATAATATCAGATGACATTCCATTACTAATCATAATTTCATCTATATATTCATTCAAATCCTTATACTCATCTGATATATAGGTAGATGCAATACTCCACAAGGTATCTCCCCTTTGTATCTCCACACTAACTACCTGCTTGATTCTCTTAACTGGCCTTTCTGCATTAGCTTCCTTGCTAGTAAAAACAAGTGTTAAAGCTATGAGTAAAAACAATACTGCTAATCCTATTAATTTAAATCTTCTTCTTTCAGTCATTTTATTAATATCGGTCTTTCTTATCACTGTCTCATGGTCTAAATTATTAAGAAATGAATTATTCATAATACCTACCTCCTAATAAACAAATAATTTGTTCGATTTTTTTTATTGTATAATGAGCCATGGACATCCGATGTCTAAATAAAAAAAATTTTTAAAAAATCAAACACGCGATGGGAACATACGTTTTAGTACATTATACCGAACATACATTTGTCTGTCAAGAGTTTTTCGAACAAACATTCTTTTATGCAAACGTTTTTTCGTTTTTCAGAACATAGGTTTTGCATTTACATGGTAGATATGTTATAATTACCGTAAATTAAGATTTATATGTAATTGGAAAGTTCGTTCGAATGTAACTAATATATTGAAACATATTTAAGGAGGAGTATTATGGGATATGGTAAGATAAGTAATAAGCAGAAAGAAATTCTTGAATATCTAAAATCTCAAATTATTAATAAGGGATATCCACCATCAGTTCGTGAAATATGTGAGGCAGTGAAATTAAAATCCACATCATCTGTTCACTCTCATCTTGAAACTCTTGAAAAGAACGGATATATTCGCCGAGACCCATCAAAACCCAGAGCAATTGAAATTATAGATGATGAATTCAACTTAACAAGACGAGAACTTGTGAATGTTCCTATTGTAGGAACTATTACTGCTGGTCAACCTATCCTTGCAGTTGAGAATGTAGAAAGCTACTTTCCTATTCCTTCTGAATTCATGCCTAATAGTGACACCTTTATGCTTAAGGTTAAGGGTGACAGTATGATTAATGCCGGTATATTTGATCAAGATAAAATACTTGTCAAAAAGCAGGCTCATGCCAAAAATGGAGATTATGTTGTAGCTCTTTTAGATGATGAAGTTACAGTTAAGACATTTTATAAAGAAAATGGACAGTTTCGTTTGCAACCAGAAAATGATTCCTTAGAACCTATCATTGTACAAGATCTTCAAATTCTTGGAATTGTTATTGGCTTATTCCGTATATTCTAAGGAGATTATGAAATATAAGACTACTACTAGATTATAGATTTTATATATTTTCTTTTAAAAACAGTTACTGAAAGTTCTTACAGTAGCTGTTTTTTATGATAGGAAAGTCCTATAAAATAAAATATTACAAAAAATTCTATATTAATAAATTTAATCTAAACATTTTATAATTTATATGTTTAATCAGGACTTTTGTTTATAATTATGGTATAATATAACGGACTATAACCATCACACATAAATTGTATTATCTTTTATAAAGTAATTAAGTAATTGAAGAAGCTATTTAATTTCAACTTATAAAGGAGAAAAGAAAATGAATATAAATGCTTTTGAAATTCCATTAACTAAAAATCCAGTGATAAGTATGAATGTAATTCCTGGACATTTTGCTACTAATCACTTTCATCTCTCTCATTATTTAGACTTAGAGAATCTAAAAACCAATGCTATGACAGCCAGAAATGTAGCTATTGAATTAGCATTACCTTATTTATCAACTACGCTTGTTGATACCATCGTCTGTATGGAAGGAACGCAGGTAATAGGAGCATATATGGCTGAGGAGCTTATGAGTGAAGGAACATCCATAGTAAACAGTGGAAGAGAAATTCATGTTATAACTCCTATAAGTAACATTGATAAAAAGTTAATGTTTCAAAGCAGTATGCAGTCTCTTATTAACAATAAGAATATTATCCTTTTAGTATCTACTATATCTAGTGGTACTACTGTTAATAATGCCTTAGAATGCCTTTCATATTATGGAGGTAGAACCGTGGGAATATCTACTCTATTCAGTGCTAATCCTGATAAATATGAATTTGAATTTAATACTATGTTTATCAACGAAGATATTCCTGAATATAAGGTTTATATTCCGGGTGAATGTGCTATGTGTAATGAAGGTCATAAATTGGATGCAATTATAATCCATGATGGTTATGCAGAAATATAGTAAAATATTAAGGAGTTGATATATTTGACATCAGGGGAAATCATAATTTCCAACTTTAGTTTTATGCAAATTTCTTTGCCACAGATTATTATGATCCTACTTGCTTTATTATTGGCTTATCTTGCAATTGTACTTAAATACGAACCACTACTGCTTCTTCCACTTGCTTTTGGTATGTTAATTGCTAATGTGCCTATGGCAGGCCTTTCAGCCTATGATGAAGGCGGTTTGATTTACTATCTATATAAGGGAATTGATTATGGTATTTACCCTCCTATGATCTTCCTATGTATAGGTGCTATGACAGACTTTGGACCATTGATTGCATCTCCCAAAAGTGCATTAATTGGATTAGGAGGACAGCTAGGAATCTTTATAGCTCTAGGAGGAGCCCTATTAATTAGCTATATAATTCCTGGAATGGAGCCTTTTACCTTACAAGAGGCCGCGTCAATTGGGATAATTGGTAGTTCAGATGGACCTACATCAATTTATACTACAAGTGTTCTTGCTCCTCACCTATTACCGATTATTACAATTTCAGCTTATTCCTATATGGCTTTGGTTCCGCTTATTCAACCACCGATTATGAGATTTCTAACAACAAATAAGGAACGAGTAGTTGAGATGCCAATGCCTAAAAGAATTACCCGTCGTAAGAAGATACTGTTTGCCTTTGGAATTACATTAGCTACTTTAGTTCTTGTGCCTGAGGCTGGTACATTAATATCAATGTTAATGTTAGGTAATCTTATCAAAGAATGTGGTGTTACAGAAAGGTATGTTCGTACCTTACAAAACCATCTATTAAACATATTAACACTACTTATAGGAATATCAATTGGTGCTACTGCAACAGCAGATAGAATACTGAATTTTAAAACTTTACTTATTATTAGCTTAGGCCTATTTGCTTTTGCCTTTGGAACTATTGGTGGAATACTTATTGCAAAGCTTTTGTATAAGCTATCAGGTGGAAAGGTTAATCCTTTGATAGGTAACTCTGGAGTATCAGCCATGCCCATGGCAGCCCGTGTTTCTCAAAGACTTGGCCAGCAATACAACCCCCATAATCATCTATTAATGCATGCTATGGGTCCTATTGTAGCAAGTACGATTGGTTCAGCAGTTATAGCTGGTTTTCTAATTAAATTATTTGGTGGTTAAATAATAATCTTAAAAAAAGGTATTAGGCTTTACAAAATTTAAAGACCTAATACCTTTTATGATTCTTATCTTATATATCCAGTTGTTCTTTTGATAATGTTTTTCCATCTCTCCAAATGCGTTCCAGATTATAGAACAACCTATCTTCCTTGGAGAAAACATGAACGATAAGATCACCATAGTCCATCAAAATCCAGCTGGCACTTTTAACACCTTCTACTCGTAGGGGTTCATATCCGCTTCTCCCTAGCTTATCCTTAACTGAATCTACTAGGGCATCCACTTGTGAAGAGTTTGAGCCATTAGCTATTATAAAGTAATCTGCTACTACTGATATATCCTTTATCTCAATTACTTGGATATCCTCGCCCTTTTTCTCTTCAAGAGCCTCATAGGCTAGTTTTACCATTTTCTTAGAATTTTCCATAATTACCTCCGATTTATATTAATTACTAATTTAAAATTTTCTATTGTTGACATAATATTTATATGTTTCCTCACTTAAGGGATCAATAATTCTTCCCTTGTCCTTAAGATGTTGTAAGGTATAATATGAAATATAGATAATAGCTTCATTAAGATCATTATATGCTAATTCTCTTGCCTTATCTAGAATTGGTATAGGCTTTCTATTTGGTTCAATAAAATCTGCAATATACACAATTTTCTCCAGGGTAGACATAGAGGGCCTGCCTGTAGTATGGTATTTGATTGAATTAATAATATCCTGGTCATCTATACCATATTTCTCTCTAGCATACTCTCCTCCTAACTTTGCATGAAGAAGTTGAGGAGATTTTACTTCTGCTTCTGATATATCTATATTGTACTTAGTAGCTTCACTTAATAATTCACTCTCTGTTAAATACTTAGCACAATCATGAAGTATTCCTCCTATGCTAGCTTTCATAGTATCAACTCCATGAATTAAGCCTAAATCATAGGCGACCTCTTCCACTCCTAAAGAATGATTGTAACGTTTTTCAGACAAAATGGCCTTCATATATTTTCTTAACTGTTCGATTTCCATATAAATACCTCATCTATATCGAAGTTACTTAACATAATATTATTACGTATATCTACTTGTACAGATTATGGTCTTTGATATATGAATAAACCTCATAAGGGACATAATACTGTATTGATTTATTATTTACTACTCTCTCACGAATTTTTTCTGAAGATATTTCCATTATAGGCATATCTAAGAGAATAATATCTCCATTATAGGTGGTCTTAAGATATTCAGCCTGTTTAATTAATTGATCTGAATCATGATCATTTCTTACCCCTGCAACGACTGTACTTAATTGAAACACTGTATGTGGATCTTTCCAATGAGACATCATCATTAGGGAATCTGCCCCTACTATAAAATAAAACTCAGTATCTGGCTCTTCATCTTTTAAGATCTTTAAAGTATCAGATGTATAGGTTATGCCAGGCCTATTAAGCTCAAAGTCTGATAATATAAAATAATCATTTTTTTCTATGGCCAAGCTAACCATGTTTAGCCTATGCTTGGCGGAAACAAGATCTATATCAGTTTTATGGGGTGGGTTCATTGTAGGCATAAAAAGTACATAATCCAAACCTGTTTGCTCATGTGCATGGTCTGCTAAAAACAAGTGGCCATTATGGATGGGATTAAATGTCCCCCCCATTATACCTACCTTTTTCATCCGATTTTCATCCTTTCAAAATTAGGCTTTCTTATTATTGTTAGCCTTAGGTAAAACTATCTTCTTTTTATCTTTGGATTCCTTATATAAAACAATTTTTCTTCCTATTACCTGAACCACCTCAGACCGTGTTCTATCTGCAAGAGTTTGGGCCAGATCATTAATGTCTACTAAGCAATTCTTTAAGACATTTATCTTAATTAATTCTCTTGCCTCTAATGCCTCCGCTACTCCCACAGTAATCTCTGGGGTAAGGGCTGACTTTCCAATTTGATAAATTGGTTCCATGGTCATAGCCAAGCCTTTTAAATAAGCTCTTTGCTTTGTTGTCATCAAAGCACTCCCTTCTTATATATATATGCGTATGATAATTATATTTAGTGTAGATTAATTAAATATACTAGGTTGATAGTTGCTGTATCTATATATGTTCTTATCTATTATTTGTAGTAATCAAATTGAAGTCCGTACATTCTTACTGTATCACCCTCTTGGATTCCTAATTCCTCCAACTTATCTAGTATACCATTATCTTTCATAAAATTTTGGAAGAATATAAAGCCTTTTTCTGATTCTAAATTGGTATACCCTAGCATACGTTCAATCCTAGGCCCTTCAACTACATAGAGATTGTCTTCTTCTTTCCATACCTCAAAAGGCTCATCTGATATTCTTATATTTTCATGGAAGAATTCCTTTTCAAAAACAACTGGTTCTTTGTCTATGCTTTCAAGAATACCTTTTACATGATACAAAAGCTCATTTATTCCCTTGCCACTTACTGCAGATATGGCAAACACCTTAAAGCCCTCTGGCTCAAAGGTATCCTTAAGTTTCTTGATTACTTCTAGCTCATCATCACCATATAATACATCGATTTTATTTGCAGCAATAACTTGAGGTAGCTTAGCCAGTTGCTCATTATATGATGTCAATTCTTCATTAATTAACCTAATATCCTCTATTGGATCCCTTCCCTCTGTGGAAGCTGCATCAACCAAGTGAATAATAATTTTAGTTCTTTCAATATGTCTTAAAAATTGATGTCCAAGACCCAGTCCCTCGGAAGCCCCTTCAATTAGGCCAGGTATATCTGCAATAACAAAACCACCACCATCTTCAAAATCTACAACTCCAAGATTAGGACTTGTAGTTGTAAAATGATAGTTACCTATCTTTGGTCTTGCATTGGTAACTCTGGATAAGAGAGTTGATTTACCTACATTAGGAAAGCCCACAAGGCCTACATCTGCAATTACCTTAAGCTCAAGTCTTACATTCATCTCCATGGGTGGTTGTCCAGGTTGAGCATATTTTGGTGCCTGCATGGTACTAGTTGCATAATGCTGGTTGCCCTTTCCCCCACGGCCTCCTTTTAGGATGACCTCCCTACGGTTTTCACCAGACATATCAGCTACAACCTTACCAGACTCCTTTTCATATATAACTGTTCCAGGAGGTACTTTTAGTATAAGGTCTTTACCGTCTCTACCGCTACAACGCTTCTTGCCGCCATTTTCTCCATCCTCGGCAGCATATTTTTTGATATATCTATAATCGGTTAGGGTGTTTA
>JAAYRC010000089.1 GCA_012518975.1 Clostridiales bacterium
ATAATATAATTAATGCAGGGGACTATGTATCATTTGGTTTTCAAGGATATGGCTCGCCATTAGATGATTTCTATTATGAAATTTATAATAGATAAGATGATTTACCACCTATGATTTCAGTAAAACTCCTCTTGGATTAGATGATAATATTTTGTCATCTAATCCAAGAGGAGTTTTACTGTCATATCTTGTAATACATTTTTCTTAAGTAATTATTGCTAGGTCGTCACTTGTCGATGTCAATATATCTACTACAAATTTAATTAATTTACACCTAATGAAGAACTAAGTCTATTATAGGATGAAAATTGTGTATCTAGCCAAGTGATATGCCTATTCATCCAACTTCTAACCTCATCTACCTTTTCATAATATATTGGAGTAGTAGGATTAGGCATGGGCCACCACATACCAACTTGTGGCCATTTATTTAAGTTCAACTGACCCGATTCAGCAAGCTCTGCCGCAAATTGATCAATGATTCCACCATTTCTTATAATATCTTCAATCAGACTATTACGAATAGAATGATATCTGTCATAAACCTTTTGTAAGAATACAGGATCCTTGATTAGGTAACGATACCACTGCTGCCCTTGGGCAGGAGACAGCTGCCTATATAAGGTCTGCCAGGTCTGAGTATAGTCCATAAATTCAATCACCATACTTCCTCCAGCACATAGGTCCCAATCCCAAAGCGGTCCCATCTTCATCAGCCCATCAATGTCCATATACATATAGGTGCTCTTAAACATTGAGTCTAGGTTACTAAACACTTCTGTTATTATCCAGAAATCCACTAGGGAATCCATATCGAATAGGTCGCTGTAATGTACCCTTCTTCCTTGAAAAGTAGTGTGAAAGTCAGATGTTCTTACTGCATCCTCAAAAGCTTGAACATAAGATTGTATATAATTAAACATCTCTGGATTTGTTTTTGCATACTCAGGGCTTTTTATCATGATAGGCTGTCCTGATCTGGTTTTAAATTGTGAAACCTCATCATAGGTATCATCTAATTCCAACAAATAACCTCCTGTAATGTCTGGAATTTCATGGTAGTCCGTAATTCTAATATTGTTACCTTTGAATATGAAAGTTCCACTTGTAATCCAGCTAAGGTTCTCAACTAGCGCATCCTCCAATTCATTTTCCGAATTAGCAAGAGATGGATTGGCCTCTACTACTGCTTTGGCAATATCTTCTGCCGCATCCTCCCAGTCAAAGATATCAACACGGTCTTTAGCTATCTCTGTTTGCTCACAGAGCAGATAGTTCCCTTCATATACACCATTTAAGACTAAATCAACACTTTGAAATCCTGATACATCAAAGCCCATTTTTGCCGCAAAATCAAAAGCTAACATATTTCTCATTAGTGATTGGTCATAATAATTCGCTAGCAGAACATAGTCCTTGTTTTTGCCCATTCCAAACAGGTCTGCCTTTTTATCTAGTTTGATTCTATATGGCTTCTTGGCAGCCATCCAAGTAGAATTTCCCCTACCTCTAATCTTTAATTCTCCATCATATAGGGCTGTGTTTAATAAAGCTCCAGTTCCCATAATCTTACCAGTACCCTTAAGATACACCTCCTTACTAGTTATGGATTGACCATTTTCCGTATTAATATAAACCACTGGTAAATTGCTATAGTACTTTACCGTCTCTTCACCGCCCGAACTATTAGTAGTAACAGATAATTCTGTACTAGGGATTGATGTATTGCCTGCTGCGTCCTTTGCTCTAACAGTAAAACTATAGCTTGTATTTGCTATAAGTCCAGTTACCGTATAGCTTGTGGTTGAGGATGTTCCTATAAGTCTACTACCACTATATAACTCGTAACCAGTTACGGCCACATTATCTGTAGAGGCTGTCCATGATAGACTAATTGAAGTAGCAGTCTTAGAACTACTCCTTAAATTAGTTGGTTGGGTTGGAGCCTGAGTATCTGTAACTGGTCCTTCTCCCTTATATTCCTTCCACACTCCGTATTCTCCAGTGGTTCCGGGTATCTGTCCTTGGGTCCACCATTGTGCCATCCAAAGCTTGCCACCGTATGATACAACATCTCCTGTGTTATAAATTACTGTTGCACTCCATACAAGATAGTTACCAGACCCTTGATCAGTTATTACTTCCTTCCACACCCCATAGGCCTCTGCAGATCCGGGAATCTGACCTTGGGTCCACCATTGTGCTTGCCAGACCTTTCCGCCATAAGATACTGTATCACCATTATTGTAAATCTCCGATGAGTTCCATACAGAATAAGTCTCTTCTGCTTTTGCTATCTGTCCTAGGTTCATAAACATATCTTTTTGATTCATTAAAATAAAGCTAATTAATACAATTGCCATAACCATTATAATGGCTTGTTTACCTTTCTTCATAAACTTCCTCCTTATAACTCAACCAGATTAAACCATGCCTTTACAAGTTTCATATGTCAATCTTTTGCCTTTATTTTTTACGTTTCTTATACTAAGTATCATATATAGTAATTATCTACACTTCTATCAGATGACAAAAGTCAACAATCCTGCATTTACAGGCTGTTGACTTTTGTTTGTTCTCTATATTTTTATGATAATACTAGTGATTCTTAGAATATAGGATGTCTATGGTACTTTGTTATTAATTTCTAAGTTTATTTTAAGAGCATCTTCTTTAATGATGCAAAATCAATTGCATCTATAAAGCCATCTACATTTAAATCTGTATTATCAAAAATAATATCTGTGGTACCTGGCGATAAAATATATCTCTTTAGGGTTGCAAAGTCCAATGCATCGATTAAACCATCGCCATTAACGTCACCAAATTCAGGAGTTACAATTATGCCACCTCCAACCTTAGGTCCCTGCTCATCAAGATAAGCTGCAACCCAGGCAAGTGGAGCATTCCAGTTAATTGTTATTTCGTTTGTTGACCAAGATTCAATATTATCCATATAGCATTTTTGAGCTGGTCTATCACCTGGCCTCCATCCTGAACCCTTAACCCAAGGATCTTGTAATCCGGAATTAGGACCACCAACTAGAATACCTGCTGGCGCCTTGGGGAAGGTATTGTCAGCTTGATAACACCAGAAACGATGGTGGGGATTTTCTGCAGGGTTTTCACCATAACCTGTTATATAGCACTGAACAAGCGGATTTCGTCCCATAAGATAATCCATTGCACTGGTCGCTCCATTTAGATACTTAACCTCTTTATTACCACTAAAATCATATGCATAAGCCATTACAATTGCTATGTTTGCAACAAATGAATTAGATCCCCATGGATAACCTACCAAGCCATCTCCAATTGGACTTTCTTCTATTGGTACCCCATAACCTTGGCCACTGGCAATATTAAGAAAATCATCGGCTGCTGCCTTTATATTGGCTTTTGCCATAGTAACTTCAGAAGAACTCAGATTGTTTGGCACAAGTGCCAGTGATATAGTTCCAAGGCCCGCTGTATTACCCCAGTCAAAGCAACCGGTAAGTCCTAAAGCTTCACCACCAACTAAGTTGGAAGGCATCTCAAGATAATGTTTGGAGCTCTTTAAATAATTTTCATATTTTGCAGCACCTGTAGTTATAAATAACTCACAGGCTGCCCAGTAAAATTCATCCTCTACATAGTCATCGCCATAAGCTCCACCACCTGGTCCCTGCTCCATAGGTGCGAAAATATTAGGATTTGCTACTGCTGCATCCCATGCACTTTCAGCTGCAGCTAGGCATTTGGCTGCAAAGGCAGAATCATATTCCTCCCATAGACGGGATGCCTGTGCAGCTACAGCGGCAAGATTTAAAGTAGCAGCTGTACTTGGTGGCTGTAAATAACGATCCATTTCATCCATATGAGGAGGAACTGCAAGTGCTGTCCAACGCTCATCATGGGCTTTATGATGCGCCATTCCCTTTAAGCTACCTGATGGTACCTGCATTTTAAGTAGTAATTCTACATTATATCTAGATTCATCTAGAATATCAGGATATCCGTTACCACTTTCAGGAATGTTGAGTGTGTTGTCTGCAAATGGAGCAACAGATGTGTCTCCATAATATAATGCACGTTCATATTGATTCATCACTGTCCATGTTGAAATTCCACCATTAACAACATATTTTCCATGATCTCCAGCATCATACCATCCACCTGTTACATCAAGAGAATAATTTGCTTTATAGTCCTTAGTAGGATCTGGTACCATTACATCATTTGGATGTCCAGCTGGACGCGCCCATTGTGACTCTTCACAGTAGGGTAGTTTGATTTCAATACCACTTCTATTATGATAGAAATATTTCATAGCATCATATTTCATCTGAGAATATATGTCCTTACCGATATTAAAGGGCATGCTTTCAAATGAGCCTGAAATCAATCTATAGTTTCGTCCTTCTGTTTCAAAAGAAGAAAAATCGATAATGTGCACATTATCACCCGATGCCTTGTCAAATCCCATTACCTTGGTACTGCCCGATTCTACTGTTCTTCCTGACCCATCTACTAGATTCCAGGTAACAGGAGAGTTTGATGATGAAACAAGGGTAGCCTTCTTCTCTGTCTTTGGATAATAGCCCTCTTGATTAACTCTAATCTCATTAGTTGGCTCCTCTTCTTCAGCAGGATATCCTGGGAAATTAGGGTCTAGGACATAAATATCGTCAAAGGTAATAGTGTAAGGTAATGGTGATGTTGCACACTCAGTACCTCCAAGATGGAAGGCAAATTCACAATTATTTTTTGTTGCTTGATTCATTGTAAATTCTTGGGTAATTGTTACTGGTGTGTTCGCCCTTAACTCAACAAAATCCCAATTCATGTTATAATTCCAATATTCATCATAAGGCTCGCCCTGATCACCAATTTTAGGATATATTTTACAGTCCTTTGTTGCAGATACTGTAAATTTAACGGTGTAGGTGTGTCCTCTTTCAATTGTTAATCCTCTATGACGGAACTGAACATCCCATCTTTCTGTTCCCCTGTTATTAATTGTTATGTTATATTTTCCACCTTCAATTGAGAAATCTGCACTAGCGGGAAATGTTTCCACTACATGCCAAGGAAGACCTACTCCCCCATCAAAGGTATTATTCCGTATAATATCCCCTGCTCCAACCATCTCAGCTGCCTTGACTTTTTTAGGTGTGGAGAATCCAGAGAAAATGGATACTAACATTGTTAAAACTAAAAACCAAGAAACTCTTTTAAGAAAATGTTTTTTCATTGCAATCCCCCTATCCTTCATATTTTCTACCCCATTATGACTATTTCCATAATGGGGTGTATACTTTATATTAATTTAATAAAATCTTCTTTAATGCTGCAAAGTCAAGTGAATCTATATAACTATCATCATTCATGTCAGCATTTTCATAGTTTAGATTTGTTGAAACATCTAAGAGATACTTCTTTAATAAGGAAAGATCTAGTGCATCAATAAATCCATCGTTATTAACATCTCCCTTATTAGTTACTACATCATCCTCTGGGAATAAAATAGCATAAACACCATTGGCCACTGCAAATTCACACTGGGCCCAGAAACGATGGTAAACCATTGTAGCTGGCTCACCTGCTAGTAGCTCTGCTTCAACTCTAGCCCAATCTGGATCATTTCTGTAATTAGAACGAATATCAATAAACTTAACACCTGGTTTAATTTCGTCGCCATTAGGCATTGTTCCACTCCAGCCTGCAGGTACATATACTTCCTGCTCTAGGAAGCGAGAATAATCTGATCGTTTTTCTACAGATGCTATTCCCTTATCATCCTGATAATTATTCCACATACAATCAAGGAGCTTCTTAGCATTTTCTCTTGAAGTTTCATTACCTGTTGCTTTTGCATGATATGCTAGTGTATTAGCAAGAGATGAAGCAACCCCAAGGTCTGCGCCATAACTAACAACTTTTACGTGCAGATTGGAATTATTAGAAGGTCTTCCAGTCCATGTGTCAGGCTGTCCCTCCCAATCAATCTCATTTGGTATCTCAAAAGTCCCATCGGCATTGAACTTAATTACAGAATTAGCCCAGGCTGCCCATTTATCCAATAAATCTCTTACTCTTTCATCTCCACTCTCATAATAATACTCAGCTATACGCTGCATAGACCACGTCTGCATACCAAACCATGTATTGCTGCCTGGATCTGCATATACTGGATTCTCAATATAAGCCATACCGTAAAATGTTGATACATTAGATGGAATATCTTCGTATCGTCCATTCCAGGAGTTGGTTGCACCACCAGCTATAGCTCCCTCAGCAGACTGTAACCACTGGTAAAATTCTATTTGTCTTTCCAAGCTATTGGCCCAGTCACGTGAAGCGTTACTAGACTTTGGCTTTAAATCAGGATCTGTTGATAATACATAGGCTGCAAATGGATTCTGGTATCCAAAATGGTTATGGCTACATCCTATTATCCACGCCCAATCAGATCCAATTCCACCACCCCATGCATAGTACCAGGATAAGAGATAGTGACAAGAATCATAACCTGTAGCTGCCCTATCTGAATCACCAATTACTCTAAAATACTTATCAAATAAAGAGTATCTTAAATAATCTCCCATTTTTGAAGCTTTATTTACATAAGTATCAATATTTACTCCATGATCCTTGGCCCACTTATTTGCCCAATATGTAGCCTGTACAGCACGGGCATCCGCATCGGGAGCATTGGTGTATTTAAACTGCTTTGCATATGATGAATCACCTGTAAATAGATCAAGAAAACCATTTTCACCACCAAACTCCATGGTGTCATAGCAAGGCTGTGGTATGGTTTCCCATGTAGATTCCTGCTCACCCCTCTGGAAGCTATTGATATAAGCATTCTTACTAACTCCGTCTCCACGAAGGCCAAATCCATACCAGTTGTCAACGTCTAGTAGCCAGTGCATACCATAGATCATATTAGTACCGTAGGAAGACACTAACTCTCTATTTATGGGGTCCTGACCAACAGGAGCATCAAAATCTAACTGTGATGGATATTTTTCAGGTGTTTCCCATTCTGGAGCATAAGTTGCAGGATCACTAGGATTATATCTACTCATACTACTGTTTGGTTGATCCTTGTCAGATGGGATCAAATATTTCTCTGTAACATCCCATGCTTCTTCAAAGCCAGAAAAATCTCCACTGAATTTTCCATTCATTGCTTCAAGCCACATATAGTAACTCATAGCTTCACTTGTGGTAACGTGCCCATAGTCAGGCGCTTCAACCAATAAGGTTTCAATTGAGTGATAGGGCACTCCATCATTACTAAAATAACCATTATTTTTATTTTTTATTTTACTATACATTGTTTCAAAACGTCTCTTATATTCCTCGTTAACATCTCCATCAGCAGCAAAGGCTAACGAAGAGGATATAAACATCAAGGCTAATGTAGTTGCAATCAGAATAGATCCAACTTTTTTTACAATTTTTCTCATTTAGCTTGTCCTCCTTTATGTTTTGTTTTATAATATTCTAAGTGGATTGAAACCCACTAACTACTGCCTGTACTTTCATATTATTAATGCATATGAAAGTACAGGTTTTTCTTTTTTATAAGCTAATTTATCTGGACACTTCCATCTATCTTCTTTATTTCTATTCTTTCCATGTCTCCATCACCAAAAGCTCCTTCATTAGTAAAGGCTAAAGGCGTAACCTCTTTACTTGTACCTAGGATCTTAAATGTGATAGTAGCAAATACTCCATCCTCAGTAATCAATTCATCTCCTAAGGTATTATCAAGAAACAAGAAACTTAAGGATCCTTGATTTACTTTACTTGCAAAGTTAATACCAGGATTGATAACGATATCACCTGAGGATATAGATATTGCCTCAAGCAAAGTATCATCATATAAAACATAGAAATTGCAGGTTATTATACTCTCAACCTTTGATATGTTACCTATTGTAATAGGCACTGTAATAATATCACCTGTTTTACCAGTTATATTTTCAATACTAATATTAAAATCAGTTTCAACAGGACTGGTATCTTTAATAGTTATTGCTATTGAAGGACCTCCCGTTTTACCAAAATCAAATACTAGTGATACTAAACCTAGGTCTAATGACGATAAATAACTACTATGGATTTTTACTGTATCTGCTTGAACACTATAATCTCTTCCCTCTACTAGTCCTTCAATACCATTAAAGGTGTTTCCATTTGGTGTTAGATATACTGTTATATCAGAAGGACTATATTTATCAAAGACAGACCTTGTAGGTGTTATATAAGGATCAAGCTGTACATCTCCGATAATTTCAACAAACCCATCTGTATAGATGATATTTGTAATCTCTTCCTTATTACCATCTACAAATGACCCATACCTATCTATTGAAACTCCTGCTTTGTTATTTGCTTCACCAAGAATCTCAAAATCTATGTATACCAACACGCCATCTTCAGTAATTTTTTGATTATCAAATGCATTAAATGATAGATAGATAGGTCTTTGGTATTCAGGAGCCAATGCCATAAAACCAGGCTTGCCAAGTGTAAAATCAGAGTTAAGCTCTGCCATAACATCCTCACTTATAGCTTCCAAAACATTACCTTGTTTAATAGCAACCGGCTTAATTAAAGTCGAATCATATCTGACCATAAAACCATAAGCGTCTATGCTTCCTACCTTATCAACATTTTCTATTGTAATAGGTACTGAAACAATTTCGTCTTTTTTCCCAGATACTGTTCCTACTGATATGGAAAGACTTTCTTCTGGAATCGGAGTCGAGTCTTTAATTACCATAGATAAAGTAGGATTATTACTTACACCAAAATCAAAGGTAAGACTCTTTGTACCTAAAGAAAGTGTACTTAAGTAGGATTTTAGGAGTGTCACTGTATTGCCTGATACCGTATAATCAGTACCCTTTGTCAATCCACTGATTCCCTTAAATGTATTACCATTTGCTGTTAATGCAACTATAATATCAGCAGGACTATACTTATCAAAAGTTGCTGTTACAGGAGATATAGATGGATCTTGTAATTCCTCCTCCTTAATAGTTACGCTTCCATTAGCAAAATTAACTCCTGTTATTCTCTGCATGTCGGCATCACCAAATGCTCCACTAGTCTGGAAGCTTAAGTTGGCTGTTTTTCCTGCAGAACCCTTGATCTTGAAAGTTATGTTAGCAAATACTCCATC
>JAAYRC010000090.1 GCA_012518975.1 Clostridiales bacterium
ATAGCCTATTACATAAAAGGTTGTTGCAGAGTCTGCCTAGCAAGCTCTACAACAACCTTTATAAAGTTTCTATTCGTTACTATGCTGGTAATTAAACATATTGAAGTAGTCATCTTCATAGTCGTAATCGTCATCATCGTCTGGTGGATAAGGAGGCTCATCCTCGTAATAAAAGCCTGAATGAACATTACAGACATCCTTAGGAAGAACATATGGTGTATCACTGGTTGTTCCTATTTCTGTTTTGTTCAAGTAAACGGCTTCTTTATGGCTATGGATAGGGCAATATTCAGTAGCCAGTAGTGAGGAGTCTGTACATATGGAGGCCTTTACATGAAGATCACATTTTTCTGTTGGCTCTGACCCCTTGGCAAAGTATTCTACCCTAGTGGTGTTGCCCCCAAGATAATGATCACATATACCTTCTACAGCAAGCTTGCCTGACTTAGTACATACCTTAGCTGTTACTATAGAGCTAGGCTTTTCAAAGGCTTTTTTCTCAAGTCCCTTTTCAATATGGATTCTTTCCATAATAGTTCGCCATATTATTCGGTTGAAACTACGTTCTGACTGTGTTCTATTATTGTCAAAACCCGCCCATATAGTGGCTGTATAATATGGAGTATAGCCTGAAAACCATAAGTCATTATAATCCGAAGTGGATCCTGTTTTTCCTGCAACAGGCATATCTATTTCTCTAAGTCTTAAGGACGAACCTGTTCCTTTTGTAACTACATCTTCCATGGCATTAGTTAATAGCCATGCGGTTGATTCCTTTACTACTTGCTCTTTACGGGGTTCATTGTCAATTAAAACCTTACCATTATGATCTAGAATCTTGGTATAAAGAATAGGCTCTGTATACACTCCTCTATTTGCCAAAGTAGCAAAAGCTGCGGTTAATTCGAGATTGGTTACACCATCAGTAAGGCCACCTAAGCCCATAGGTAGGTTAATATCTGATAAAACCCTACCATCAGTTGTAGTCCTAGACTCAACTAAGGTAGTAAAGCCTAATTTCTTTAAATAGTCATAACCAACTCTTGGCGTTACAGCATCTAGGGTTTTTACTGTTACAATATTCATTGAATCATAAATTGCTTTTCTAAGGGTACTTAAACCCTCATATTTTACCTTGGAACTCCAGTTATGCACCTGGTCATTAGTTCCAGGATAATAGTATGGTCCGGCATCATCGAAGACGCTGGCAAGAGTGAATCCTGCTGTATCTAGTGCGGGTAGATAGGTAGAAAGAATCTTAAAGGTAGAACCAGGCTGCCTTTTAGTATTAGTTGCACGATTTAATGTACGATTTCCTAGCTTTTCACCTCTTCCACCAACAATTGCCAATACATGTCCAGTATGTTGGTCTATTACAACAAATGACACCTGAGGCTGTATGGTAGATTCGATTTTTTCTCCTAATATTATATCCCCTTCTTCAACCACAGAATTTTTAAACTCATCTATCTTACTTAGCATATCGTCTTTATCTTTATATAGTAGAGAAAACTTACTGTTTTTTTCATCAGCATATAGGTTATCAGGATCCTTATAATCTTTAAAGAATGCTAATAGGTCATGACCACCGTAATGAATAACTGTCTTCTCCTCATCATTCTTTTGTATTGAAAGAGCATAGGTTAATTCCCAATATGATTTACCAATTTCAGGGAAAAAGGATTCGTCAGAGAATATCTCATCACAGATTCTTTGTATTGTAGGGTCCTGGGCTGTAATTATCTTCAATCCTCCGCTATAGATTAGGTCTAAGGCTTGGGTTTGCGTATATCCTAGTTTCGATTGAAGGTCCTCCATAACCTGTTCAATTAGTTCATCAGTATAATAGCTATAATAAGAGCTGGCAGCATATTCCTCATTCACTGTTTGAATTCTAGAATACACATCATCTGCCATAGCTATATCATATTCATCTTGAGTACAAAGACCTTGTTCTAGCATCTTTGCTAGAACGTCTTTCTTACGCGCATCATTTCTTTCAGGATTAGTTATAGGGTTGTGGTATGCGGGAAGCTGGACTATAGAGGCTAATACTGCAGCCTCAGATAGGGTAAGATCCCAAGCGTTCTTGTTAAAGTATCTTTTTGATGCAGTTTGAACCCCATAAGTGCCTGAGCCAAGATTAACGGTATTAAGATAGTATTCAAGAATTTGATCTTTGCTTAATTTGTTTTCAAGCTGTATAGCCAAGTATTGTTCCTGAATCTTTCTTTCTAGACGGTCAACAAATTCTAGCTCCATTCCACCGTCAAACACTTGATTTTTTAAAAGTTGCTGGGTTATTGTGCTGGCACCCTCGTCAAATTTGCCGCTCTTAACTCCTACAAAGAAGGCACGAAAGATGCCTCTTACATCAATTCCATCATGGTCGTAGAATCTTTCGTCCTCAATGCTTATAAATGCATTCTGAACTAATTTTGGAATTTGACTAATTTCAACATACTCACGATTGGCATGGGCTCCAATTAAATGTTCAGTGATATTGCCCTCGCTATCATATACCATAGTGGTAAAGCCTCTAGGACGGACATCAATCTGTGAAATATTAGGGGCGCTATCGGCTAAGCCTTTTATATAGCCAAGGCCTGCGTAGACGCCTATGATAACCATTGCAACAGCCGTAATGATACATAGTCTAAACAAACCAATACGAAATTTTGATGTTAGGCGTCTTGATGTTGATTTTATATAATTTTGCTTTTGTTCAATTCCTTTTTTGCTGTAATTCATAATTACCTCCATCCAATTTGCATGAGATATGCATGGACTATAACATAAGAAGAGTATATCAAATTATATTCATTAAATAAAGGATAATTTAAATAAAACCCAACAACATACAATAAGTGCCATATATATACATAAGCATATTGACATGAAGTAATATAAATTATATATATAGATAGTAAAATCATAATTATATAGAAATATTTTGTTATTTTCACATTACGTCATATATAACAATAATTTTACATATAAATATTCAGTAAATAAACAGAGGTGTCGAAATAAAACGAACACTACAAAATGACGCGTTAAATATCTCTTTATTTTGTTATATATTCAGTGTATAATATTAATTGCTAGTTGTTTTCTGTAATTTTAGTTAAATATGGGGGTATTACAATGAGAAAGATGAAAGTAGCTTTTAAAAACGAAGTGACCTTGGATGACAACAGAAGAATGCGACTAGAATATGTTATTACAGAAAACCACAGATCTATCACCGGAAAACCTTATTTTGGTATTCAAATCATCAAGTATATTGATGATGATTTGGAAATCGAAGAGATTAAGGGTATATCTTTTTCTAGAGAGAAGGTAGAAAAGATGATAAAAATCCTTTACCAGCAGGTTGTAACTCCGATTTCAATGGTAGAAATTGTGGACACTTTAATTACACTTGAGGCGGTATAAGCGCATGACATTTAAAAATTTTATCTGACCCTTTTTTGACCTATAATGAACATATCTTTACTAGAAATACTTACATATATTTGTAGCAAAGCCTACTACTTGCTTAGTAAAAGGAAAAGTCACACATTCATGGGATATTGATATTTCATGGGGTGTGACTTTTTATTTTAGAAAGTATACTACTTAAATAATATTACCTCACGATTTATAGTTGAGAAATAAAGTTTTTCTATTTCGGAGGCTCTCAAGTTGCCATTAGAAAGATCCGCTAATTTTTTTTGAAAGCAATCAACTTGGTCGATTGGTATCATCAAATCCAAAGTAACAACATCTGTGTAATCGGAAGAGATTAGAGGTATGTTTTCTTGTCCTATATAATATTGAATTTTACCAACTAGGTTATAATCAGTAATAAGCTGCATGTGGACTCCTGGTTCTTTTTTTATGATAAGGCTTTTTTCTAGTCCTTCTATAGTAGCTGATTGATATGCCTTTACAAGACCGCCAGTTCCAAGAAGGGTTCCTCCAAAATATCGTGTAACTACAACTACAAGATTAGTTAATTCCTTGGCAAGCAGAACATCAAGCATTGGTTTTCCAGCTGTTTTACTAGGTTCACCGTCATCTGAGCAACGCATAATGGGATTCTTTACTCCTATTATATAAGCATAGCAGTTATGGGCGGCATCCCAATATTGCTTCTTTAATCCATCTATAAAATTGAGAGCTTCTTCCTCTGTTTCTACTGGGCTAACGGACGCTATAAACCTGGACTTTTTCATAACAAATTCACCTACACCACCCTGGTATATAGTATAATATGTCTCCAATTCCATATCATATGCCTCCTTAAAGTCTATCATTAATTTATTATATCAATACTATTAGAGGCAAGCAAGGGCATGTGTGGTAAACACATGTTTGCGATTTGCCTTATTTATGATATAATGTTGTTATTAGTAAATGTGTAATTAGGATTATTGTATCATCAAAATAAGTATTGAGTTTGGGAGGAGAAAGAGTGAAAAGGCTATTATATTGGCTACCTGCAGTACTTATAATGATTATGATATATATATTCTCGTCTAAGCCCGCTGATATATCAAGTCAGAGTAGCATGACGATAACAGATGTTATATATTCAGTATATGAAACTATAAGTGGACAGGAAGTGGTAGGAGCAGATAGGGAAAATGCTCTTATGAACTTGAACGGCATTATCAGAAAGTTAGCACATATAACAGAATATGCCCTGCTTTCTATGTCTATTGCTTGGCCCCTTTGGGTAACAAGACCTGGACTTAAGGGATATAAGTTAGCTATTCTTACTATAGGAATAACTATAGTATATGCAGCAACAGATGAATATCACCAGACATTTGTACCAGGAAGAAGTGGTGAGATAAGGGATGTGCTTATCGATTCTATAGGTGCTTGTATAGGATTTGTAATATTTAAACTATTACTATTTATAGCTTCATTTAGTAAAAAAGACCGCAATAAATAGCAACTACTCAATCCTTATGACTGAACATGTTTTTAGTTTCATTATAGCTATATCCGATAGAGGATAAGGATGAGAGTACTTGGTTAATATCTAGTCCTAGGCTAGCACATAGATCATCCAGTGAATGGAATTCATTTCTTAGTTTTGTATTAATATAGCTTAGTAGAATATATGGATCCTTTGGTATGTTCATAGGCCCTCCCTCTTTATGTGTCTTATGGTTTTATTATATTTATTATGACTGAATTTTATAAAATTGCAATGAGTAATTTTCTTGGAGGAAGTAAAATTGGATTTGTTTGATTATATGAGAGATAAGAATATGAAGAAAGAATCACCTTTAGCTTCGAGGCTTCGTCCTATAACCTTAGAGGAAGTAGTGGGGCAAAAACATATTATTGGAAAGGACAAGCTACTTTATCGTGCTATTAAAGCAGATAAAATTAGCTCCATCCTGTTTTATGGTCCACCTGGAACTGGTAAAACAACCCTGGCCAAGGTTATAGCTAACACCACAAGCTCTATCTTTACTCAAATTAATGCTACCTCATCAGGAAAAAAGGATATGGAGGCAGTCATTACACAGGCAAAGAATGACTTGGGTATGTATGGCAGAAAGACGATTCTTTTTATTGATGAAATTCATAGGTTTAATAAAAGCCAACAGGATTATCTTCTTCCTTTTGTGGAGGATGGTACTATTGTATTAATAGGGGCAACGACTGAAAATCCTTATTTTGAAGTGAATTCTGCCTTGATATCTAGATCGATTATATTTGAGTTAAAGCCACTGGACAAGGAAGATATTAAGATCCTAATAAGCCGTGCAGTAACTGATGAAGAGCGGGGGCTTGGAGCATATAAGGTTAAGCTGCATGAGGATGCCTTGGACTTTCTTGCAGATGTGGCAAATGGAGATGCAAGAGCCGCCTTAAATGCCATTGAATTAGGAGTCCTTACTACTGACCGATCTGAGGATGGTTTTATACATGTAACATTAGAGGTTGCCTCAGAGTGTATACAGAAGAGGGCTTTAAAATATGATAAGGGTGGAGATAATCATTATGATACCATATCAGCATTTATAAAGAGTATGAGAGGTTCTGATCCTGATGCTGCTGTATATTATCTTGCAAGGATGCTATATGCGGGGGAGGAGGTGGCATTTGTTGCCCGTAGAATTATGATATGTGCCGCTGAGGATGTAGGAAATGCAGACCCCAATGCACTAGTAGTGGCTGTAAATGCATCCCTAGCTGTAGAACGTTTAGGTATGCCTGAGGCGCAGATTGTACTAGCCCAGGCCGCAACCTATGTGGCCTCAGCACCAAAGAGTAACTCGGCAGTTAATGCAATAGGAGCTGCTATGAAGGTTGTTGAGACAGAAAAGACCGCAACTATCCCTCCTTATCTACAGGATGCCCATTATAAGGGGGCGGCTAGTCTTGGACATGGAAT
>JAAYRC010000021.1 GCA_012518975.1 Clostridiales bacterium
AAAAAAAGACTGTTCCAAAATGCACTATCAGGTATAAACCTAATTACATTTTGTCACAGTCTCAATTAATAAGTAATATCTAAAACCATATATAGACACAGAACATAATAAAGAGAAAAATGGCTGTCAAAAACACTAATCCGACTAGTAGTCCACCTAATGTTGCACTTAAGGTAATTCTTCGTAGTTCCTTCTTATCAAGCTCTTCTATAGGCTCATTACTTTCATTATATAGAGGCTCACCGGTCATACGTTTATTGTACATTTCCATTCCGTCAATATTCATATTAGCTATAACTCGGTTATCGTCCTCTACATTTATCTTTTTAAATTTTTTCTCTTTTTTCATATTCTACTCCATTAAAATATAGGACCAATTCTAGTACTATTCATATAAATGGCAGGCTACAAAATGATCTTTTTCAACTTCCTTCATCATAGGAACTTCCTTCTTGCATATATCCATGCAATGTCCACATCTTGTATGGAATTTACAACCCTTTGGGGGGTCTGCTGGTGAAGGAATACTGCCTTCAAGAATTATACGGTTCATCCTCACATCAGGGTTAGGTATAGGTACTGCACTTAATAATGCCTTTGTATAGGGATGCAAGGGATTCCTAAATATATCCTCTGTTTTGCCATACTCCACTAGGCTACCCAGATACATAACACCTACTGTATCTGATATATGCTCAACCACAGATAAGTCATGAGAGATAAATAAATAAGTTAAGTTTCTTTCCTTTTGTAAATCCTTAAGCAGGTTAATAATCTGTGCCTGAATTGAAACATCAAGGGCTGATACTGGTTCATCACATACTATAAATTCTGGATTAACTGCCAAAGACCTTGCTATACATATTCTCTGCCTCTGTCCCCCAGAAAATTCATGAGGATAACGATCCTTATGAAAGGACTGGAGGCCGCATGAGGTCATAATATTATCTAGATATTCCTCATACTGGTCCTTTGGCACCAGGCCATGTTCTTTAACAGCTTCACCTATAATCTCTCCTACGGGAAGTCTGGGTGACAAGCTTGAATAAGGATCCTGAAATATAATCTGCATTTTAGTACGAAGTTCCCTAAGTTCATTTTTATCAAGACCATAAACATCCTTACCTTTAAATATTACTTCTCCAGATGTCTTTTCAATCAATCTTAATATAGTTCTACCTGTTGTTGACTTTCCACATCCTGACTCACCAACTAGGCCCATAGTAGAACCCCGTTTTATCTTAAAGCTAATATCATCTACTGCTTTTACTTCACCCTTCTGCTTAGAGAATACACCTGCCTTGATAGGGAAGTATTTCTTCAGGTTCCTAACTTCTAATATAATATCATCAGAATCCTGATCCCTTATTGCTTTATCTTCCATTCTCTAGCTCTCCTTTCTTCTCATCATATAGAAAACAAGAAACTCCATGGGTGGGTGTAAGATATATTTCCTCTGGATATTTGCTTTTGCATACATCCATCCTCTTATCACATCGGTCATAAAAATAACAATGGTTTGGCATGTTAACAGGGTTTGGCACCTTACCTGGTATGCTATATAGGCGGTCCACCTTCTTGCCTACTGTCGGCTTACTATTCATCAGGCCTATTGTATAAGGATGGCTGGGATTTTTAAATATCTCCTCCACTGTTCCCCTTTCAACTACCCTTCCTGCATACATAACAACTACAAAATCAGCCATTCCTGCAATTACTCCAAGGTCATGGGTAATAAGCATAATACTGCTGTTAATCTTATCCTTCAAACTACGAAGCAACTCAAGAATCTGAGCCTGTATGGTTACATCAAGGGCTGTTGTAGGCTCATCTGCAATGATAAGTCTTGGGCTACATGCAAGTCCCATAGCTATCATAACACGCTGCCTCATACCACCAGACAATTCATGAGGATACATCTTGTATACGCCTTCACTATTGGCAATTCCAACCAACTCCAGCATCTCTAAGGACCGTTGTTTCACCTTGTCCTTTGTCATATCCATATTATGAAGTTGGGTAACCTCATCAAGCTGAACACCTATTCTAAATACTGGGTTTAAGCTTGTCATTGGCTCCTGGAATATCATAGATATCATATTTCCTCTAAGTTTCTGCATCTCTGATGTGGGAGTTTTGGCAATATCATAGACTTCCTCACCTGTATTAAATCTTATTGAGCCTCCAACAATCTGACCCTGAGGTCTTTGTACTAGCTGCATTAGTGATAGGCTTGTAACAGACTTACCACACCCTGATTCTCCTACAACTCCAACAGTTTTTCCAGTAGGTATATTAAAGCTTACTCCATCAACTGCTTTAACTGTTCCTATATCTGTAAAGAAATAAGTATGAAGATCATCAAACTCTACAACATTATTAGGATCCTTCATCTGGGTAATATACTCTTCTCTAGGTATATTTTTGCGATTTCTTCTTTTTTCTATTTCATTAGTAATTCTTCTATTTTCCTTAGAAATATTTCTAGATTCCTTGGAGGAAATATAGTTTGAGTTTTTAATTTTATTTTTTTTAAATAGAGCCACTTAATTCACCTACCTCTTCATCTTAGGGTCAAATGCATCACGTAAACCATCACCGACAAAGTTAAATCCTAACACTGTAATTAATATCAGTAGTCCAGCCGGTATCCAGACAAACCAGAAGTTCGTCATAACATAGATATTATTTACAGCATTAATTATATTACCCCAAGATGCATATGGGAACTTAACACCAAGCCCCAGATAGCTTAGGGTAGCCTCTGTAAGAATAATGCCACCTAGGTTCATTGAACCAATAACTGTAAGCTGTGGTATTACATTGGGCACCAAATGTTTAAATATCCTTCTTCTTACACTAATGCCTAGAGCTTCAGTCGCAATCATAAATTCTTGTTCACGAAGAGACAATATCTGCCCTCGTACCATTCTTGCAATACCTGGCCAACCCAATAATGCTAGAATAATCATAAGCAAAAATATACGATACTGTGGATCTATCCTTAAGAAATCCATTATAGACCCCAAAATAATATATAAAGGCAAGGACGGAATACAATACACAACATCCACGGTACGCATTATAATATTGTCAACCCATCCTCCAAAATATCCAGCCAAGCCACCCAATATAACACCAATTAATATTTCAATTATTACTACCACAAATCCAATAATAAGTGAAATCCTTCCACCATACATCAATCGTGTAAGAATATCCATACCATTGCCGTCGGTGCCAAGTGGATGCTTTTTTGAAGGGCTTTCATATACATTGATTAGCTCTGTTTCAGTATGCTTTCTTATTGTATACTGCTCATTGTTACGAACCAACCTATAATTTACATCTATACCATCCTTATCAGCCATAGAAAAACTTGCTTCACCATTATAAATGGCATTAAGCACAGCCTCCCTATAATCTATTGATAAGAATTCCTTTTCTATAGAATTAATATTTATATTCGAAGCAAGTGAATACTCTATTCTATTATTTCCATCAATCTTGTAAAATATTGCCTTACTACTTGCTTCATCCAGTTCCATTTCATACTCTACTCCCTTTACTTCAAAGGTCAGAGTTTTTTCATTCATAGCCTTTTCTGCTGCATAGCAAAAATCATAATCTAGAACAACATCTTCTGAATAGGTGTTAAAAATCTTCTTAGTAGCTATACTAATGTCCTGAGCCCGGGAGATAGCTTTATTTCTACCTCTAGATATTATAGAATAATATACTTCTTCAAACTCGAAGCTATCTTCTCCTGCTAATAAAGCCTCTGTAGCTACTAGCTCTAATTCCTTGGAAAATGTTTCTCCATCTACAGGTGTAAATCTATTAACACCCTTCAGGTTTACTACAGTTGCAACATCCTGAAACTGTACAATACGATAGAAATCTTCACCTTCCTTTATTAAGGAATAGTCTAAATCTCTTGATGTAAAGGTGGTTTCGCCATTATTTATAGCCAGAACTAGCTGTGCCCTCCCTATACTAGGAAAGCTCTCACCCTCAGCGTCCATATACTGAAATTCATTGTTTATAGCAACTCCAGCATAATCCTTTTCAATACTCTCATAAATTTTAAATACCTGTGTTTCTCCATAGGGAGTTAATAGGCCCCCAACAAAGGAGAATAAAAACATTGAAACTAAAATCACAAGTCCAATAACTGCGAGTCTGTTTCTGAAAAATCTCTTAGTAACTAGCATCCCAGGCGACAAGACCCGGACCCTCTGTTCTTCATCTAAAACTTGGGAGGTGCTAATATTCTCGTTCTTATCATTCTTAGTCATCTCACACACCTCCTTAATTTACTCTTACTCTAGGGTCTACAACTGCATATAAAATATCTGCAATCAAGTTACCAAGTAGTGTAAGTATGGCCATAAATACAATGTAGAACATAGAAAAAGGGATATCCCCCGTAGTCATAGCCTGATACGCTGTATAACCTATTCCTTCAATTTGAAATAAGGTTTCCGTAATCATAGCCCCACCAAACAAGGCAGGAAGTGATCCTCCTATTATAGTTACAATAGGAATTAAGGTGTTACGAAATGCATGATAATTAATAACTCTTTTTTCTGCAAGTCCCTTAGCCCTAGCAGTTCTAATGTAATCCGAGTTTAAAACCTCTAACATGTTTGTTCTTGTATAACGCATTAAAGAACCTATACTTACAATAGTCAATGTAACTACAGGTAATACCATATGATGAGCCCTATCTAAAAACTTACCAAAAGGACTTAATTGCTCATGCATACGCCCAATCATGCCAAACAAATCAAACCATCCTAACTTTACAGAAAATATCCATTTTAATATAGTAGCAAAGAAAAATGAGGGTAATGAAATACCAATTAAAGCAAAAACACTAATAGCATAATCTGATTTACTATATTGTTTTTTCGCCGCTTTAATACCTAAGGGTATTGCAATAATAATCTGAAGTATAAATGATATGGCTCCTAATACAAATGAATCAAATATTACGGTTTTAAATTTTTGGGTAACAGGCACATTAAAGGCCCATGAGTCTCCAAAGTTGCCTCTTATAGCTTGTCCAAGCCAATGAAAAAAACCTCCTAGGATACCCTTATCAAGACCATAGGACTCATTTAGCTGTTCCAACCATTCTCTATATGATTTTCCTCCTGGAAGTGAGGCCTTCTCCCTAGCCATGTTCTCAACAAAGGAGGATGGCATACTGCGCATAATAGTATATATAATTAACGCTACAAAAAACAGTATCACAACGCTGACAGCCAACCTTCTTAATATAAATTTACGCATTGTCTATATCTCCTGATTTTCTAATTAGTATTTCCAAAATAACATCTTATTTATGCCAATCTATATACAGTCATTATATAAACCATATAAATGTGATTTTATACCTTAAATTTATTCTAGCATTATTTTATGTGTTCGTATAGTTGTTTTTATTTAACAAATGTTTGCATATAGAATATTGTTATCTCATTATATTGAAATACATGCCATACTGGCATAAATTAGTAGTGTTTCTAATATAATGATAAGAATGCCATGAATATTCATGGCACTCTTATCTTAAACTGCCAAAGCAGGATTACTAGTTATTTTAATTCGAGATTCTCAATTTCAAGGAACCATTCGTAGAAGGTTGTAATATCAGGTGTAATTGTATCAACTTTCAAACGCTCTGCACTAAATACAACTGAGTTCTGTCTCTGGTAGTTAGGAACTTCAACAGCCCAATCCATTATAATATCTAAGGCCTGCTTATATGCAGTCTTTCTAAAGGTTTGATCATCGCTGGTTCTAGCCTCCATAATCAATGTATCAAGTTCAGAATCAGCAATATGATAATGGTTACTATCTGTACCACCCATACCAACTATATTGGTACTATAGTATATTTGATACATATCAGGATCAATGGTTGCTCCCCATGCAGCACACCATAGCTCCTGGGTACCAGCGTCAAGTCTATCCCAAAGAACATTTGCATCTGTAAGGTCATTAACATTCAGATTAAAGCCTATTGTTGCTAATGCAGCTGAAGCATCAGTTAAAATCATGAATGCAGGGTGATTACCATCACCATAAGCAGGAATAAGAATCTCATATTCCATCTTAGCTCCTTCTGGAGCGGCAGTTACCTTTCCATCAGATACAGTATATCCAGCCGCCTGGAAGTATCTCAAAGCCGCTTGTTTAGCTGCTTCATACTTATCATCAGAGCTCATATCAGCTGTATAGATAGGATTACCATCAACATCTTCTGAGTATGCTATCTTATAATCTGAATCCGATTTCTGAGGTGCAGCCCAGGATGTGTTTGATATTGGATAGTTTATTACGCTTGCGGCATCACCATAGTAGGTATCATTAGCAACATCACGATATACAGCAAGTACTGTTGCAATTGCCTTTCTCAAATTCTTTGAGGCTTGTGAATCAGGTTCTCCACCAACATTAACCTGATTAGCATTTATACCGATATAACCATAACCTAGGTTGTCAACAGTGCTTGTTAAAATTTTGCTGCCAGATAATTCACCGTTACCATTAATCTTACCAATCTGTTCAAATACAGTTTTACTTCCACTTGGATCTGTTATATCTATGGTACCCTGCTCAATACCTGTTACCTTATCCGCTTCTAAGGTTTCTTTTAATTGTACATATTTAATCTTAGGTTTTCCCTTATAGTAATGCTCATTTGCCTCTAAAAATACTACTTTATTCTCATATTTAACAAATTTGTATGGGCCTGCACCTAGAGGTTGTGTTGTCTTTGCTTTTACAATAGATAAATCCTCTCTAGGGAATCCAAATTTATTATTGTCGTAATCATACTGAGCTTCATCACCATAGTAGTGTAGAGGAGCTACAATTGTGCCACCGATCTGATAGATAGTTGTTGCATCATATCCCTTAGTAGTTACTTGGACCTCGGTATTACTTATTTTCTTAATACCTTCGATATTATGAACATCTTCTCCCTCGCCAGCTGCCTTCTTCACTTCAGTGATAATATCTCTAGCAATTGCTATAGCATCATTTTCGAAATAGCTTTCATCGCCTGCATAGCCACTTCCCAAGGCCTTATAATCAGCACCATACTGGGCTATTATGTCTTCAACAACCTGGTTCTCATCAGATACAGCATATGAATCATAGGTCTCATCTAAGTTGTAGAAGTTGGCAAATAAATCTTTTTGAGCAGGATGAGCATCAGTATAGGACTTATAAGCCTCATCTTCGTAAAGGCTAGCTACCCACTCATATTCAGACACTAATAAGGGTCTGATAAGTTTGTCGGAAAGTTCCTTAGCTAAGTCTTCGTTGGGATTTGCCAAGAAATCCATAACCTCTTCATCAGTAATCGACTCAGCAACGGTGCTATTAGCACGGTAATTTTGCATACCTATTATGGGCTGTGAGAACAAGGTTGAAGACCCATCATAAGTCTTGTCTGCTAATACATAAAAAGTAAATATAATATCATCAGCATCCATAACATGTCCATCACTAAATTTAACATCATCCCTAATCTTAATATCATAGGTGGTTATCCCAGCAGCTGTGTCATAGTTAACTTTAATGTCTGAAATTCCTTTATATGTGTAATCCACACCATTGTAAGGGATTGTCTCACCCTCAATGGCGTTGTATACAATACCACCGGTTCTGTCAGTTGTATATAACATGACACCAGTCATTTCTGCTACGTCTTGATCATATCCAGTTGTTGCAAAAAACGGACTAAACTTCTCACTAAACGGCAAGTATCCAACCACTAAAGGAGTGTTGTCATTTTTTTTATCCTTCTTACCGCATGCTGAAAATGCCATTAATACCATGACAAGCACGATCAGAAGAGATATTGCTTTTTTTGTTTGTCTCATCTCTTTTCCTCCTCTAAATTCCATATTTGTCTAATACAAATAATACCTATTATCCCTGTAAAATAAACGGAAGAAGACCAAATTATAATTATTCACTATAATTCGTATCTTCCACCCTATAATTTACCTTCATTTGTAAAGAAAAAAACGCAATGCTTATTATTAATATAAGTAGCATAGAGCCAGTAAAAACCCCGTTAATCCAAGATCCAGCTTCATTATTATCGGATATTGTTAGCATTATATTTCCTATACCCGCCAGACTACTAAGAACCATCTGACAAATAGTAGAACGTTTTATCCTTAACTTTGTTTTAACATATTCTATTTGTTTTATTTTTATACCAGAAGATATAAAGTCTATTGTTCCTATAAAACTAATGGTAATGGGGATTAATAAGGAAACATAAGGTAATGCTACATAGGCCACTTTGCTACCAGGATTGTTGATGAGTCCTGCACCTATCGCAATGGTACCACTGCAAAGCACTAAAGCCAAATAGTAAAATTTATATCTTCTAAATTCTTTTGTAGTCAGCTGACATACATAATACTGTCCTATATACTCTGCTACCTGCTTAGTCTTTCCATTAGGTAGGGTTTTCCAAACCAATTTATAATCTTTATAGTTTTTTTTCATATTATTTCCTTCTATAAAGCATAAGACAATAAACCACTTCCTATAAGGTAAAAAATCGTCTATACAGACGACTTAATATGCCTCACGTGTATCATTTTGGCTATTCAACCTTTGTGATAATCTCTTGCTGATTACAAAAATGGGGATTTTTCGTATCACTTGTATCCTTTATTAAAATATCACAGATACATTTCCATGTCAAGCATTAGTAAGATCTTTCAATTATTTTCTACTTCATTTTGCAAATTATAACATTTTTATAAAGGTATTATAAACAAAGACTAAAGCACATTTTTTTACTTCAAATCATATAATGTCACATAAGGAGGGGATCAAGGTGTCGCATTTTAATAATATAGGTATCTTTGGCGGAGACAAACGCCAGGTTCATATTGCGTTATCCTTACTAGATAAAGGCTATTTTATATATTCTTATAGGCTGTATGATCAAATTTCACACAAAAACCATATTAGGGTCGGAGGACTAGACGAATTAATGAAGATGAGCAATGTATTAATAGGACCCATTCCCCTAACAAGGGATCTAGTAACAATATCCTCTAATACAGCCTGTGATTCAAGTAGTAAAACTATTGCCCACTTATTAAATAAGGATCATATGCTTCTAGGTGGTATGATTCCTACAGATATCACTGACTTATGTCAAACTAGGGGTATATTTTGTTATGATTTTATGAAATCAGATAAAATCGCAATAATGAATGCTATTGCTACAGCAGAGGGTAGTATTTTGGAAGCTATAAAAAATAGTGATAGGAATCTTCATCAAAGCTCTTGCCTTATTCTTGGCTATGGAAGATGTGGCAAGATACTTGCTAACAAGCTAAAAGGCCTAGATGCGATAGTTACAGTCGCAGCTCGTAATGAAGATGCCCTAGCCTATGCAACTGCTTCAGGTTTATCTACTGTTAAGCTTTGCAATATTAAGAATACATTAAGAAGCTACCAGTTTATATTCAATACAATTCCATCTCTTGTATTGGATCAGGAATGTCTTAAAAAGGTTTCACCAGATGTAGTAATAATTGATATCGCTTCTGCTCCTGGAGGAGTGGATTTTGAATATGCCCTGAATCATGGAATAAATGCAAAACTATGTCTTGGCCTTCCTGGTAAGGTTGCCCCAAGAAGCTCTGCCGATATATTAGTGACTGAAATTGAAGCTCTGATGAAAGAAAGAAGTGATTAAATGAATATTAGCGGAAAGAAAATAGGTGTCGCCTTTACAGGCTCATATTGCACCTTTGATAAAGTAATTCCTCAGATAGAAAGACTTGTAAAGGAAAATGTAGATGTGTATCCTATATTTTCTGAACAATCTAAAAGTACCGATACCCGCTTTGGTAAGGCAAGTGATTTTTTAAAGCGTGTTAAAGAAATAACTGGTAAGGACCCCATAATAACAATTACAGAGGCCGAAAAACTTGGTCCTAATAACATCCTCGATATTATCCTTGTTGCCCCCTGTACCGGTAATACCCTGGCCAAAATGGCTAATGCAATTACAGACTCTACTGTTCTTATGTCTGCAAAGGGTTTACTTAGAAACAATAAACCTGTAATCCTAGCTATCTCAACCAATGATGCCCTCAGTAATAACCTAAAAAATATTGGACTTTTAATAAATACTAAAAATATTTATTTTGTTCCCTTTGGTCAGGATAATTATAAGGCTAAACCCAATTCTATGATTGCACAATTTGATTTAATACCTTCTACAATAGAGCATGCCCTAGAAGGTAAACAACTACAACCAATTATACTGGCCCCAGCATAAAAAACTTAACACCTACTGTGATTTTCATGTATTAATCGGATTTAACTCCGATTAATTCAAAGCAACCACAGTAGGTGTTCATTTTATTAGTCTGCGTTTGTCTTCTCTATCTCTAGTATAGCACTCTTTTTCATGGGTATCCTACAATTCTTATTGTTACCGAATTCTACGATTACAACCTCATCCATAACATCTATTACAACTCCGTAAAAACCGCTATTAGTTAATACACTATCTCCCTTTTCTAGGGTTGAAAGCATAGCCTGCATTTGTTTTTGTTGCTTCTTTTGAGGACGAATTAGCATAAAATAGAATACCAATGCTAGAATAGCGAACCATCCTATAGTAAATATAAGATTGCCACCTGCAGGAACCTGTTCTGCTTTCTCTCCTCCTAATAAAATAAAATTATACATAATAATTACCTCCTGTTTTATGTTAAGAATCTATCTATCATCCCAAGTATATAGTAATTAAGCCACTTGGGTTAAAAACCCTTTATATCATTCCCCTCTTAAAAAACCTTCAAGCTTTTGCTTCTTGTATTGCTTATACTGTTTACTTCTAATAGCTTCCCTAATTTCCTCCATCATATTATTGTAAAAATACAGGTTATGAAGGACTAAAAGTCTCATACCAAGCATTTCTTTTGCTTTTAATAAATGCCTTATATAAGCCCTACTATAGGTTTGACATGCCAGACAAGCACATCCTTCTTCTATCGGCCTATCATCTAATTCATATTTTGCATTAAGTAAATTCATTTTTCCATGGTTAGTATAAGCATGTCCATGCCTTCCATTGCGGGAAGGATACACGCAATCAAAAAAGTCTACACCTCGCTCAACTGCTTCAAGTATATTGGCCGGTGTTCCTACTCCCATTAGGTAGACAGGCTTATTAAGAGGTAGGTAAGGAGTCGTCTCCTCAATTATATGATACATGTCCTCATGGCTTTCTCCTACTGCAAGACCGCCTATGGCATAGCCATCCAAATCCATATCTGAGATAACTTTTGCATGCTCTATACGTATATCTGCATAGGTTCCACCCTGATTAATACCAAATAACATCTGCTTCTTATTGATAGTATCAGAAAGACTATTTAACCTGTCCATCTCATTTTTGCATCTAACAAGCCACCTAGTAGTTCTATCTACTGAAGTCTGTATATATGCCCTGTCAGCCGGATGAGGTGGACATTCATCAAAGGCCATAGCGATAGTAGACGCCAGATTAGACTGTATCTGCATACTCTCCTCTGGACCCATGAAAATCTTCCTTCCATCTATATGAGAATTAAAATATACCCCTTCCTCTTTAATAGTTCTAAGCTTAGCCAGAGAAAACACCTGAAAGCCCCCGGAGTCAGTCAGTATTGGCTTATCCCATACCATAAATCTATGAAGCCCACCCATTTTCTTGATTAACTGATCACCAGGTCTTACATGAAGATGGTATGTGTTGGATAGCTGAACCTGGGTACCAATCTTATTAAGGTCTACTGTTGATACAGCCCCCTTAATGGCAGCCACAGTTCCTACATTCATAAAAACTGGCGTTTGTATAGTCCCATGTACGGTTTTAAGTTCTCCGCTTTTAGCACATCCATCTTGTTCTATTAATGTATACATAGTTCCTACTTTCTATATTAAGTCCTACAAATTATCTTTATATATATTCTCATTAATACTCATTTATAACATTACAAGTATAACTTGAAAACATATTATTTTCAACTATAAAATCATAAGCTATAAAACGATTATATTCCTATTTTTGGTTTGCAATATTTTGACAATTTTGGTAAGATGTATCTATATAGTCTTTTCATTTACATATAATACAGTCGGAGGTCTGTATAATGTCAATCAAAAAATCTCTTCGTACTATATTAATAATATTTTCTTTTATTCCTGTTGTTATTATTACAGTCATAGCGCAGGGCTTAATGTCTCATAGACTAGTTCAAACACATAAAACAAATCTGACAAAAGCTGCAGAACAAAATCTATTAGGTCTTAATGCAATGCTCGAAACTCATAAGACAGAGATTATTATGCTTTCCAATAATAATATTATTTTAGGTCTGCTTAAGGAAAGTAAGCCTATAAACCCTTCACCATATGATGAAGTCTATAATATATTTAACAACTTTATGGATATAAATTCTTATTGTTCTTCCCTTAGCTTATATAATAAAGATATGATTGCGGTTATAAGTACTGACCCTAATGAGCTAGGTCATAATGAGAGAATGGATATGGCCAAATCCCATCTTAGTAATATTAAAGATCCTACCATATATATCAATGATGGTCTTAAAGACGGAACCATCAGTATTGCTTTTCCTATTTTCAATGATAAATCAGAAGACTCTATATTAGGTTATATAGTAAGCAACTTGCAACTATCTTATTTTGATAATTTCCTTGATGCCCTAACTTTTGGGGACACAGGCTATGCCATTTTACTAGATAGTAAAGGTAATATTCTTTATCACCCAGATGAGCTTCTAATTGGAACAAAGATTGAGTCCCCCCGACTAGCCAATATTGCAAGTGATTATAATAATGGCATGATAGAATCTAAAGGAAGCTTTGATTATAGATATGAGAATGCAAATCAGATTTTTGCTTATGATATTATGCCAGATTCAAATTGGGTCTTACTAGTAAAGCAGGATTTTTCTGAGATATGGTCTTTGACAAGTATTATACTATTACTACTAATAATTATTAGTGCAATACTACTTGTATTAATTATAATATTTGCCCACTCTCTCTCACATAAATATACCAAACCTATAATAGCATTAAGAGATGCTATGCGTACAGCTTCTGAAGGCAATCTTTCGGTTAAGTCAAATATAAAAAGTAAAAACGAATTAGGGGAGCTATCAAAAAGCTTTAATAAAATGCTACATATCTTAAAAACAAACTATGAAGAGCTTACTGATATGCATAATAAGCTACTAGCTAACGAGGAACAGCTAAGGAGCAATTATGATCATATAGAGTATCTTGCCTATCATGATTCTTTGACTAATCTTCCTAATAAGCTTTCCTTTCTTGACTATGTAAATACCTCCCTGATTTCATCACCAGAAACTAATGTCTGCCACGCTGTCTATTTTATAGACATTGATAACTTTAAGACTATTAACGATACTCTTGGTCACGAATATGGGGATATCATACTAATGCAAACTGCTAAAAAGCTTATGCATTTTAATGAAAATGGAGTCCTATCACGAGCTGGAGGGGATGAATTTCTTATCTTTAGGGAAAGTATTTCTTCAAAAGATGAGGCCATTAACCATGCAGCAAAAATAATTGACAGCTTTAAGGAGCCTATAGACATTAATGGAGAATACGTCTACATAACCTTAAGTATTGGAATAGCCATATATCCATATAATGGTCTTTCACCTAATGCCCTAATAAAAAATGCCGATATTGCAATGTATAAATCTAAGGAAACGGGTAAAAACAAATATACTCTCTTTGACACAAAGATGGAGGATGAACTTAACCGTAATACAGCAATAATTGATATTCTTCGTAATGCAATAGACAACAAGGATATTTACATTCAATATCAACCACATTTTGAACTTGAAACAAATACAATAATAGGCTTTGAGGCACTTATGAGAATACGTAGTGATAACTTAGGCTTCTTGACCCCTAATGAATTTATACCGATTGCAGAAGAAAGTGGCCTAATCACAGACCTAAGTATTTGGTTGATTAAGGAAGCCTGCTACTTTAATAAAAGACTTATTGACCATGGGATTACGCCTAGGTATGTTTCCGTTAATATATCCTCTGTACAGATAAACCATCCTGGATTTGTAGAAACTATATCGGAAATCATAAAAGAGACCCGTATTCCACCAAAATATCTTATGTTAGAACTTACAGAAAGTACCCTTGTATCCTCCATATTAGATGCCACAGAACTATTACAAACCATTCAAAATCTGGGAGTAAGAATCTCTTTAGATGACTTTGGTACTGGATACTCCTCCTTAAATTACTTAACTAAAATGCCAATTAATATCTTAAAAATCGACAAATCCTTTGTTGACTATATATGTATAAGTAAAAAGGATGCACGTATAGCAAAATCTATTATAGGGCTTGCTCATAGCCTCAAAATAAAGGTAGTAGCTGAGGGAGTTGAATCAGAAGAGCAATTAACCATGCTTAAGAGAAACAACTGTGATATAGTACAAGGTTTTATATTCTCCCCGCCTCTACATCCTGAGGAGCTAGAAGATTTAATACGAAAAGAATAAAAAGAACCCTAACATGTATGTCTTAAACTAACATAAAATTCTACTAAGACCATACATATTAGGGTTCATTTTTTTATATAAATTCTTCACTTATAAGATCTAGACCATTTATTTATTAAGCCCTACCAGAACAACCTAGTACATTAACTATCTTATGCTTAACTAAAGTCTTAATGTTTTCTCTACCTACAGCTAGGTACTGTCTAGGATCAAAATGACCAGGGTTCTTGGCCAAATGTTCCCTTATTCCTGCTGTAAATGCAAGTCTTAAATCAGAGTCAATATTAATCTTACATACTGCCATACTTGCAGCCTTTCTTAACATTTCCTCAGGAATACCAATAGCATCATCAAGTTTACCACCATTCTCAGATATAATCTTAACAAATTCCTGAGATACAGATGAAGCTCCATGTAGTACGATAGGGAAATTAGGAAGTCTTCTTTCAATTTCCTCTAAAATATCAAAACGTAGCTTTGGTTTTTGACCTGGCTTGAATTTGAAAGCACCATGGCTTGTTCCTATTGCTATTGCAAGAGAGTCAACACCTGTACGCTCTACAAACTCTTCAACCTCTTCAGGTCTAGTAAATGTAGCATCCTCAGCACTTACATTTACATCATCCTCTATACCAGCTAACTTACCAAGCTCACCCTCTACTACAACTCCACGCTCGTGAGCATATTCTACTACCTTCTTTGTTAATGCAATGTTATCCTCAAAGCTATGCTGTGAACCGTCTATCATAACAGATGTAAATCCACCGTCTATACATGCCTTACATATTTCAAAATCATCACCATGATCAAGGTGAAGTGCGATTGGTAGGTCTGTTTCTAAAACGGCCGCCTCTACTAATTTAACAAGATAATTGTGATTTGCATATTTTCTTGCTCCTGCTGAAACCTGGAGAATAATAGGCGCGTTTTCTTCCTTAGCAGCCTCTGTAATTCCCTGAATAATCTCCATATTATTAACATTGAATGCACCTATTGCATAGCCGCCTTCATAGGCCTTTTTGAACATTTCTGTGGTTGTTACTAATGCCATACTTTAACCATTCCTTTCTAATTTGTAATAATATTAACAATGCTTTATCTATTATACCATAAATTATTTTATTGAAAAGTAATTTTTTCTAAATATGGCTGATTCCATATTTATTAGGAAACTCTTGATTATTATTTACTGACATTATAGAATAGCATATAGGCAAAGTGGGAGTTTTACGAAAATGGAGGAGTTTTATGAAAGCTAAACGAGTAGCAGAATCATTAACAGAACAGGTTCATATCGTTATGCCATCACATATAAGTGGTACTGACCGTCTTTTCGGAGGCCAACTACTAGCATGGATCGATGAAGTGGCCGCCGTTACGGCTATACGCCATTGTGAAAACAATGTAACTACTGCGGCTATTGATAATCTTCAATTCAAGGCTGGTGTATTTATAAACAACTTACTAGTACTTATTGGCCGTGTAACCTATGTGGGGAGGACCTCAATGGAAATACGGGTGGACACCTATGTAGAAGACCAACTTTCTGGTAGCCGTAAGGCTGTCAATAGAGCATATTTTGTAATGGTAGCCCTAGATAAAAATGAAAATCCAACAGAGGTTCCTCGCTTGATTCTCGAAACTGAATCCGAAAAAGGAGAATGGGAAGCAGGAATGCGTAGAAAGCAGCTACGAACTGAAAGACGAAGAGAAGGATTCTAAATTTAGAATCTCCTTAGGCCTTACTTCAATTGTATATTACCCTACCCCGTATAAATGCCTAACATAATAAAACATATACTGCTGCACAATTCCAGCATAACCTTGAAACTGATCAACATCAAATTCATTCTCATAAAATTCTTCAAGAACCCGCCTCATCCATACATCTATAGGAAAGGCTTCAATATGATGCAAACCAAAAAGAGATATACAATTTGCCACCTTATCACCAATTCCACGAATACTTTTTAATGTATTAACCGATTCCTGGTGGCTAGCTAGCATAAGAGCCCCCAGGTCTATATGACCTAAGACAACCGCACGAGAGGCAGCAATAATATATTCATCCCTATATCCCAACTTTAGTCTCCGAAGATCTTCCTTTTTAGCCTCAGCAAGTATATCAGGACCAGGAAATGTATAATAGACCTTACCAGATATATCATCCTCCATCTTATTGCCATAAGTCTCACATATTCTTTCAATACAAGCCTTTATAGATGGTATATTCTTATTCTGGGAAATAATAAAGCTTATAAGCATTTCAAAGGGATCCTGTCTTAATATCCGTATCCCACTCCCATAGCTGGCCGCCTTCCTCAAAAATTCATCTGGCCCCTCTAATAACTTATCTACAATTCTGCCATAGTCGTAATCAAGGTCAAAATAATTCTTCCATATCTGCTTATAATCTCCCTCATTGCAGGTTATATTAATTACATCCTCACTTACCTGCTCAAGCTCTATGTAGCGGTCTAATGCAATTAAGCCATAGGTATTATCTGATATCTGATTCATTCTAAAGCATTGGCCAGAGTCTGCAATCTGTTTTAAATTAAAATTTTTACTCTCTATTATCATAATAACCCCTTTTTATTTATTATATAACATACTTATTATAGATTCGATTATATATTTCTACAAGGACTTCCATATTTTTATTGCTAACTAAATATTAATAATAAGTGGAATTATATATAGATATTGACATTTTCCTTATAACAAGTATAAAATTAAGGATATAGTTTTCAATGCTTTACAGCGACAAAGCTTAGGCGCTGAATACAATATCATATAAAATAATCCAAGAAAGGTGAGGGAAACAATGGGACATACTTCATATAACCCTTATGAATCGGCAAAAAAACAATTTAATCAAGTAGCAGATCAAATCGGACTCGATAGCTCTACCCGTGAGCTTTTAAGTCAACCTAGTAGGGAATACCACTTTACTATTCCGGTAAAAATGGATGACGGAACTACAAAAACATTTAATGGTTACCGAATCCAACACAATGATGCTAGGGGACCAGCAAAAGGAGGAATACGTTTCCACCCTGAAGAAACTGTGGATACTATCCGTGCTCTTTCCATGTGGATGACATGGAAATGTGCAGTAGTAGATATACCCCTAGGAGGAGGCAAGGGAGGAATTATCTGCGATCCTCGAACCCTGTCTAAGGGAGAACAAGAAAGACTATGTCGTGGCTACATCAGACAGCTATCTAAAAACATAGGACCTAATCTAGACGTTCCTGCTCCTGATGTAATGTCAAATGGCCAACATATGCTTTGGATGCTTGACGAATATGAGACAATAACTGGAGCCCGTTATCCTGGGGCTATTACTGGTAAGCCTGTCGGTATGGGAGGTTCCCTGGGACGTACTGAGGCAACAGGCTATGGGGTGGTCTACAACTTAAGAGAGGCACTTAAGGAATTAAATATTGATATTGCAAAAACAACTGCAAGCCTACAAGGCTTTGGTAATGTGGCTGAGTATGCTGCTAGGCTTTATACAAGTATGGGTGGCAAGATTGTAGCTATCTCCTGTTGGGATAACAATGATAAAGCAGCATACACCTATAGAAAGCTAGATGGTCTAGATATTGATAAAATAGCTAGTATTAAGGATTCATTTGGAACAATTGACAAGCAAAAAGCAGTTGATATGGGATGTGAGCTACTTAAGGGTGATGAGTGGATTTCACAGGATGTTGATATTCTTCTTCCATGTGCCTTAGAAAACCAAATAACTCCTGATAGCTTTGTTAAGGTTAGTAAACAGGTAAAGGTAATCTGTGAAGGCGCCAATGGCCCTACAACTCCTGACTGTGATGAACTTATTAAGGAAAGAGGAATCTACCTAATACCTGATTTTCTATGTAATGCTGGCGGGGTAACCTGTAGTTACTTCGAACAGGTACAATGTAATATGAACTATTTCTGGCCTAAGGAAGAGGTACTAGAGAAGCTGGATCAAAAAATGACCTATGCCTTCCATGCCGTTCATAACTTAGCCAAGGAAAAGAATCTCTATACTAGAGATGCTGCCTACGTAATCGCAATTAATCGCGTTGCAGAAGCTGTAAAGCTTCGTGGCTGGATCTAATAGACAAGAATAGGTCTGTTGCAAAAGCTCTTATATCAAACTTTTGCAACAGGCCCTTTTTATGTGATATTGCACAAATATTCCTAGTTTATTTGTAACTTTTCTAAGTTCCTTCCATTGACTTTCATTAGTATAATAACTATAATACAGGTGACAAGACAGCTAACATGTCAGATATTACATAGATAATATAGCTATACATCATATTATCTACGATTATGGGAGGGAATAACATGAAATCTAATGACAAGGTCAAAATCATGACTATATCAGCACTATTAAGTGCATTAGGAATACTTATACCGATGACATTTCCAAGCTTTAGAGCCGAACCTGCATCCTATACCTTAGCAAGCCACGTACCTATTACTATTGCAATGTTTATATCACCTACGGTAGCTACCTTTGTAGCAATTATTACAAGCTTAGGATTTTTAATTTCAGGTTTTCACATTGTAATTGTGGCTCGTGCCATGACTCATATAATCTTTGCATTAACTGGCTCTTTAATACTTAAGAAAAACAAACAGCTCTTATCATCCATAGCAAAAACAAGTTTGTTTTCCTTTTTTATATCCTTTATCCACGGAGCTGCTGAAGTAGGAGTTGTATCATTTTTCTATTTTAGCGGAATGTATAGTGATATGTTCAGTGCATACCGCGAAAAAGGATTCTTGGTTTCTGTTGTTCTCCTTGTAGGACTTGGCACAATAATACATGGAATAGTTGACTTTGCGATTTCTACAATTATATGGCAACCGCTACAAAACATTATAACAATCCCAGTTAGTGCCAGAGTAAAATTGCATAGAAAAACCTCATAAAATTACAAGATATGTTTGGCTTGCGAAATTCTCGCACCAAGCACGGCCAGCTTGCTGGCAAAATACCAAACGCGTAAGTACGCATCCTTAACGGAGCGCATTTTATGTAATAGGACTAACTTTCTTATTACATAAAAACAAGTGGTCCTTCAACTACCATAAGGCAGATGAAGGACCACTTGTTTTTTATCTTCGTTTCCCCTGTAGCAATTTAAAGGCTAAGGTCCCTATTATCATTAGAATTCCTGTAGCAAATAACCAA
>JAAYRC010000091.1 GCA_012518975.1 Clostridiales bacterium
AAGTTCATTATCATATATTACAGCCCCGATAACCCAATCCCAATGTGGAAAAAATTTTGTATATACTATCTGAGTATCTTCTATAATACTTATGCCTTCTTCAAGACTATAAGTAAGAGTACCACCACCTGATTTTGCAGTATTAATTATATCTTGTATAATATGTCTTCCATCTTTTGATTTAAGATTATATATATTATCTTTTAGAAATGGATGTGAAATAATATTTCCTTGTGAATCAATTATAAAATAATAACCAGATTCCCCTAGGTCAATGGCGTGCTGGCCATAAATACTGTTTATAGTAGCCGAGCTATCAGCATCAGTATCATCAGAGCTGGTTGCACCAGACACTCCATCTGTATCCTTACCAGTTAAATCTCCAATTGCAGCTAAGGAAAAGGCTTTAGCATCTTCCTCTGTCATCCACTGTGATTCATCCTGGGAATACTTGTGATTTCTATTAACCTCTACCATAATAAATTCAATAGCATTACTTAAAATAATATTATTAGAACGTGATAATTCTCTTTTGGAAATAGAATAATTAAAAAGTGATATTCCAACTAAAGAAACTATTATTATAAGTGATACTAAAAAACACACTTTCTTACTTATGCTGTTTAACTTAAGTATTCTCATGCTCTCTGCTCCTATCATCAGTAATTTATTTGTCTATTCTTTTGGTATATTAATTTATGTCCTTCTTAAACCAGAATTCCCTTACTAGCCCTATCAAAACAGAAACCATGGCCCCAAGCATAGTACCAATAATAACATTTCTTGAATTACTTGGACTTGTTTTTTTATTAGGTGATACAGGGTCTGAGGGTAGATATATATTACTCTTAGTAATCCTAACTATGTTGGAACTTAGCTCTTTAAACTCTCCTGTTTCATAATACATGGATATCTCATTGTATTTAGCATCTAATTCAGCAAGATAGGTATTATACAGGTCAATAGTGTTTTGGGTAGAGTTTATTGCTTGTTTTAGCCTAATAACATCTAATTCTAACTCTAAATAGTTGGGATTTACTACGTTCTCCATTACAATAAATGAACTGGTCTTGTCAGATGAAACCACTTCATCCATAGCTTCTTTTTGATTGATAGTCTTTGGAGTATTATCTAATAGGTCTATATTTTTAGCTAAAAGCTCCTGATCTGTTTCAAGCTGAACCTGAAGTGACTTTAGCTGTACCATATAATAATCTGTAAAGTATTTTGTAGCTCCCTCAGCTATAAATACATCTAAAAACTCTATATAATTATTATAAAGTACCTGGGCAAAACGCCTAGCTTCCTCAGGATTATCAGAAGCCAGCCTTATCTCAAAGCTGTTCTGAATGGTGTTTTTAGAATCTGTCTTTACAATAGTTATCCTATCTCTTAAAGATTCAATAGTAGTTTCTAATGGATCGTAGCCCATATCCTCAATGGTGTTTTTTAAGATATCATTACTTGTAATTAAATTAATGTACTGCTCATTGGTTGTAATGGGTAGTGAATATTCTCCGTATTTGGTCTGATGTATCTCAGGCATATTGATTATGATATTAAGCTTAGCATGATATACTGGTGTTATGGCAAACACACTGATAATACCTGTAATAAGACCTGCCAAAACGGTTGTTATAATAATTAATAGCTTTTGTCTCCATAGAGCTGTAAAGAGATCTTGTAAGCTAATTTCATCTGACGTAACATGATAATTATCTTGATTCATGTTTGTGTTCCCCTAATCATAATTTGATAATAATTACTACAATCACATATTAGTATAGCATTTACTAATTGTTATAGCAAGAAAAATCGGACTAAATTTGAGCATAAACACCTATAATAGGAGCTCTGCTATCTTAACAAGAAGAGGTATAGTTATTACACATAATAGGGTTGTGACAGTAAATATCTCAGCCCCTAATATTGAGTTCTTATCATATCTGATAGCAAAGATAACACTTAGTGTAGCTGCAGGTGAAGCCGCCATTAATATGGCTGTTATCTTAACTGTCTGGTTAATTGGAAGCCAGACATACAACAGAAGGGATATTAAAGGAATTAATAAAAGCCTTAAAAAAGCAATATAATATATCCTAAGGTTTTTTGTAAAAAGCTTAATAATATTGGTTTTACCAATAGTAACACCTGCAATTATCATAGCAAGAGGTGTGTTCATATCAGCCACATAGGTTAGGGCCTGATGGAAAACCACAGGTAGCCTGATTTGTAAAATGAAGAATAAGAGGCCAATAAGTATGGCAAAAATCGTAGGAGACATAAGTTTTTTTACTACTTCCTTTAGTCCTAGATTCTTACTGTCAGACATCATAATAGCTCCATGGGTCCAGACAAGTATATTAAAGATTGTTAATGATGCAGTTACGTAAAATACTCCCTCGCTCCCAAAGATACCATTAACCAAGGGGATACCCATAAATCCTACGTTAGCATAGATACCAGAGAATCGTTCTACCTCTACATCATCATTTTTCCTAGAGGATCTTGTCTTTATCCCATCTTCAATAATTACTTTTCTCTTTGTTGGCCGTATAAATATATAGGATATAATAATTGCAACAATATGAGTTGCCACAGCTAGTAAAAGGGAAATAAGTAGGCCCTCTAATAAATCAACCGTAAAATCTCTTTGGTAGGAAACAAAAATCAATATAGGGTTAACAAGCATAAGCAAAACATCAGATAATTTACTATTAGTAGAATCATCTATTAGCTTTGTCCTATAGCATATAACACCGATTACAATGATAATAAATATTATAAGGATTTGCTGAATAAGTATCGCTGAAAGTGACATGTCCTTCTCCTATTGGCCTATTATAAAATGTAATTTATTTTATATAGAAAAGGCTGCTAATACCGAGTAGCCTATCGGTATATTATACAGCCTTCTTCATAACTTAACAATATTATTTTTCGTATAATTCTTTTACGTGCATATTAATGTAAGAATACAAGCCATAACCATTCTCCGCTAGGGTCTTCATCTTTTCAACGTTTTCCTTGCCTGCACTTTGATAAGAATACCTAAAAATCTGGGGAGTTTCCTTAAACCTTATATCAATGAAGTCAGTACCAATCTCATAAGAAAATACCCCCGAGTTACCACATATACTTCTATACAGCGTCATACAAAACTCCTTTCCAAATCACTTTATATATTTATATATATTATACATCTTTTTCCATGTAGTTTCCATATGAAAATGATAAAAGTAGTTTGTTAAAAATGTCATGCTTACAAGTTAGTAATATGTAGTTACAAATATCTATAATCTATTTGCTTTCAAACCAGTATTCTTTAATAAGTACCACAAAAACCGAAGCCATACCCCCTAATAAAGCGCCAATTATTATATTTAATGTATTATTAGGACTTGTCTTACGACTTGGCTCTATAGGGTCAGAAGGAAGATATACATTGGACTTTGTAATCTTAACAAAATCCTTGTCTAGCTCACTATAATCTCTCTTATCATTGTATTCACTCATCTTTATCTTCAATTCATCTAGCTCAGCTAAATAATCATTATAAACCCTTATGGAATTCTCGATACTGTTAATTGATTGCTTATTACTAATGATATC
>JAAYRC010000092.1 GCA_012518975.1 Clostridiales bacterium
GGTTTAGGTACTGATATATATTGCAGGGAATGGCATGTGGATCCGGATATACCCATGAGTGAGGACTGCCTGTATCTTAATGTATGGACAAATGCAAAGAGCGTAGACGAAAAACTACCTGTAATGGTATGGTATTTTGGGGGAGGACTCCAATGGGGCTATACATCTGAGATGGAGTTTGATGGTGAGCGAATTGCCAGGCGAGGAGTCGTGGTAGTAACAGTTAATTATAGACTCAATGCATTTGGATTTTTAGCTCATCCTGAACTTACAGCAAATCAATCTGAAGCTCCTACCAATTTTGGGCATCTAGACCAGGTGGCAGGACTGAAATGGGTTATTAGAAATATTGAAGCATTTGGCGGAGATCCTAATAATATAACCATAGCAGGCCAGTCAGCAGGTGGAGGAAGTGTCTTGTCCATATTGACTAGCCCTAACTGCTCTGGATTATTTCAAAAGGCCATTATTCAAAGTGCAATGATTAATAGCCCATATAATGATATGAAGGTTAGTTTCATACAATCCTTATCTGAGGCTGAACAAAATGGTATAAACTTTTTTGAGTACATGGGCGTAAAGAATCTAGAAGAAGCAAGGAAGTTGGATCCAATATATGTCCGTAATAAATATAGTGAATTTTATAAGATTAACAGGATGATGACTACAGTTATTGATGAGAAGTACTGTGTAGGAGTGCCCCTGTCTCTCATGATGCAGAACAAGCATGCTAAGGTACCCATCTTGTCAGGAATTACATCGGATGAGTTCTTAAATTCTATAATGGCTGACTCAGATGAGGAATTTTTAGAAAAGGCAAAGGAGATATTTGGGCCCCATAGTGAGGAGTTCTTAAGCTATAAAGAGGCTTGGAATAAAAACGGTAATAGCTATGGGACTATGAGTGGTCTAGAATGTACAATAAAGAGTGTATTCTTACAACATCAAAGAAATAAAAACAATGACAAGTGTTTTTATTACTGTTTTGATACGGATATACCTGGCTGGGATAATCCGGGCAATTTTCATTCTGTTGAGCTGTGGTTTACCTTTGAAACACTAGCAAAATGCTGGAGGCCATTTACAGGCAAGCATTATGATTTGGCCAGACAGATGTGTAATTACTGGTGTAATTTTGTTAAAAATGGAGATCCAAATGGAAAGGATGCTGATGGAAGCGAAATGCCATATTGGAGTCCATATACAAAGGAAAGCCCATATGGTATGGTGTTTGCCGCAGATGGGCCATACCTTGATAAGAATGAGGATAGTGAATTCAAGAAATTTATGATAGACAGAATAACAGAGAATTTGAGTAAACAATAAGAAATTTACATATAAATATTTAAAGAGATAAAATATCAAAGGCATGTCATGGTACTATTAGTTAGTTTATGACATGCCTTTATTATGATTTATATACAAACATATTATAAAAAACCACATTGACTTACTATGTACTTATACTTATAATAATGGTAAAACGATTTACAAACCAAGTTAAATAATCAAATGAAATAATCCTATATAATATACGATAATAATTGAGAGGATGGTTAATTATATGAAAGCAAGGCTGATAATTAATAAGGATTTTTCCGTAGGAGAAATCGATAAAAGGATTTATGGATCTTTTATTGAGCATCTTGGTAGGGCTATATATAATGGAATATACGAGCCAAGTCATCCAAGTGCAGATGATATGGGTTTTAGAAAAGATGTTATTGAATTAGTAAACCAGTTAAATGTACCAATTGTACGTTACCCTGGAGGTAATTTTGTTTCAGGCTACAATTGGGAGGATGGGATTGGTCCAAAGGAAAAGCGCCCTAGACGTGCAGAATTAGCTTGGCACGTAATTGAAACCAATGAAGTGGGAATTGACGAATTTCAAGAATGGGCAAAGCGGGCTAATACAGAGGTAATGCAGGCAGTTAATCTCGGAACCAGAGGTCCAGATGAAGCTCGAAACCTTCTAGAGTATTGTAATTTCCCAAAAGGAACTTATTATAGTGATATGAGAAGGGCCCATGGATTTGAGGAGCCATTTGATATAAAGGTATGGTGTCTTGGTAATGAAATGGATGGTTCATGGCAGATTGGTGCCAAGACCGCTGAGGAATATGGTAGAATTGCATGTGAAACTGCTAAGATCATGAAAGAATTGGATCCAAGCATTGAATTAGTCGCTTGCGGAAGCTCAAGTCTTTTTATGCCGACCTTTGGTAAATGGGAAGCTACAGTATTAGAGCATACTTATGATTATGTAGATTATATATCTCTTCATAACTATTATGGAAATCCTAACAATGATACTAAAGCTTATCTTGCCAGCTCCATTGACATGGATAACTTTATAAAGTCAGTTACCGCTATCTGTGACTACGTGAAAGCAGTTAAAAAATCTGATAAGACTATTAATTTATCATTTGATGAGTGGAATATATGGTTCCATAGTAACGAGGCAGATAAGAAGCTTGAACGCTGGCAGATTGCACCTCACCAGTTAGAGGATGTCTATAATTTTGAAGATGCCTTAGTTGTAGGTACCCTTCTTATTACCCTATTAAAAAATTGTGATAGGGTAAAAATGGCTTGTCTTGCACAACTTGTCAATGTTATAGCACCTATAATGACAGAAAACGGTGGAAAGGCATGGGCACAGACTATATTTTATCCTTTCATGCACACATCAAATTATGGTAGGGGAGTAGCTCTAGCTCCAGTTGTAAGTAGTGATACCTACGATACAGATAGATTAAAAAAGGTACCTTATGTAGAGACCGTTGCTGTAGTAAATGATGAAAAGAAAGAGTTAACTGTATTCGCAGTCAATCGTTCATTAGAGGAAAGTATTGACCTAGAAATTGACTTACGTGATTATGAGAATGCCGAGCTAATTGAACATATTGTATTAGAGCATGAGGATTTGAAAGCCACAAATACTGTGGATAATTCTGATAATGTTGTACCTCATAATAATGGAGCTACAAGTGTTGGCGAAAGGGCTGCAAATGCAATATTAAATAAGCATTCATGGAATGTAATTCGCTTTAAGATATAAGACATTATTAAGAGCCAAGATAAGAATATATCTAGGCATATAAGTATTTTAGGTTGGGGATGAATATGTTTTCATCCCTTTTACCTTATGTACTGTTACGAGGTCAAGGTAGCGAAAGCCTGCCTGTCATGGTTTGTTAAACTTGCATAAGATCATAAAGTAAAAGACTTCTGCAATTATCTATCGAATTATGAATATTGAAAGGAAAGTTATATATGAGCAGATTATGGTATGATAAACCAGCCAATTCTTGGGAAGAGGCCTTACCCATTGGTAATGGACGTATGGGTGCTATGATATTTGGCAAAGTTAATACTGAGCGAATTCAACTAAATGAAGATAGTGTATGGTATGGGGCTTATGTTGAACGAAACAACCCCCATGCTCTAAGAAATCTATCCAAAATAAGAGAATTGATTTTAAGTGGACAGATTCCTGAGGCTGAAGAGCTTATGATATATGCTTTATCAGGAATACCCCAGAGTCAGAGACCTTATCAAAGTCTTGGAGATCTAACAATAGACTTTAAGGGTATGGAAGGGGATATAAGCGGCTATAAACGATCATTATCACTCGATGATGCAGTACATAGTATGGAAGCGATTGTGGGGAATAATCCATTTAAGAGAGAGACGTTTTTATCTAAAGCTGACGATGTTATGGTAATCCGTATTACATCAGGGGAAAAGCAAAGGATATCATTCTCTGCTTTACTTACTAGGGAGCGATTTTATGATAGTGTGACAGAACTTTCAGAAGATACTATAATGCTAAGAGGCAATCTTGGTAAGGGTGGTATTGATTTTGCTATGATGGTCAAGGCGGTAGTAGAAGGGGGAAGCTGTGAAGTGATTGGAGAGCATCTTATTGTAAAGAATGCAGATGCAGTCACCTTGTTATTTACAGCAGGGACTACATTTCGTTTTGAAGACCTTGAGAAAGACCTAAGAAAAGTTTTATCTACTGCCTCAGAAAAAAGCTATGATCAGCTTAAGCAAAATCATATAAAGGATTATAAAGCCTTATATAGTAGAGTAGAATTTAATTTAGATGGTATTGAAAAATATGAGAGTCTTACTACTGCAGAGCGAATGAAGAATGCAGAAAAAGGACAAGTAGACAAGGGTATGGCAAAGTTGTATTTTGATTATGGACGATATCTTCTTATAGCATGTAGTAGGGAAGGATCCCTTCCTGCAAACCTTCAGGGTATATGGAACAAGGATATGACTCCCCCTTGGGATTCAAAATACACTATTAACATAAATGCTCAAATGAACTATTGGCCAGCTGAAATTTGTAACCTATCAGAATGTCATAGGCCCTTATTCGATTTTATTAAAAGAATGGTTCCAAACGGCCAGAAGACTGCAAAAGTTATGTATGACTGCCGTGGCTTTGTGGCTCATCATAATACTGATATGTGGGGAGATACTGCTGTTCAGGATCATTGGATTCCTTCATCATATTGGGTAATGGGAGCTGCTTGGTTATGTACACATCAGTGGACCCATTATGAGTATACTAAGGATTTGGAGTTTTTAAAGGAAGCATTTCCAATTATGAGGGAGGCGGCATTATTTTTCCTCGACTTCTTAATAGACCATAATGGCTACCTAGTGACTTGTCCTTCAGTATCTCCTGAAAACACATATATTCTTCCAACTGGAGTACAGGGAGCAGTGACATTTGGGGCCACCATGGACAATCAGATACTTAGGGACTTGTTCACCCAGTGTCTAAAAGCTGCTGAAATATTAGAAGTTGACGATGAACTTAATAATGAGATAAAGAAGGCCTTAGATAAGCTTATCCCAACCCGGATTGGTAAGCGGGGAGGCATTATGGAATGGATGGAGGATTATGATGAATTAGAGCCTGGACATAGGCATGTATCCCACCTATATGGACTCCATCCTTCAAGTCAGATTACAATGGATGATACTCCTGACCTTGCTAGGGCAGCTAGGCGAACCCTTGAACTTAGATTAGCAAGTGGTGGTGGACATACTGGCTGGAGTCGTGCTTGGATTATAAATCTTTATGCTAAGCTATGGGATGGTGCGGAGGCTTATAAGAATCTAGAGCTCCTAATTTCAAAATCAACCCTTACTAATATGTTTGACAATCACCCACCCTTTCAAATCGATGGTAACTTTGGTGGAACCGCTGCTATAGCCAAGATGTTAGTACAAAGTAGTCCAGAGAGAATAGTTCTACTACCTGCCCTACCAAATATATGGAAGGATGGTAGTATTAAAGGTCTTTGTGTTCGTGGTGGAGCAGAATTATCTATAAAATGGGCTAATTGTCAGTTGACCACTTGTATAATAAAAGCAAAGCATAGATTACAAACAGAGCTTGTATATAAAGACAAGAGAATTAAGATAGCCTTAGAAGCAGGTGAGGAGCTTCAGCCTTTATTGTAGAAAAAGTCTTTTACTTGACAATTCTTATTTTTTTAGGCATCATATATCAATGAGATTACAAATATAAACGATTGTATTAGCAAGTAAAAATTTATCTTAATAAATATTTATAGAGAAAGGTTAGGAAATTAATTATATGTATGATAGTATTATTTTTGACTTAGATGGGACCTTGTGGGATTCAACTGAAAATGTAGCGTCAGCTTTTCGTGAGCTGTTAGATAATAAATACCCTGAGGTAACTGATGAGGTTACAGCAGACAAGCTAAAGAGTTTATTTGGACAGCTATTGGATGATATCGCAGTTCAGTTATTTAAAAGTGTTCCAGCAGACAAGGCTATAGCAATAATGGATGAGTGCTGTGAATATGAGTGTGAGTATCTGGAAAAGCATGGTGCCACCCTATTTGATGGCATTGAAGAAACTATAAAGAAACTTCATAAGAACTATAAGCTTTATATCGTAAGTAACTGTCAAGAGGGCTATATTCAATGTTTCTTTAGTGTGTTTCCTGAATTAGAAAAGTATTTTCTGGATTTTGAATATCCTGGCAGGACAAATTTACCTAAGGCTGATAATATAAAACTGGTGGTTGAAAGAAACAAACTAAGAAACCCTGTATATGTAGGGGATACTGCTGGCGATGCCAAGGCAGCAAAGGAAGCACCAGTACCATTTATATATGCAAGGTATGGTTTTGGACAGGTTGAGGAATATGATAATGTTATAGACTCTCCAATAGAGCTAGTTGATATTTTGGGTCATAATAAGTAGACTGAACTTTTATTATTCTTATTTAAATGTTTAAATCTAGTGTAAATAATGATAAAATCATAGAAAACACACTCCAACCTATAAGCTGATTATGGACCATATTGGAGTTGTAAATAATTGAATTGGATGTGAGAAAATGCTAAACGAAAAAAAATCCCTATTTTCGGGAATGCAGGCTACTGGTACACTACAATTAGGAAATTACCTGGGTGCTTTAAGAAACTGGGTAGATTTTGAGGATGAATATGAGTGTTTTTATTGTGTTGTAGATATGCATTCCATAACTATAAGACAGAAGCCAGCAGAACTTAGAAAAAAGGCAAGGGCCCTACTTACTCTATATATTGCAGCTGGGCTTAACCCTGAAAAGAATTGCTTATATTATCAGTCCCATGTCCCTGCCCATGCTGAGCTTAGCTGGATTCTTAATTGCTATACCTATATGGGGGAACTAAATCGCATGACTCAGTATAAGGATAAGGCGGCTAGGAATGCAGAGAATATTAACGCTGGATTATTTACTTATCCAGTACTTATGGCTGCCGATATACTCTTGTTTCAGTCTGATATCGTTCCTGTAGGAGATGACCAGAAGCAGCATATCGAATTAACAAGAGATATAGCCGAACGGTTTAATTCTATATATGGAGATGTATTTACCATTCCTGAGCCATATATTAAGAAAACAGGGGCTAGGATTATGAGCCTTCAAGAGCCTACTAAGAAAATGTCAAAATCTGATGAGAATCCGAATGCAAGTATATTTCTTCTTGATGACAAAGATACAATTGTTAGAAAGTTCAAGAGAGCAGTTACAGATTCAGATAATGAAATCCGCCATTCAAAGGATAAGCCTGGAATCAGCAACCTAATTGAAATCTATGGGATTGCTACTGACAAATCTATAGCTGAAACCGAGAGGGAATTCGAAGGTAAAGGCTATGGAGAATTCAAGCTTGCAGTTGGTGAGGCGGTTGCCACCATGTTAAAACCCATACAGGATAGGTTTGAAGAGCTTAGTAAAGATAGGGCATATATTGATGGAATTATTAAAAACAATGGTGAAAAGGCCTCTTATTATGCCAATAAGACCTTGCGTAAGGTGCAAAAAAAAGTAGGCTTTCCAGAAAGAATAAGATAATTATTAAGGACGCAGAACCCGCATAGCTTAATTTATGCGGGTTTTTTGTGTCCTTGTGTTTTAGTTAAGAGAGATTTTACATAAGAATAAGCATAAATCGATTAACAAGAAGTGGTTGACAAAATATAGATAAATATGTAA
>JAAYRC010000093.1 GCA_012518975.1 Clostridiales bacterium
ATTATTCAAGGGGAGGATTATTTTATGAGAAGGTTTTTATCCATTTTATTAATTGCTTTAGTTATATTTTCTGTTAATGCCTGTACAAAAAAGAATAAGGATACAGTAGGCGACCATCCAGAAGTGGAGGAAGAGGAGTTTATGAAAAAACCCATACCTACACCTACGCCTACAATAGCTCCATCTGTCGACAAAGACATCGATACTGATGAGGAAAGTGGGAATCTGATACCAGGAGGATATTTCGAACAAGAAAATTCCATGTGGGGAACCTATACGGAATCTGGTGGAGCAGGCACGATTTCTATTAATTCAGAGGGACAACTAGAAGTAATGATTGAGAATACAGGAAGTGTTGGTCATGCGGTTCAAGTCCACTGTGATGGTTTTGAACTACTAAAGAATGCTGTATATGAGATATCCTTTGATATTAGTTCTTCGGTAGATAGGAATATGGAGTGGCGAATCCAGCTTAATGGAGGGGATTATCATGCATATGTTTCGGATCAGGAAGTAGACTTAACAAAGGATATGAAACATTTTACATATACTTTTACGATGGAAGAGGAATCTGACCCGGCACCAAGACTTTGCTTTAACTTGGGCTATCATGAGCCATATGGGAAGCTTCCTGCCCATACTGTAACTATAGATAATGTCGAAATGTTTTTAATAGATTCTTCCAATGCAGAAGATATTGAAGATGGAGATATGGGGCCATTAATAAATATTAATCAGGTGGGATACAAAACCAATGATTTGAAGATAGCTATTTTCCGTGACAGTAGCTTGGACAGTAAGTTTGATCTAGTAGATGTCGAGACAGGAGAAATTGTTTACACTGGTGATTTAGTAGGTTCTCTACAAACTATATCAGCTGGTGAGACTGTGGCTTATGGGGATTTCTCTAGTGTAAAGGATGAAGGTATTTATAAAATACAGGCAGCAAATAGTGGTGAATCATATGAGTTTGTAATTGCTGAGAATGTATATGATGATATTTTTGTCGATGTTGTGAAAATGTTATATCTACAACGTTGCGGAAGTGATCTAGGATCAGCACATGCAGGGGACTTTGCACATTCTGCCTGCCATACACAGGAAGCAACTATATACGGAACAACTGAAAAACTGGATGTTACAGGTGGCTGGCATGATGCTGGAGATTATGGACGTTATGTTGTACCTGGAGCAAAAGCGGTAGCGGATATACTGCTTGCATATGAAGACTATAGTCATGTATTTGGCGATAATTCTGGCATTCCTGAAAGCGGTAACGGCATACCAGATATATTGGATGAGGCTAGATATGAGTTAGAGTGGATGTTAAAGATGCAAGATAAGGAGTCTGGAGGAGTTTATCATAAGGTCACTGGTTTGAGTTTTGAAGGGACGGTAATGCCAGAGACGGTAACAGATGATTTGTATGTTATGCCAGTTTCTAATTGTGCAACGGGAGACTTTGCTGCAGTTATGGCTATGGCAGCTAGAATATATAAGTCTTTTGATCCTGACTTTGCTAAAGAATGTCTTGATTCCTCAAAGAGTGCATTAGAATTTATGGAGGCCAATGATAATCAGGATGGCTATCGTAATCCCAGTGATGTATTAACAGGGGAATATCCTGATACTGTGGATACTGATGAATACTTCTGGGCATTGAGTGAGTTATATAAGACTACTGGCAGTTCCACTTATGAAAATAAACTTGCCAACATTGATTTTAACTCTTTTGAAAATGGATTGGGCTGGCAGGCGGTGAATTTATATGGTTATTATGCTTATTTAACTGCTGACAAGCAAAATGATGATATTAGAATGAAACTTATGGATAGGTTTAGTTCGCACCTTGTTTCTATAGAAAAGAATATAGAAGAAGATGGTTATTTCTCTTCAATGGGAGATGAATATCCATGGGGAAGTAATATGACTTTGGCCAATAACGGAATGGTA
>JAAYRC010000094.1 GCA_012518975.1 Clostridiales bacterium
CAGAAGAATTTGAGAAAACATCTTCAAAGAAAATAAAAAGAAAATATAATTAGGAGAAGAGGAAATGAGTACAAAAGCAAGAAAAAAATTAAAAAAAATTTTTAGAGACTACATAGATGTAAATTTTTTCGACATGGTAGAAAATAATAAAGTTATTTTCTTGTCTGATATGGGATTAAACTCTTATGAAATTATTGAGTTAATATGCGAAATTGAGAAAGAATTTAAAATTGAAATACCAGATCATATACTAGGTAGATTGAAAACAGTTCAAGACTTAATAGAAGTTCTTGAAACTTAGGAAAAAATTTAGAATACATCTTATAATTAATGGGATTACCTTTCATCTAGTGTGATGAAGTGTAATCCCATTGATTTTATCCGTCAATTAATGCGGTCAATACATATTCATTTTTTGGTAAAACTTTATTCTTTATAGCTTCGGCTTTGGTAAGCTTCACTTCAATCCATAGTTCCTCGGCAGCTATCATCATATTAGCTAGCATTATCCCCATGTCTAACATCTTAAGCTTTTCAAGTGGTTTTGCAAACCATGGGTTCTTTTTAGTGAAAATATGAATGCGGTTTTTATAAACTACAAAGCGCCAAGGTTGGTTATTGTAACTAGAGGGGGCCAATCTAGCTGCCTCTAGTAGCTTATGGATATCAGAGGACACTTCTTCTTTATATACCACTAGGTCATTTTCAGGCAAACGTTTTGCAAGAGATGAATCCGAATCCCTATACAAAGGTTCCTTTGATTTGCCAAAGGCAAGGGCAATCACATAATCGAATTTCATTGTACTTTTTAGACCAAATCCTGGACTAGCCGCACCAAGGTAACAAGTTCCCAATTCCTTGCTTTCTATATATAGGCTTAACTGCTGCATTATATAGCCAGCATTAAGTAGATAATCTTCTGTTTTTTCAGAGGAAAGACAGATATAGTAAGGAGCTTTTATAGCAAAGGGACCATTAAAGCCCTGATTTGTCTCTATATTGCTGACTAGCTTGAATTCCACCTTAATACCTGATACAAGCATGGGTAAATTATTGGCAAATTGAAGAATTTCTTCAATGACCTCCCAGTCAATCTTCTCTTGATAGAACCGCCTTATACTTTTCCTAGAATAAATAATATCAGACATATTCATAACTTTACCTCACTTTATTAGTTTGATGCATGGTTTTTTACTTCCCTTTTTCTATAATATAATGGCGAAATACCATAATACTTCTTAAATAACTTACTAAAATGATATGCATCTTCATATCCTACTTCATTAGCTATACTTTTAATACTGCTGTTATCATCTTTAATCAGTATATCCCTAGCTTTTTCTAAGCGAATTTTTATAAGGTAATTTATAGGAGACTCACCAGTTTCTTCTTTAAATATCTTGGATATATATACTGGACTTAGATACATATTATGTGCAATTTGCTCTAAAGATATCTTCTGGTTGTAGTTTTCATTTAAGTAATTTATTATTTGCTTTACTGCATAGTTCTTATTATAGGATTCAAAGCTACAATGTTTCTGTTCATAGTCCTCATCGCTGACAATATCTCTCATTATGAGAAGGAGCATCTGCATAAGATGGGTTTTGAACATAAAATATTTACCTACATTACAGCTTTCCTTTTCAGCAATCATGGCATAGCAATGCATCATAAGATTCTGCTTAAGTTCAGCACTTGTGTTAATAATGCAGGCCCCATCCTTTGTCTCTATTGAATTTTGTGTCATACCCTTAAAATGAAAATTAGTAAAGCCAGCGATAAACTCAATGGTGGGTTCATCGGTGTTTGTTACTATATGGGTATGCATTACGCCTGGATTGCATATTACTAGATCTCCAGCCTCTACGTCATATTCCTCGCCGTCAACTAGGTATTTACCTTTACCAGATAGGATGTAAGCCAACTCAGCATAATCATGTTGGTGGTAGGCACCATTTTTAGTCATCTTACATTTTGAAACATAAAACACAGTTGGATTGAAATCATTATATGTTAAATCATAATCAAAGGCCATTATACTCACCTCTTCTATGGCAAAAATATTTGTAAGGTTCATATTCTACTTATTAATCAAATCTGAAAAGTAAATATATTACTAATTAATAAGCTTTTATATAATTATAGCATTCTCCTTATAAATAAGAAAGAATCTTTTAGGAATTATTTAATTTGCCATGGCAAACATTATGTAAATTTCTTGGAAAATAATTAATAATTTAACAAAAAGCTGAACATATGTTTGAAAAAGTGGTTTTTGTATGTTATAGTGATAATTATAGTCATAGTAAGTGTGGTTTATCATAGAAAAGAACATTCTATCTATAATAATCTACATTATCAAACTAGTCCTATTATATTATACTATTTATTTAGATGATTAAATATGTGGCATTATGCCTAATATTTGAGCTTGTAAGTATTTTAAGGTAAATGCGAAATGCTAAGACAGGCCTTGATTATATATGTGTCATTTCACAAGAGGAGGATTTTTATGACTGCTATGCAATGGTTTTTCTCATTCATAAAAAAACATATGAAACGTTTAATATTTGCTTTGGTCTTAGTTACAATTAACTCTGTTGGTGCAATAGTGACTCCCAAGATATCAGGAATCGTGGTTGATGATGTTATTATGGGAGGTAGCAGGGATAATTTGCTGATCTTAGTTATTATATTATTATCAGTCACCTTACTTCGTTCTGTAATTAGATTTTGTTTTGCAATGATATTTGAGAAGACCTCACAGAAAGTTCTTTATGAAATAAGAGATTATGTATATCAAAATTTTATGAAACAGGACTTTACTTTTTATAATAATAATAGAACAGGGGATTTGATGTCTAGGCAGACAGGAGATATGGATGCTATAAGACATTTTGTTGCATACCCTATATATGCAATATATGAGAATACCCTATTGTTTGTAATTGCTCTTGTAATGGTATTTATTGTTGATTACAGGTTGGCTTTATGCATGATTGCAGTTATGCCATTAACTGTCTTTGTTACAGCAAAGCAACTATTATCGGTAAAGCCAGCCTTCCAAAATATTAGGCAACATTTTTCTAGTCTGAATACCTTTGTTCAGGAGAATATCAGTGGCAACCGTGTTGTTAAGGCATTTGCAAAAGAGGATTATGAAATTGCTAAATTTAACATTGAAAATGATGGATTTAGGGATGCAGAGCTAAGCGCTTCTGAGATATGGAAAAAATACGTTCCTGTATTTGAGTTTTTGGCACACGCACTGACGGTTATTTTGTATATGGTTGGAGGCATCATGGTTGTAAAGGGTTCTATGTCCATGGGTAATCTAGTAGCAATTAGCGGTTATCTATGGATGTTTAATATGCCTCTTAGGCAGGCGGGATGGTTAGTAAATGATGTTCAGAGGTTTACTACATCGGTGGAGAAGGTATATTCAACGATTAGCGTTGAACCTAGTATTAAGGAGCCTAAGCAAGCTGTTGTTAAAGACTATTTTAAAGGTGATATCGAATTCAATAAGGTTAGCTACAGTATAGGACAAGAGGAGATACTTAAGGATATAGACTTTAGGGTAAAGGCTGGTCAAACTGTTGGTATTATTGGTCCGACAGGTTCAGGAAAGACCACGCTTATGAATCTTCTTTGCAGGTTCTATGATGTTTCTTCTGGTAGCATTACTCTTGATGGTATTGATGTCAAAAAGATTGGTTTACACAGTCTACGAGACAATATAGGTCTTGCCATGCAAGATGTGTTCTTATTCTCAGATACAATTGAAGGAAATATTGCTTTTGCAAGGCCTGATTGCAGCGTGGAAGAGGTAATAGCAGCTGCAAAGGTGGCTAATGCCCATGATTTTATTATCCAGATGCCTGATGGATATGACACCATAGTAGGAGAGAGGGGCGTAGGTTTATCAGGAGGACAAAAGCAAAGAATTTCTCTAGCTAGAGCCCTGCTTAAGAAACCTTCTATTATGATTTTAGATGATACCACTTCAGCAGTAGATATGGAGACAGAGACCCTAATTCAGGATGAGCTAAAAAGCTTAGAGGGTAATTATACAGTATTTATCATAGCCCATAGGATTTCCTCGGTTAAGGATGCTGATCTTATCTTGGTTGTAGAGGATGGCAGGATAGTAGAGGCTGGAGATCATGAAAGCTTGCTAGATGAAAATGGATATTATCATAAGGTCTTTCATCACCAGTATGGGGACTTTGATAAGATATTAAAAGAAACAAAGGGTAGAGATGATACCCTTGAGAATACTAATGAGAAGAGAATGGGGGAATAGTTTTGGCTAGGAATAAATATGACATAGATGAGACCTTACAGACAGAATTTAATATTTCCCATCTTAAGAGATTAGCAGGATATATTAGACCATATAGTGGTGACATGATACTTATAGTTTTTTTAATGACAGTGTGCTCCGCATTAGGAATGGTAACACCAAGGATTCTTATGAGAATTCTTGACGTATATATTCCCTATGAGGATACTAATGGGATTGTTAGGATAAGCTTGATACTATTAGCTATTTATTTATTAATTTCTTTACTCCTAAGAGTCAGGATATCATATACATCAAGGCTTGGACAAAATATTATACATAAGATAAGAAGTGATATTTTTGAACACCTACAAAAGTTGCCATTTTCATATTATGATGACAAGCCTCACGGTAAAATACAGGTGAGAGTAGTTAATTATGTAAATTCATTAAGTGATCTACTGTCTAATGGTATAGTAAATACTATTACTGACTTATTTAGCTTGATTTTTATTGTGGCATTCATGTTATCTATAAATGTGAGACTTACTCTGATCTGTTTGTTGGGTCTACCTCTACTTATGATTCTTATCTTTATTATAAAGAAGAAGCAGAGATTGGCTTGGCAAAAACTAAGCAACAAGTCTTCTAACCTAAATGCTTATATTGCAGAGAGTATTAATGGTATTAGAGTTACCCAAAGCTTTACTAGGGAGCAAGAGAATATTAGGATTTTTAACGATTTAAGTAAGGAATATAGGAATTCTTGGATAAAGGCAGTAAGACTAAACCATTTCTTGTGGCCAGCTGTTAATAATATATCCACTTGGACTATTGCTGCGGTATATGTTTTTGGTATTGCATGGTTAGACCAAGGACTGGATGGGATTACAGTGGGGGTACTTGTAGCTATGTCTGGATATATAGGAAACTTCTGGGCACCAATTAATACCCTTGCCAACTTTTATAATTCATTACTAACCGCCATTTCATATATGGAGAGAATCTTTGAGACTATTGATGAGCCGGTATTGGTAAAGGATAAAGAGGGCGCTTATGATATGCCTCCAATTGTTGGTGAAGTAGAGTTTAAGGATGTATCCTTTAGCTATGAGGATGATGTTCTTATTCTGGATTCTGTAAGCTTTAAGGCTAAGCCTGGAGATACGATAGCAATTGTAGGTCCTACAGGAGCAGGTAAAACAACTATTATCAATCTTATAAGCCGGTTCTATAACTTAGATTCCGGAGTAATTACTATAGATGGTATTGATATTACAGATGTGAAGATAAAGTCACTTAGAAAACAGATGGGAG
>JAAYRC010000095.1 GCA_012518975.1 Clostridiales bacterium
ATCATTTCACAATAATGAAAGAGTACGAGTATGATAAAAAGTATGACAGGCTTCGGAAGAAGCGAAGTAAGTAGTGGTGACCGAAAAATCACAGTGGAGATGAAGGCTGTAAATCATAGATATTGTGATATTTCTGTTAAGTTACCCAAAAAACTGAGTTTCTTTGAAGTAGCTATAAGAAACCTATTGAAGAAATATATCGGTAGAGGTAAGGTAGATGTCTATATTTCCTATGAGGATTTTACCGAAAGCCAAGTATGTGTAAAATACAACAAAGAATTGGCCTCTGAGTATTATGATAAATTAATGCTTATTAGTGAACAATTTGCCTTAGATAATGATATACGTACCTCAGTGCTTTCAAGGTATCCTGAGGTTATTACATTGGAAGAACAAACCATAGATGAGACCGAGATTTGGGAGCTTTTAGAGTTAGCGGTTGATAAAGCGGCTAAGGCATTTGTAGAGTCTAGAATTCAAGAGGGAGAGAATCTTAAAGCCGACTTGTTATTAAAGCTTAAGTATATGGTTGAACTTGTGGAATTTGTAGAGGAAAAATATCCGCAGATTGTTAGTGACTATAGAAGTAAACTATTATCTAAGGTTACTGAGCTTCTTCAGGATACTAAGGTAGATGAAAGTATCCTTTTAACAGAGGTTACTGTATATGCAGATAAGATCTGTGTAGATGAGGAAACCGTCCGATTAAAGAGTCACATAGATAATATGATTAATACCTTAAATGATAATGATAATATTGGCAGAAAGCTAGACTTCATTGCTCAAGAAATGAATCGAGAGGCTAATACAATATTATCTAAGGTAGGTGACATAGATATTACAAATAAGGCAATTGATTTAAAAACTGAGATAGAAAAGGTTAGAGAGCAAATTCAGAATATTGAATAGTATTTCAAAAATGAGGGATAACTTTGAATAGGTTGATTAATGTTGGTTTTGGCAATGTAGTTAATTCTAATAAAATCCTTAGTATTATAAGTCCGGATGCTGCTCCAGTAAAAAGGATGGTACAGTCCGCGAAAGATACTGGAATGGCAATCGATGCAACCTGTGGACGTAGGACCAAGGCTGTTATTGTAACAGAAAGTGGACACTTAATACTGTCTTCCCTGCTTCCTGATACCATAGCAGGTAGGGTTAATCAACTTTATGATGAAAATCAAGACATTAAGTAAACGCGACAAGTAATGGATTTTATTGTAATTCATTATAAAATAAATATGGCTTAAGGAAGGAGATATTATATGTTACATCCATCATATACAGATTTAATGAAGGTAGTAAATAGTGATATAGAACCGGGAGACCATCCTGTTGTAAATAGTAGGTATTCTATTGTGATTGCCACAGCAAAACGTGCAAGACAATTAATTAATGGTTCAGAGCCTATGATTGAAGAGGAATTTCCTAAGCCCTTATCTCTTGCTATATCAGAGCTATACGAGGGTAAGGTTAAGATAGTAGGGGACCATATAACTGACTTTGAAACCTACAATAGTTAATTGTACAATTAAATTAGCACTTTCATATTAGTCATATATGAAGGTGCTTTATACTTATATGAAGAGATATATGGTTAGTTAAGAAGGGGATATATATGGAAGTAAAGCAAGAAGATAAGAGGGGTCTTGTCTCTGATTTAATAGATGAAGAATATAGTAATGAGGCTGACTTAAGATTAGAAAATGATGATACTAGTTTGGAGGAATCTAATCAAAAAAAGTTATCTGTTAGAAAAATAATATTGGAGTTGCTTTTATATGCTGCTTTAATTTTTTTCTGCATTTATATAATTCCAAATTACGTATTACAACGTACTATTGTAGATGGGGAATCTATGGAAGGAACACTTTTTCACGGAGATCATCTTTATGTAGAGAAGATTTCATATAGGTTTGATTTGTTAAAAAGATTTGACATTATAGTCTTTTATCCATATGGCCGAGATGATGAAGACTACTATGTTAAACGGATTATTGGCCTTCCAGGGGAAACCATACAGATAATTGATAGTGATATCTATATAAACGGTGAAATCCTTGAAGAAGATTATGGCTTAGAACCTATCCTTGACCCTGGAAGAGCAGCGGATCCCATAATCTTAGGAGATGACGAGTATTTTGTCATGGGAGACAATCGAAATATAAGTAAGGATAGTAGATATTCTGTGGTTGGTAATGTAAAGAAGAAGAATATAGGAGGTAAGGCCTTTATTAGAGTAAGTCCTCTAAAGGATTTTGGCCCTATTGACTAGCAAGTTTTTAGTTTTTATTCTTGTATTTAATGCATGTTTTAGGTAGAATATTATATGTTTGAAAGGATGGCTGGTTTTAATATGAAAGCTATTAAAGACCATATCAAATCAGGAAGTTTTAAACCCTTCTACCTATTGTATGGTACTGAAGCTTATCTGATTAAGCTTTACCGGGATAAATTAAAAGATGCTATTTTAGGTGAATTAGATCAGATGAATTTCTCACGATTTGAAGGCAAAAATATAGATTTAAAAGAGATACACCAAATAGCACAGACCCTACCATTTTTCAGTGAAAAAAGATTGATTATAATAGAAGGAAGTGGTTTGTTTAAGGCACAGAGCGAATTATCGGATATTCTTTCTGGAACACCTGAAACCACCATATTCATATTTGTAGAAGAGGCAGTAGATAAAAGAAATAAAGCCTATAAGCTAATTAAGGACAAGGGTACAATTTCAGAGATAAATGGCTTAGATGAAAGGAACCTAATGCTCTTTATTGCCTCCTTATTAAAGCCTGCAGGTAAGAAAATAACCCATAATACTACAACTTATCTACTAGACAAGATAGGTAGTGATATGGATAATATCTATAATGAGGTAGAAAAGCTTATTTCTTATGCATTTGATAGGGATACAATTACCGAAGAGGATGTAGACGCAGTTGCTACTGTACAGATAACTGGGAAAATATTTCAGATGATGGATGCCATAGGAACTAAGAGCCAGGATAAGGCCCTATCATTATACTATGATTTGTTGTCAGTACGAGAAAAACCATCTCATATCCTATACCTAATAACAAGGCATTTTAATATACTATTACAGGTAAGAGAGCTTATAACTAATGGTCATTCAGCTTCTACTATTGCCCAGAAGGTTGGTATTCCACCCTTTACTGTCAATAAATATATTAGTCAAACAAAAAACTTTACTAATGATCAACTTACATTGGCCTTAAAAACAGCTTCAGATACGGAAGAACAGATTAAAACTGGCCGTATACAAGAGAAAATTGGGGTCGAACTTATGATTATTCAGTTTAGTTGCAAATAAATATTTGGAAGTGTATCGAAGTGGTCATAACGAGCCGCACTCGAAATGCGGTTGTCCGCAAGGGCACGTGGGTTCGAATCCCACCGCTTCCGTTAATCGAGTAGGAGGTAGCTGAAATAATCAGCTACCTCCTACTCGATTCTTGCATATTTAGGGTTTTTCTAATAAAATGAAACCAAAGAAGAATTTACCTCGTCTAATATTAAATAAGCAGGGAACTACCTATTCATTTTAATAGATAATTGTTAATCTTGAACAACTTATCAAGGGTATCGTAATTTTCGCAATTATCTATAATTCGTTTTAAATAAGAAAGGAGAGTTTATATGATTAAAAAGGCTGTATCTTTACTAGTATGTGTTACTATCTTAGTAAGTTCGACATCAGTACATAATGCATTTGCTAAAGAAGAATCTGATGACTATGCTAAAACCATGCTTGCAGGGAATGTGTTGAAGGAAGAGCTAGCTGTAGACATGCCAGCTATGAACATTGGAGCTAGCCAGCCTAGGGAAGAGGCACTTGAAAAGTCTCTAGAGCAGGCGATTAAGGCGACAAAGAGTAAGATTACAATTCCTAAGGAGTATTCTGAATTTGATTATTTCTATCAGGGTACAAACTCATATTCTCCAACCTATTGGAACCTAAGTTGGAGAAAAGCAGAAGAATATAGTGTAATTGAGGTAGGCCTTGATAAGGATTATAATATTGTATACTATTCAAATTATGACTATTCCAAAACATCTAGAAGCATTCCTTCTTATCTGAAAAATGAACTAGAAGATGAAGCATTGGCTTTTATAAAAAAAATAGCCCCTGATATCTACAATAAATTAGACTTCATAGAGGCTAATTATGATGGAATATACAATAATTCATATACTTATTTTTATCAAAGGAAAGAAAACAATGTAATTTTTCCTGATAACACAGTATCAGTAAGGGTTGATGCCCATACTGGTAAAGTAAGGTCTGCAAATATTAATTGGCTCCGTGGCGTAAAGATACCGTCGGCGAATGCAAAGCTTACTAAGAATAATGCGGCTAAGATTATAGGTGAAAACCTTAATATGAAGCTAACATATAAGATAAACTATTATAATATTTTTGAAAATGGTCAGAATAAAATAAGTAAAAAGGCATTTTTGGTATATGAGCCTGACAAAGGATATATATCTGTTGATGCGAATACTGGCGACATATATTTAACAAGAACCGAATGGGTTGAGATGGCTTCAGGTACCAACAATAAGGAAATGGATGATAAAGCTGACATGGCTGTTTCAGAAGATAGCGGTGTGGCTGGTATGGCAGCATTAACAGAGGAGGAGATAAGCAAAATTCGTGAGCTTGAAAAGCTTATATCCAAGGATAAGGCCATTGAAATTGTAACTACTAATCCCTATCTTTATATAGATGATAACCTAATTTCCTATACTGCAAGCTTGAACAAGTCATATACATTCAGTGATGAGGGAGGCTCTTATGTCTGGAATATCTCATTAAGGGATAATAGGCCTATAGATTATAATAATAATAATGAGGATTATCACCGTGCATCTGCATATGCTAGTGTTGATGCAAAATCAGGAAAGATTCTTAGCTTTAATGCAAATATTAAGAGTAATTATAATAGAAACACTGGTAAATGGGATACTGTTAAAGTCAAGTACGATAGAGAATATGGCAGGAAAGTACTTGAGAAATTCTTAAAATCTCAGGTTGAAAGCCGATTCAATAAAACCAAGCTGGTTGAAGAAAGAGATGATTATGTAGCATATTATAAAGAGGAGAATGTTCCTGTATATGGTGGCTATGGATACCGATATAATCGCTTTAATGAGGACGTAGAGTTTGTATATAATAGTATTAGTGGCTCAGTTGATGGTGTAACAGGAAAGATTTATAATTATAGAAGCAATTGGGATGATGATATAGTCTTTGAATCACCGAAAAACGCCATGAGTCCCCAGAATGCATTTGAACATTACATTAGCAAGGATGGATTCAATCTTTTATATGAGATTAATGTAATTAATCAATATGATCCAAATTATAAATCTATTGATAAGTATTATGATTATTCAGAGGCATATTCTGTGGCATATGAAATCAGACTTGTATACAGACCTGATATAAGTCCTGCTTATATTTCACCTTTTACAGGACAACAACTAAACAGTAACGGAGAAGTATATAAGGGAAGAGAGCCATATGTATACAAGGATATAGTAGATTCCAAGGAGAATAGAGAAATACTTCTTCTGACAGATATGAACATAGGTTTTGAAGGAGAGAACTTCAATCCAGATAAGTTAATTACAGAGGATGAATTTGATCTGCTAATTGATAAACTTATTGGATACGGTAGGGATTCTTCAGAACAAGCAAATGCTTCTAACAAATTAATAACTAGAGAAGAGTTAGCATATAAATTCATTAAAATATATGGGCTAGAGAAGATTGCTAGTATCCCAGGGATTTATACAACAGGCTATTATGATGAGAATACTATAGCCACAAAGTATCTTGGAGCAGTTGCACTAGCTAAGGGCTTAGAAATATTCCCTAAGGATGATAGTAAACTATTTAATCCTAGAAATAACATATCAAGAAGAGATGCGGTAAAACTTCTCTTCAAATTTACCCAAGTAGGTATGGATAATAATTATTAAAAAGATAAAAAAGTGCTGTCCAGTGATTGGTATCATTGGACAGCATCTATATTTTAAGATATTATCAATTAAGCTAATTTGTTAACGCTTTTTGTGATGCGGGAAACTTTTCTTGCAGCTGTATTCTTATGCATAACGCCTTTTGTGCAAGCGCTATCAATTTCTGAAATTGCAAGCTTTAGATTTGCTTTAGCAAGTTCCTTATCACCAGCAGCAACAGCAGCATCAACTTTCTTAATCATTGTCTTAACCTTAGATTTGATCGCTTTATTTCTTTCAGTTTTCTTTGCGATGACTCTTATTCTTTTTTTCGCAGATTTAATGTTAGCCAATATTACACCTCCAAAATTATAATTAATCTACAACCATAGCTCCAAGGACAACATTGAGAGAGTTTAATGTGAAAACTTGGATAGGTGGTTTTATTTTGTTTCATTAAATCCGGACACGGTCGTTCTAATGAAAACATACTATTATATAGTATTATAATGACTTAAGATTGTCAACCATTAATTTTCAATCATATTATAATTTGATTTTTTTGATG
>JAAYRC010000096.1 GCA_012518975.1 Clostridiales bacterium
AACCTAAGTATCGAAGAGGGGGAGTTTGTATCTGTAGTAGGTAGTAATGGTTCTGGAAAGACTTCCATGCTTAATATTATCTGTGGAAGTATACCAATTGATCAGGGCAGAATCGAAATTAATGAATTAGATATTACTAATACTCCTGAGCATAAAAGGTTGATGAGAATGGGAAGGGTATATCAGAATCCTGCCTTAGGCACCTGTCCACATATGACTATTTTAGAAAATATGTCTCTGGCTGATCATAAGGGAAAGGCCTTTCATCTTCAGCGAGGCACCGACAAGAAGAGGATAAGCATATATAAAGAAAACCTAAGTAAATTAGGACTTGGGCTAGAAGAAAAGATGGATGTTCAAGTGGGTTCATTATCAGGTGGTCAAAGGCAGGCACTGGCCATGATTATGGCTACCATGACTCCTATTGAGTTTTTAATACTTGACGAGCATACAGCTGCTCTTGATCCTAAGACTGCAGAACTAATTATGGAGCTTACGGATATTATAGTTAAGGAAAAGAAATTAACCACAATTATGGTTACCCATAATCTTCGTTACGCAGTGGAATATGGTAATCGACTTTTAATGATGCATCAGGGTGATGTTGTTGTTGATAGTCTTGGTATGACAAAGGAAGCTCTGAAGGTAGATGATTTGTTAGATAAATTTAATGAGATAAGCATAGAATGTGGTAATTAGGAACCTATATTTTGCACAGTTTTTTTAGATTCACAAGCTTGACGATGAAATACTTGCATGTTAAAATTGGTAGATGTAAAATATAGCAAATGATATTTCTTAAGGAGGAAAAAAATGAACAACTTGTTAGTAGCACAATCAGGTGGACCTACAACAGCAATTAATGCCACCCTTGTTGGAGTATTACATGGAGTAAGAACAAGTTCAAAAGTAGATAAGGTATATGGTGCAAAGAATGGTATAGAGGGAGCGATAAATGACAATCTTATTGATTTAAACGAATTAATCAGGGATACAGATGCTATGGATACCCTTACCTATACCCCCTCATCTGCATTGGGATCTTGTAGATATAAGATGAAAGACTGGAGAGAAGATGAGGAACCCTACAAAAAAATTATAGCTACATTTAAAAAACATGATATAAAGTATTTTATATATATAGGAGGAAATGACTCCATGGATACGGTTGATAAGCTTTCAGAGTATTGCAAGCTTAATAACCATGACATTTATGTTATTGGAGGACCTAAGACTGTAGATAATGACTTAAATCTTACAGACCACTGTCCTGGTTTTGGATCAGCAGCCAAATACGTAGCTACCACTATATCAGAATTAGAAAGAGATATAAGTGTTTATGACATCCCTGCAGTAACAATTGTGGAGATTATGGGAAGAAATGCTGGTTGGCTTACAGCTGCTTCAGCCTTGGCTAGGGTCAATGGGGGCCCAGGTCCTGACCTGATTTATCTATGTGAGAAAGCTCTTGACTATGATAATTTTATTCAGGATGTTAAGGACAAGTTAGCTACAAAGCCTGGTGTCTTAGTTGCTATTAGCGAAGGACTCAAAGATACAACAGGGGCATATGTATCAGATAGTATGTCTAGTGGTGCTGTAGATAATTTTGGTCACAAATATATTGCTGGATCTGCTAGAGCATTAGAGCAACTGGTAAGAGAGAAAATCGGTTGTAAGGTTAGGGCTATTGAGCTTAACCTAATGCAAAGAGCTGCTGCTCATATAGCTAGTGAGACAGACATAGTCGAATCTGTTATGCTTGGCCAGAAGGCATTTTCTTGTGCAGTTAATGGTGAGACTGGTAAGATGGCTGCAATTAAAAGATTAAGTGATAATCCTTATCGTGTAGAATTTGCATCAGTTCCAGTAAGTGAAGTGGCAAATCATGAGAAGGTGGTACCTATGGAATGGATTACACCTGAAGGAAATGATGTGACAGAAGAGATGATGGCATACCTAAGACCTTTAATTATGGGTCAAGTAAATATAAAGTATGAGAATGGTATCCCTAAGCAACACAAGCTTTACTAAAAATATGATATTTTAAATAAATCATAAAACAGGCTATTGCATATTTGCAATAGCCTGTTTTATGATTGTTTACCAAAATAGGTGGTCGCCTATCTTGACAGAAGTTTTTTTCTTATCATAGCCACTTTTAATGGCAGTCTTGTATCCATTAAAGTACAAGCGGTCTCCAATATTGTTAGTACCTTCTAGGGCTGCCTTTGCAGCCTTAATAGTTAACAATTGTGATTTTGACGAGTAATTTTTATACCTCTTTAATTGCTTATCTAAGGACCCGCTACTAGCTACTGAGAATTGGCCAGACTGATATATAACATCCTTAATTGTGCCAGGGTATTTTCTGGACTTTACACGGTTTAATACAACATTGGCTACAGCAAGCTTTCCTTCATAGCTTTGGTTTCCAGCCTCTGCATGAACTAGACAGGCTAAAAGCTTAAGCTCATCTTCTGTATAATCTACCTCATCCCTATGTTTATGTTGGGTTTCCTTCTTGATACGTTCTTCTTCCTGCTTATTTTTAAGCTTCTTTTCCTCTTCCTCTTGAAGTCTAATAAGCTCTTCCTCTTCTTCTTTAGAAACTGCATTTTGAAAAGCTACCAGCAGTTCTACATACTCACTATTGATATAGCCTGTTATATTTTCATCAGTAATATCTATCTTAATCCAATCATCTTCAAGTTTTATTACATTGTAGTGCTCATTTTTGTATATGACGGTTAATTTTTTTGAGTCAGTTGATGGCTTTTCTCTTACATTCAAGCCGTCTGTATTAACAGATACACCAAGCTTTCCATATGTTTTGATTAATTCATCGTCGGGTAGGCCAGTTTTTATATATTTTTTATTAACAAATCCCTTAACGCTACCAGATTCTACAAGATACCAGTCATCGATGCTGTCAAGTATTTTAGCGGCTGAATCTTTGTGAAGTTTTCCCTTGATGTCGCTGTCGGTGTTTGGTTTCTCTCTAATGTTTACATAGGATTTTGCAATTGATATTCCTATATCAGAGTAGACTGAAAGTTCAGATTCTATCCTAGTTTCATCCTCTATGGCAGGCTCATCCTCCACCTCAAGATCTGATTCTACTACAAGCTCAGTTTCCATTTCAAACCCAGTTTCCATTTCGAACTCAGACTCTACTTGGGAATCGTTTTGTGGTGGATAGTTATCATAAATAACAGTAGACCTAATCTGCATTGTATTTATAGCATATAAGTCTTTGAAAACAGTAGAGGTTACTGGGTCGACTTGATTCTTTTGTGGGTCATTGTCATTGTAAACGAAAGACCTAGTTATAATTGATTCACTTACCGGTACATAGCTACGGGAACCGTCAATTCCTTTGGTGTTTAAATCATGCAAGACCTTATTGTCTGCTTCCTTTGAGAAGTTTTTGTTATATGGTTGACTATTAAAGCCTAATAAAACTAAAAACCCAAAGCTTGAAAAAAACACTACTAAGGAAAATAGGGTTCTTTTATTTTTCATAATTCACCTTCCAATAGTATTGTCTTATTAAGAATAAATGGACAAGGTCATAATTGCAATGGACAATTATGGTAATAGTATATACATGAATCCATTTTTTAATACAATTATTTTATGCTTTAGTTTCAAAATTGATTTTATCTTGTATAAGCTTTGCAACTGTCTCAGCAATTTCAGAAGACTTCATAGCTTTATAATCATCATAAAAAAGTGGTTTTAAATAATGAACTTGAACTGTTAACTTCTTTATAGACCCAGTATCAAAGGCCTTATATGAATCGATTAGGGCTACAGGGACAATAGGACATTTTGCATTCATAGCACTTTTAAAGCTACCGGCCTTAAAATCAAGAAGTTTATTACCGTTTCTTGATCTTGTTCCCTCTGCAAATAGGATAAAGTTTTCGCCAGATTTTAATCGACGAGTCATATTCATTATTACCTTCATGGATTGCCTTATATCCTCACGATCTATAATCTCAGCCTGTAGCATGGTAATTACTTGCTTTAGGAGAAAAATATCTTTAACTTCCTTTTTCATCACAGTGACTAGGGGTCTTTCATGGGTTTGTATAATTGCTAGAGCATCAAATAATCCTTGATGATTGGGAAACATAACATAACCGTCTTCTTGGGGAAGGTTTTCAATACCGGTTACATGTATTGTTACTCGTCCCCTCCTAATCACAGTAGGTACAATCTTATGCAAGTATGCATATCTAGTCTTTGCATCGTATCTATCTATTTTACAGAGTTGAAATATTCTTATAAGCCAAAAGGGTAGATTGTGCAGGCTTCGAAAAACCATTAATAGGATTCTCTTCATATAAGCCGTCCTTTCAATGTTAAATTTACCGGTCCTAAAGAACTTCAAAGCCTTTTAAATGCTTTGAACGGCTAGGATGTCTTAGTTTTCGAAGTGCTTTTGCTTCGATCTGGCGGATTCGCTCTCTTGTTACGTTGAATTCCTGGCCGACCTCCTCTAGGGTCCTTGTTCTTCCATCTGTTAATCCAAACCGGAGTATTAATACTTTTTGTTCTCTTTCAGTCAAGGTATCAAGAAGCATTAAGATCTGGTCACGAAGAATGGAGTAGGTGGCTGATTCTTCTGGCCCTATGATGTTTTCATCTTTTATGAAGTCTCCAAGATGGCTGTCATCCTCTTCACCGATAGGAATGTCAAGTGAGATAGGGTCCGAAGATATTTTTAAGACATCACGAACCTTATCAACTGGCATATCCATTGCAAGAGCTAATTCTTGTTCAGTTGGTTCTCTTCCTAGTTCTTGCAGTAGGGCTCTGGAGGTGCGATAGGTTTTATTAATAATTTCTGACATATGCACAGGAATCCTGATAGTACGGCTTTGATCAGCTATTGCTCTTGTAATTGCCTGCCTTATCCACCAGGTAGCATATGTACTAAATTTAAAACCCTTAGAATGATCAAATTTATCGACAGCCTTAATAAGTCCTAGATTGCCTTCCTGTATCAAATCAAGAAAGGAAAGGCCTCTCCCCACATATCGTTTGGCTATACTAACCACTAGACGGAGGTTGGATTCGGTAAGTAATTGCTTAGCCTTTTCATCCCCATCTTCAATTCGCTTTGCTAATTCTACCTCTTCAATGCTAGTCAGTAAGGGATAGTTACCTATTTCTTTTAAATATAAGTGAATAGGGTCATCTGATATGACACTGGAAGATACATAAGTGATATCCTTTTGCGGGGATTCATCTAGCTCGTCCTCATCTAAGTCTAGTAGCTTTTCTTTTTGGTCCTTGTCATCATCCAGTGAGTCTAAAACCAAGATGCCATAAGACTCAAGTTTCTCATATACCTTATCAATTTGCTTGTTATCGAGGTTTAAATCATTAATAAGGGTGTTGACCATCTCTTCTTCAACAATTCCTTTATTTCTATTTGCAAATGCTATTAGATCCCTGAACTTTTCCTTAAAATCTCTATGCAAAGCCCCTTCACTCATAGTTTACCCCCATATCTGTGACTTGAAAAATTGCATTAATTAACATTATATCATAGGCTTGTACATATGAAAATAAGAAAATTTATCAATTTACATTAATTGTAACTCAAGGTCTTGCAATTTGCTAATTTAATTGTAGAAAGGCAGGAAAAACAGGTATTATAAGTCTTGTCATTTTGACAAAAGATTGATAATACCTGTTATGGAAATATTTCTATATGAACCTATAGTATATAGGTATATGTGTAGATGAATTTATGCATTCACCTTTGGCAGTCTATCAAAGCCTTTTTGTAAATCCTCATCACTTGGAATATAATCCTTCATTGAATTATTTAGATAAGAATTATATGCTGTCATATCAAAATATCCTGTACCTGTAAGGCCGAATAAAATTGTCTTAGCCTCACCAGTTTCACGGCAAAGAATAGCCTCATCAATTGCTGTTCGGATGGCATGTGCTGATTCTGGAGCAGGGAGTATGGTTTCTTGCTTGGCAAAGAGTACAGCGGCTTCAAAAACCTTAGTCTGTTCCACTGAAGTTGCTTCCATATGTCCATCATGATAAAGCTTTGATAGAATTGGGGACATACCGTGGTAACGAAGGCCACCTGCATGGTTTGCTGAAGGCATAAAGTCACAGCCAAGGGTATACATTTTAGCTAGTGGAGTTACCCTACCTGTGTCACAAAAATCGTAAGCGTATTTGCCCCTAGTAAGGGAAGGGCATGAGGCAGGCTCAACGGCAATTATTCTAGGTGAAGCTTTTTGGGTCAGCCTATCCTGCATAAATGGAGCGATAAGGCCTCCAAGGTTTGAGCCTCCTCCGGCACAACCTATAACAATATCAGGGTATTCATCTAGCATTTCCATTGCTATTTTAGACTCTAGTCCAATAATAGATTGATGAAGCACAACCTGGTTGAGAACAGATCCTAGAACGTAACGGTAGCCTTCTGTGGTTGTGGCTTTTTCTACAGCCTCTGAAATTGCACAGCCTAAGCTGCCCCCTGTATTAGGGTTGTTTTCAAGTATAGCCCTGCCTACATTTGTGGTATTACTGGGGCTTGCTATTACTTTTGCATCAAAGGTCTCCATTACAGTCTTTCTAAAGGGCTTTTGTTCATAGGACACTTTTACCATATAGACTGTCAGGGGAAGATTATAAAAGGAACATGCCTCTGCTAGTGCAGTTCCCCATTGACCAGCACCAGTTTCTGTTGTCAGGCCTTTAAGTCCTTGCTTCTTCGCATAATAAGCCTGGGCAACTGCAGAATTAAGTTTGTGACTGCCTGATGTATTATTGCCTTCAAACTTGTAGTAGATCTTTGCAGGAGTATCTAATGCTTTCTCCAAATTGTAGGCCCTTATTAGGGGTGAAGGACGGTACATCTTGTAAAAATCCTGGATTTCCTCTGGAATATCAATATACCTTGTAGTGTTATCTAGCTCTTGTTTGGCTAATTCTTCGCAAAAGATAGGATAGAGCTCTTCTAACTCAAGTGGCTTTTGGGTGCCCGGATTTAGAAGAGGTGCTGGTTTCTCCTTCATATCTGCCCTTAGGTTATACCATTGTTTGGGCATTTGATCTTCTGTTAGATATAGTCTGTGTGGAACTTTTTTTGCCATAATAAACTCCTTTCGTTTTTACTTATATAATTATTTGTATTTATTTGTATATAATAAAAAAGCCTTTGTTCCAGTAATTACTGGGACAAAAGCTAGATTTTGCTTCTGCGGTACCACCCGGTTTGGTGCAATGCACCCACTCGTTTAATGTACATGTATACATTCTCCCTTAGTAACGGATGGAGATTCCGTCAGGCATTACTTATCATAAAATGACTTTCTTCCTGCCCTCGTAAGTCCATTCAATACTACATCTATTGTTGCAATCCCACCTCCTGCAACTCTCTGTGAATAAATAATAATATTTACTACTCTTACTCATCGGTTTATGGTAAATTTAATTAGATTTTGTATTAGTATATACAGATTAACTTAAAATGTCAACCTAGAAATTCAAATAATTACTAGGAATTCTTATATTGCTTGAGACTCTTTTCAAGCTCATCTATAATTTTTTCTTTAAGATGAGAAGGGTTTAAAACCTTTGCACCTTGACCAAACTGTAAAATCCATCGA
>JAAYRC010000097.1 GCA_012518975.1 Clostridiales bacterium
AATATATATCTTATTTGGATATTATCCTAACAGATTGTCGTTCTATTATTCTTACAGGTAACTTATTAGACATTTGTTCTATAGAACCGGATTCTATTAAGTGCTTGGGCAGGTAGTCAGCGTTATCCAGTCCATTGGGGCGGTGATGCTGAGAACTCCAATATGGGTATATTGACAGGCTGGTGAGTTAATGGGTATTGCTTTAGTTCGTGATGGAGCGGTAATTCCTATGGTGGATTCTGCACTGACCACTAGCAAGATTGATTGGAATACCTTAAAATATCATTGGTTCGCAACCGATGATTCAAAATCCAGTGGAACTGGCTTGGATTATAATAATAAAAAGGTGTTTGACCTGAATTCTGAGACATTAAAAACACTTGAACTAGTAAAACATCACACCTTTAAATAAATGTTAAATATAAGGAACTTCCTCTTTTGTATCTAGCAAAAGAGAGAGGCTCCTTATGCTTTATAGGTAAGTTTCGCAATTATCTAACTTTTAGATTTTTGAAAGGAGAAGAATGGATTCCAAGTATAATTTTGATAGAATAATTAATAGAAGAAACACAAATAGCTCCAAGTGGGATACTTTAGCAGCCAAGTATGGACGGGATGATCTTATACATTTAGGGGTTGCAGATATGGATTTTGAATCTCCAGAACCTATTATACAGGCCTTTAATAAAGTAGTGAATCATAAAATATTTGGTTATACTGATTTGAATGAAGGTTTTTATAAAAGTATTCAAACTTGGATTAAAAAGAATACAGATGTAAGCATACCTAGAGACTGGATAGTTTTTTGTCCAAGAATAAATATAGGCTCTGGTATATGTGTAGATAGTTTAACTAGCCCAAATGCTAAGGTTCTAATTAATTCTCCTTCGTATTCCCCATTAAAGCAAGCTGTTGTAAAAAACAATAGGAGCTTGATTGAGGTTCCCTTAATAATTAAAAATGGAAAATTTACTATGGATTTTGATTATATGGAATCAGTAATTGATAAAGATACAGAGATGTTTATATTGACTAATCCAGATAATCCTACTGGTAGGGTATGGTCAAAGGATGAGTTAGAGAGATTAGCTAAGCTATGTAAAAAGCACAATCTGATACTATTCTCTGATGAAATTCATTCTGATATACTTGCAGATGGAGTAGACCACTATAGCACATTAAAGCTAGGTCAAGAAACACATGAAAGGTTAATATATGCAAACTCTCCAGCTAAAACCTTCAATATACCTGGGATTATAATCTCATACATGATAATTCCAAATAAAGAGCTTAGGGAAAAAGTTGAAAAATCAATTGATAGTATAGGGATGCACAACCCGAATATATTCTCTGTAGCTGCAATAGAAGCCGCATATAATGAGTGTGATGAGTGGTTAATTGGAGTTAGAGACTATATAGATGAAAATGAAAAGTTTGTAAGAGTTTACTTTAAGGAAAATATGAATGACTTTATTGTTATGCCAAGGGAAGGAACATATTTACTTTGGATAGACTATAAGGCTCTAAATATTAATGAAGATGAACTCCTTAATTGGTTCATCAATGAAGTAGGAGTTGAAACCTACATGGGTTCAAATTTCGGTAGGTTTGGTCTTGGATATATTCGTATCAATATTGCAACATCAAGAAAATTACTAGAACAAGCCCTATCCAAAATGAAAAATGCTTACCATTTAATAAAAAGAAAATAATCTATACTAGGCTGTCACTTTATTGATTGATAATCGTAAAGAGACAGTTTTTTTGTTTAATAGGATGTAAGATGATATAGAATTCTATATATTAATAAAGAATTACTCTGATTTTTATGTACATTTATAGATGTAGATAAAAAGTTATTGACATATGTCGTTAATAAGACTATACTATAATTAGTAAATGACATATGTCAATAACTATAAGGAGGTGAATAATATGCCTAGAAGAGATGGAACTGGCCCAAGTGGTGCTGGAACAATGACTGGTAGAGGTTTAGGTTTTTGTACAGGCTCAAATCTTGACAAGTGTAGTGCTGGACTTGGACTAGGAGCAGGTCTCGCGATTGCTTGCAGACGTGGTCTTGGAAGAGGTAATGGAAGGGGGTTTAGAAGAGGCTTTAGATTAAGTGAAGATTCAAATAAGTCAAACAAGTCAACTAAGGAATTACTTCAAGAACAAAAAGAACTATTGGAAAACCGACTTGAGTTTATTAATGAAGAGTTAGGAAAGCTTTAAAGCTTGCAAAAGTAACCAGAGGACGCTCTGGTTACTTTTGATAGAAAAGGGGTGAAGGATTATGTCTAGGCCAATAAAATGGAGAAAAGTATGTGGTTTACCAGAAAGTAATAAGTTTGGTCCTCTTGATTTGAGTATAGAAGAACGCGATTATGTCAATATGACAGTTGATGAATATGAAACTATAAGACTTATTGATTTGGAGGGTTTTACCCAAGAAGAATGTGCAAAGCAAATGAATGTAGGAAGGACTACAGTACAGGGAATATATGTAGAGGCCAGAAGAAAGTTAGCCCAGTCTTTAATTGATGGTAAAGTATTGGTTATTGAGGGAGGGGAATACCGGCTCTGTGATGATTTGGTAAATGGTTGTGGCCGTGGTTGTAGAAGAAATAGACGAAATAGAAACTTTAAGAACAATAGGTGGAATTAGCAAGATATCTATAATATACTATTGGTGATATAGGTATCTAGTCTTATTATTATATCACAAAAAAATTATAAAAATTAAGAAAAAAACTTAGAAGGAGCAAGATTATGGGTGAAGATTGCAATCAAAACTGTAGCAGTTGCTCAGAGAACTGCACAGACAGAAAAGAAGAAAAAACAGATTTCTCTGAGAAATTACATGAGATGAGTAGTGTAAAGAAAGTCATCGGTATTGTCAGTGGTAAAGGGGGAGTAGGTAAGTCGCTTGTTACATCAATGCTTGCCGTTACCATGAATAGAAAAGGCTATCATACTGCCATCTTAGATGCAGATATTACAGGTCCCTCTATTCCAAAAGCCTTTGGCTTAAAAGAAAAAGCCAGAGGCAGTGAAGCAGGTCTGTTTCCTGTAAAAACCAAGACTGGCATTGACATTATGTCTATTAATTTGCTTTTACAAAATGATACCGATCCTGTTGTCTGGAGAGGACCAATTATAGCTGGTACAGTTAAGCAGTTTTGGACTGATGTTATATGGAATGATGTAGACTTTATGTTTATAGATATGCCTCCAGGCACCGGTGATGTTCCTCTTACGGTGTTTCAATCCATTGCTGTAGATGGGATTATTATAGTAACCTCACCCCAGGAGCTGGTATCAATGATTGTTTCAAAAGCAGTCAAAATGGCAGAGATGATGAACATACCGATTATCGGATTAGTAGAAAATATGTCCTACTTCAAATGTCCAGACAATGGCAAGGACTACAAGATATTTGGAGATAGTCATATTGAAGAGATAGCCGACAAACATAAGCTTAAGGTACTAGCCAAGCTACCTATTGACCCAAAGATATCAGCCGCCTGTGATAGGGGTATGATTGAACTTTTCGATGGTAATTGGCTTGATGAGACTTCTAATATA
>JAAYRC010000098.1 GCA_012518975.1 Clostridiales bacterium
CTGGTGTCAATAAGATGAATGGTAATCAGGTTATGGGTTATGTTCGTGTAAGAAAGGTAAAAACTTTGGGAGGAGCCCATAGTGATTATGGCAGGGTTATACGTCAGCAAAGAGCCTTAAGTGCAATATTTGATAGCTTTATGTCTTATGGAAACTTGTTTAAGATCCTTCCGATTAGTACAGAAGCTCTAGGTTATGTAACTACTGACCTTAATCAAAAGCAAATTGAGAAGATGATGGAAGCTGTTATAGAAAATAAGGTTAGAAAGATAGATACTTTTAGAATTCCTGTAGACGGATTATTTGAGGCTCCCAAGAAGCATAACGGAATTGGATATCCTATCCTACTTGATTGGGATGCAAATAGATTAGAACTATTTCAGTTTATTTATGGATACAATGAGGAGGAGGCAAAGGCCGCCCTAGAGAAGGTAAGTAAATAAAAAACAATAAAGATACATTGATTTATATGTAATGGAGAAAAAACCTAATATATTGAATTTTCAATAAGCTTTGGGGTAAGGGTAGATTTTGCGATTTAATTGTAGAGTTTCCCTTACCCTCTTCTTTTACTGTATTATAAAATTAATCTTTAATTATACCTAAATTTTTGATATAATTACTAAGGGAATACAGGCGTCAAGTAGTGTCTCTATGAAAAATAGAATAAACGACAAGGTTTGACAGTCTGGTAATTTCAAGGTAGACTAAATATTAGTTATTAATTGAGAAAAGATTAATAATAATTAATAACTACAGATATATAAAAATGAAAGGGGAGAGATGTTAGAGATGGATGCTGGCAGTAGTAATGATATATATGACCGAAGAACCAAATTACTAGATACAACTACGGAAGCGTCCGTTTGTAGCTAACATTTCTTCGGTTATTTTATGTCTTATTCCTGCCAAGTATGGCAACAAGTATAATAAGTGATACTTGTGTTATGCTTTGGAAGGAGGTATAAAATGGCAAGATTAATAGAATTAGAAAAAATCATAATAGAAATGATTGAGGGCAAGGAATTTAAATCCCTTAAGGAAACATTATCATCTATAAATCCCTACGATTTAGCAACACTTTTGGGGGAATTATCAGAAAAAAACATTTTAGTATTATATAGGCTTTTACCCAAGGACTTGGCTGCTGATACATTTGTTGAGATGGACAAAGAGCAACAAAGAACTCTTATAGAGAGTTTTTCTGATTCGGAGCTTAAAGAAGTAATAAATGATTTATATATAGATGATGTGGTAGGTATTATAGAAGAGATGCCTGCCAATGTTGTTAAGCGTATTCTCAAAAACGCTACAGAAGATACCCGTAAGCAGGTTAACCAGATACTTAACTATCCACAGGATTCTGCTGGAAGTATTATGACCACAGAATATGTAAGCCTGCGATCAAACATGACGATAGCTGATGCTATAAATAGAATTCGAAGTGTTGGTGTCAATAGTGAGACATTTGAAACCTGTTATGTCACAGATAATGTAAAGCGTTTGATTGGTTATATTGACTTAAGGACAATAATTCTTGCTGATGATACGAGTACAGTTGACGAGTTGATGGAAAGCAATGTTATATCAGTAAATACCCATGAAGATCAGGAAGAAGTAGCTAATATGTTTGGTAAGTACGATTTAACTGTTATACCTGTAGTGGATAACGACAATAGAATCGTAGGTATAGTTACCATTGACGATGCATGGGATGTATTAGAAAAAGAAACTACAGAGGACATTGAAATCATGGCGGCGATTACGCCCTCTGATATACCATATCTAAAGAAAACTGTCTTTGATATATGGAAGAGTAGAATGCCCTGGCTTCTTATGCTTATGATATCTGCTACATTTACAGGTATGATAATAAGCAGTGCGGAAAATGCATTACAAACATATGTGGTTTTAACAGCATATATACCAATGCTTATGGACACAGGTGGTAATTCGGGAAGTCAATCATCTGTAACGATTATTCGTGGACTGTCATTGCATGAGTTGGAGTTTAGAGATATATTTAAGGTTCTATGGAAAGAATCTAAAGTGGCAGTTTTAAGCGGAATAACCTTATCTGCCTTTAATTTTGCAAAGCTGATGCTTTTTGATAAAGTAGGCTTTGATGTATCATTAGTAGTAAGTAGTACATTATTAATAACCGTAATTATGGCTAAAATAGTGGGTTCAATACTTCCCATGATTGCAAAAAAAGCTGGGTTTGATCCTGCTGTAATGGCATCACCTTTTATTACTACAATAGTAGATATCATTTCATTGATATGTTATTTTGGCATAACTAGCATGGTACTGGGATTCTGATATTAGCTAGTAAGTAATTTGTAGTTAGATATTATGCATGTATTTGCAAATATAAAACTAGATATTAATAGGAGGAAGCTTTGATATGGCACTGAAAGATACTTTCATATTAAAAAATGGGGTTAGTGTTCCAAAGATTGGACTTGGAACATGGCAGATCCCAGATGGTAAAGAGGCTTATAACTCTATAAAATGGGCACTTGAAGCTGGATATAGGCATATTGACACTGCTATGGCATATGGTAATGAGGCAAGTGTAGGAAGGGCGATAAGGGACTCTGGAATACCTAGAGAAGAGATTTTTGTGACAACAAAGCTTCCAGCACAGAATAAAGGTTACAAAATAGCCCATGAATGCTTTGAAAAGTCTTTGGCTGACCTAGGCCTTGAATATATTGATTTGTATCTAATACATGCTCCTTGGCCTTGGGATCAGATTGGAATTGACTGTACAGAAGGCAATCTAGATAGCTGGAGGGCTTTTGAGGAAATATATGAAAGTGGTAAGGTTAAGGCAATTGGTATTTCAAATTTCGAGCCTAAGCATATTGAGCCAATACTTGCTATGTGTAAACACATGCCAATGGTAAACCAGATACGTTTTCATATAGGTGATAGACAGGAGGAAGTGGTAGATTACTGCAGAGATAAGGATATTCTGATTACTGCTTACTCACCCCTAGCAACTGGTAGGATACTTAATGACAAGACGATTTTAGATGTGGCAGAAAAATATAATGCAAGTCCCGCTCAGATTTGTATTAAATATTGTCTACAAAAGGACATGGTTGTTATTCCTAAATCCACCAAGAAAGAACGTATTATTTCTAACAAAGAACTAGGCTTTATTATTGATGATATGGATATGAAGGCCTTGGATAGATTATAGATAAGTTATATTTACCATTTTTCACATTATTTCAGATAATAGATTAAAATAGAGATGAAATTAATAAAAAAAGTGGTATAATTTACATTAATACTTAAGAGGAAAATGATTATGATACGAATTAGACAAAAATTTAACAGTAAAATATGTGCGCTTATAATAACTGCTATTATGTTATTATCAGTTAGTGTTATTTATCTGCATGCATCAGCAGAAAATGACTCTCTAGAAATGAATGAAAAGAATGAGTTTGTTTTTTTACTTCAGTCAAATTTGATTAATGACAATCTTGATGTAGCTAAGGAATATCTAGAGAGAATTTATCAAATAGAAGGGGATTCTTCTTTTTATGCTTTATCATATGCCAGGATAAAGATGATGTATGGTAATTATGATGAGGCCTACCTTCTATATAAAAAAGCTGAGATGCTTGATACAGACAATAAATTAAGTATTACGAAAGAAGAGCAGGATTTTTATACGAATATCAGAGATGGTAATCGATTGACTCCGACTAAAACATATGAATATACTGTAATGGCAGAATATATTGAGGGTCAGGGATTAAATCCTGAAGATTATGGATACGAAAAAGGCAAGTTTATTTCTGTGGAAGAAACAGAGAAAGAAATAGAGCAAGTCAAAGAAGCTATAATTGATAGTACTAAGCAGGAGCTTCAAGACTTAGTAAAAAACGATGAAAAAGCAATAGAAATGCTTTTTGACGCCCTTGAATTAGTAGGGATAGTTGAAGAGGAGTATTCTACTTATCAGAAAAGCAATTATTATGACGAAGAGGTCTTAAAAAACGCTGTATATGACCTTTCAAGAGTATATAGAAAAGCACCAGCATTATTTAATATGGATGAAATTGATGAGGCTTATATTAAGGGATTAACCTTATTAGAGGAATATAAGGATTTAGTAGATTATGCTGAAAAATCCAATAGTCAGTTTGCTTTATCCATGGTTGCTAATCTATATATATCTGATGAAATTGTTAACAAGGATTTTAGTGATGATTTTATAGGAAACTCAAAAGAGGAGTATTCAGCAGTTATAGACCAATGTGAAGAAGCAATGTCTGAACTTAAGGATAAAGACATAGATGAAGATGTTTTAGATGAGCTTGATTCTATTGTTGAAAGGCTTGAGGTTTCAAGGAAAAATCCGGTTCTTGCTGAACTTGACGGACGCATAAGACCAGAGACTACTGAGAAGGAAAAACAAAGTAAAATTCATCTGCAAAAAACCAATGTAAACTATGAAATTGGTGATAATTTTAAGGCAAATGAATCTTTTCAGGCAGCACTAGATACAGCTATATATAGTGATGACTTAAGCTATGTTAAGCCCATGACTGAGCTGGTCAATATAGTAAATAGTAAGTCGGATAGTGAGGAAATAAAAAACACATCAGATTACTTAAGTGAGGCATATCAAAACTCACTACCTATCAAGACAGATACACATAGCTCTATATCAGATACATTTGCTCAAAAAGCATCAGAATATATAAGTACAAAAAAAGCTATGATTAATATTGGGCATATAAATACCAGTAGCTTTCCGCAGATTACTGCAACGGTTCAGTTAAGTTCTAATATAGATATTAACAATCCACAATTGACTATTATGGATTGTCATAGCAAAATAAGTGATTTTAAGATTGAAAAACAAGTTTTCAACAAGATGATGGTTTATCTTGTATGTGATATATCTGGTAGTATGGATGGCAGTGAAGAACAGTTACAAGAAGCTGTTAGACAATTCATGTCTAGTATTTCTTCTAATGAAGAGGTATCATTACTAGGCTTTTCTAGCGGTGTTGAGTTTGACTCTGGCTTTACAAGTGATAGTGCAGAACTAGAGCCATATATAGAAATGCTAAATCCAGGTGGAGGAACCGATATTGGTAATGCTACCTATTATAGTATTGATCAGTTGCTAGCGGATAATAATACGTCAAATATTATAATTCTTATGACTGATGGCAACGATAATAGTTTTAATCATGAATCTCAACTTTTAGATTTAAAAAGAAGATGTGAGGAGAAGAACATCCTTCTATATACTATAGGACTAGGCGAGAGTATTAGTGTACAATATTTAGAGAACATAGCTTCCTATGGTAATGGTAGATTTGTATACAGTGGAGATGCTGTAAGTCTACAGTCATTATATGATTTTATACATCAACAGATAGATAATAATTATCTTATTACTTTTGAGGCTAAGAATACTGTTGATAACATACGTGAACTAGAAATCATTAATCAAGCTGATGGATCAAGTTCAAGCAAGACATATAGGCTGTCTTATGAAGAGGATAGTGAGGATACATATAGTGATGATGTAGAAGAAGTTTGGGATGCTGAGGATGGTATATACGCTAGTGGAGTAGATACACCTACAATCTTTATGGGTGACACAGCCTCTAGTAACTTCAATATACTTGGAAAAGGTTTCTTAAACGGAAAAGATGTCAATGTAAGCCTTGAAGGTAGTATGAATTATAACAGCCTTGACGCCAAGGTAATTGATGATGGACATATTAATGTTGTTGTTGATAATGTACAGATGGGAACATATACAGTTGTAGCTAGGATAGACAACCAGGTCTTTAGCTTTGAGGATGCTATTACTGTAGTGAAATCAGATGGAGAACAGACCTTAAAATTTGGTGCTTATAGGTTTGATGCTGCAATGATTTCTTATAATGGAGATGAATGCCTTCTTCGTGGAAATGTAGTGATGAACGATTACATCAACTTTAATGGTGATGTAATTTTAAGGGGAGACCTTGAATCGCTGCAGGTGGAGTTTACTGATTTAAATGGTTCCTATATAAACTTTAAGAAGGGACTCCCAGGTATTTTAAATGTTTTCTTTGGAAATACAATGTATTTACCACCAATGGGGACATTTACATTATATAATGACCAAGCACATATATATGATTTGGATGATTACACTACAGAACAATTTGGGCTTCCTAACCTGTTCTATTCGGCTTTGACTTTTGAAAACCCTTATATTGCCCTCTACCCCCATAAGATAGAATTTACATTTGGAGAATTAGACTTTGATTTTCCATTTCAAAAGGATATAATGAAATATAAGGGAGTAGAAAATCCATTTACGGTGTCTGGTAGTTCTAAAGCGATAATAAATGCTGACACATTAGGTGCTGTGGGTGAATTCTCAGCTTCTAAAAAAAAGGGAATCAAATTTACAGTTCTTACATTTCATTTAAGTGATTTGGAGTTCGAATTTAACACCTTAAGCCATGACTACAAATTGGAAATGGCCGTCAGTACTAAGGAACTTATTCCTAAGGTTGGAAGATTCGGTGAAGCAGATAGTGCAGACTATGGGTTTGATATTGCCTTAAAAGGTGGTAAATGGGATGAATTTAATATTAATTTAGATATACCAGTTACTGTTGTAGCCACACCACCTATATCTATAAGTGATTTTAAATTAGGTGTATCTGGTATGAGCACAGCTAATCAAGGAAAGGGTTTTCTTAACACCTTAGGAAATGCGACCTTTTCAGGTGGATGTGATATATCTGTATTAAAGCTTGCCGATTTTATTAAAGGTATTGACAAAATACTTGGAGATGCATCACTTGTTACTCTTGATGATACGACAGCTAGTATTAGATTCAATAAATTTATGCTACAATTTAAGACCAAGTTAAAACTATTTGGAGAAATCGAAATGGGCGAGGCCCAATTTGACTTGGGTCATTATGACTATAGCAACTATCTTTTAAACATTAGTGAAAGTGAAGTGGCTGGTCTACGTTTTATTAACACAAGAGGATTTGATTGGGATATCAAGAATTTTAAGATAAAAATGCAGGGCTCTACTACATTTACCATTAATAAATTATTCTCAGGTTTGTGGGCTAACGGACTTGTTGATTATGACATAAAGGCACTTGGAAGACATAAAAACGTTATTGATGGAGATGTACTAGTAGGAGCACATAATGAATTTACCCAGTTCACTATCATATTAAAGACATCTGATTTAAAGGCCAATAAAGAGGATGGGGTAAAGCTTACATTTACAAAAGGAAAGTGGTTACCTGATGTGAAGTTCTATTAATAATGTAGGCAATATATATTTTGAAAGAAGGATTGTCTATGCTTCGATATGAAAAAAGAGTTGTTCAAACTCCAAAAATAAAGGCAAGGGGAATTCTTATAAATATAGCTATTATAGCTCTACTCATAACAGGATTAATATTAATTTGGACAAAGATGGATGAGTCTCCTGTAAAGGAGCTTTTAAAGATATCCATAGCAATTGTAGTTGCTTTTTCTATAATTTATTTAACACATCGTTTAGTCCAGAATAAGGTATGGTTTGATATTAATGATCCTGATTATCATACAGAATATATAGAGCTTTATGATGATCATATTATTATTTATGAACGTGCCATTACATATAAGGGCCACTACTATAGCTATGGGAAAATCTATTTTGATGATATTGAGTCAACCATAATTAATGATAAAACTCCTAAGACTACATATAAGATGCATATTTACCTAAAAGGGCATTGTAGCGATAAAACCATAGTCAAAAAGGAAGGTGGAAGACTTAATAGTTTCTTCGTTCACATGAAGGGCTATCCCGAGGAATTATCATACTTGCTACTGACCAAGTATAAACCAGCAATGAAAGTCAGATAGGTGAAAGGATATATACCAATGAGGAAAATACAAGGACACTTATTATCTATACTTGGGATAATGTTTATAAGTCTGTTACTTACAGTTTCATACGCAAGGGCTGAGGTTAAGGAAGGGAATCTGTTTTTTAATGATGAGGAACAGAGTGTTCAAATAAGTATAACCTATGACCATAACGATGCAAAGATAAGCATTATATCACCCAGTGGAAGAGTTATAACATCCGAAGAGGACAGTGATGATGTAGCTATATTTTCAACAGAAAACAGCCTATACTTTATAATTGAGAAGGCAGAGAAGGGGCAATGGCTTCTTAAGTATGATAAGGGGTCTAATGACAGCATCACAGCCTCTGTTGATAAATTTGAAGATCCCATATGGATTACGCAATTTGATATTATATCAATTGATAACGATTCTCTGACCTATGAATTTCTAGTTGAGCATACAGAGGATACAGATTTTAGCTACACTATTTCTTTGACGACAGATAACACTGGCGGAGTATCAAAGGAGATAGGACGTGGTTATGGAAAGGCCAACTCAATTGTAAGTTCTAGTATTGATATTAGCAGTATAAACACATATGATAGTTATTATCTACAACTTAATATTAACTACTTTAAAAATGATATAGAATATTTTGATATAGCTTACAGTGAGCCATTTTCATATGTTAGCTCAAAATATGTTGAACCATTAGGGGGAATTGATTCAATAGTCTATCCTGAGAATGGTTACATTAATATAAATTGGGCGAATTATATTCCTTATGAGGCGGCGCAGATATATGTTACTGCAGAAGCTGACGGTAAAGAAATTTATTCATCTCTATTTAATCCAAGGGAATATGATGAATGCGTTATACAATATGACGAGGGTACCAAGTCAGTAGAGATAGGAATATCCGTTCAGAATTCATATGGACAAATATCAGATACATTCTACAGAACAATTAAGATAGAAAAAGGGGATAATGATTTTCAGTTAAGTTTTCCGAATCAGGGGCTGACTAATTCATATCAATGGATCTTTGCTTATAAAAATGCAGTAAATCAAGAGATAGATATTACTGTAAATGAGAAAGAACAGAGTATCTGGCTTGATGGAGATGGTGAAAAGTATTTAACCTTAGCTAATGAAATTAACAATATAATAGTATCCTATGATGATAAAGAAGGTACTAGCTACCAGCATCAGCTTATTACAAATGTAGATTCCATTCCGCCACAGCTTAAGATATTTGAGAATTTAGATGGATCAACCACATCAAATGATTCGGTTATTATTACTGGAAGGACTGATGTAGGTGCTATGTTAACTATTAATGATACAGCTGTTGAGATCGATGATGATGGATTGTTTATACATAGCTTACCATTAGTAGAGGGCCTAAATAATATTTTTATTAAAGCTATTGACCAAGTGGGTAATATTACAAGCTATACTGCTTCAGTATCAAGAAATGATAAAGCTGCAAAGGAAGTAGTATCGGCTAGAGCTAATGTTGAGGGAAAAGCACCTACTACAAAGAAGTATTATCTATGGATTATTCTGGCTATGGCCCTAATTATAGTTTTACTTACTGTTACATTAATTATTGTTATTAAAAAAACTAAGGAAAAAGGTATTCTTGTACGGTTGTCGGCTGTATCTTTTACTTTTGGGATTCCTGCTACTATTATAGGAGCATGTAGTATAATATATTACTTAATTCGAAGGAGGTTTGAAAAATCTCAGCAATATGTTCGCTTGGCATATGAATCTGTGGGCGATGCCTATGATTACATAATGTTAACACAGAGAATTAAGAAGATTTCAATAATAATACTAATTGTTGGAATAGCTCTTATATTATTAGCATTAGCTATTATGCTGGTTATGAAAATATCTAAGCATATTAAGGAGTCCAAAGAAAAAAGGGGTGATGTAGTAGAAGATACGTCGGACTTAGAAGTCACTAGTAATGAATTGCTTAACGAAGAGCTTGTTTCAGATGAGACTGAGATAAAGTACTGCTCTAAGTGTGGCGCAGGTAATAGTTTACACGATAAATTCTGTGGGAATTGCGGTGCAATGCTCACTGAATGATAAAAAAAGCTTTATAGCGGAAAGTAGAGGTTGGATATGCAAAAAAGTAAATTAGGAATATCAGTAGGATTATTAGGAGCATTAATTTATTTTGCGGGATTGATAAACCCTTTGGCTATGATTGTATTAGTAGGCTATGTTCTTTTGAAAGAGGAGAATCCATGGCTTAGAAAGGCTGCAGTTAAGGCGGTATTAATCGTATTTGGATTTGCAATCATATTAGCAGTAATATCATCTGGCAATTATGTCTTTGATATCCTAAATGTTATTATTGGATGGTTTAGGGATCCCCTAGACTATTCAGGATTTAGATTCAAGTATCCTTTTGGCTTAGACACAATTGTACGTAGTGCATTATACTCAATTGAGAATGTTCTCTTAATTGTGCTTGGTATCAAGGCTCTTAAGCAAGGGTCAATCAAAATTAATCTTTTTGATAAGGCAGTTAACAAGCATACGGACGAATAGTTACTGATTACAAGGAGGAGAATAAAAATGAAAAAGTGTTCTAATTGTGGTGCAGAATATACCGACGAAGATGTTTTTTGTGGATCATGTGGTAATAAAATTGAGGGACAGGAACCTGTAAAGGCTGAAGAACCTGTAAAGGTTGAGGAAGCAGCAAAAGCTGAGGAACCTGTGAAGGCTGAGGAACC
>JAAYRC010000099.1 GCA_012518975.1 Clostridiales bacterium
TATCGAATGGAAGGGGATCAGGCTAATGGGGAATATTACGAGGATGATATAGTTATAAAAAACAAAGCCCGTATTTATACCGATGATGAGTGGAATGACCTACTAAAAAAAGTTATACCCTATCTAGAAAATGAGATGCTTGGAGAAAACCAGGATGCAGATCATGTGGATATGAAGTTGAATTTTATCAAGGAAATTCCAGGAACAGGAATTAAGCTTGAATGGATCCCAGAAAACTATAGACTTATTTCAAGCAATGGAGACCTAAATAACAGGGATATGAGTGATAAAAAGATAAAAACTTTAGTAACCACTGTTCTCAAGTATGAGGATAGAAGGGTTGAGCATAAAATCCCCATAACAATATACCCTTTGAAACTAAGTAAAAGAGAATTGTTACATAAGGAAGTTTTGAAGGCACTTGACAGAACTGAACAAGAGACAGGAGGACAAAAGGAATGGCATCTTCCTAGCAGAGTAGGGGATTATCATATAATATGGAAGATTCCTGTCAGTAGGTCTGGATCATCACTTCTTATATTAGGATTATTTGCTTCTATACTTATATGGATTTATAGGGATAGGGAAGTAGATAAAAAGATGAAGCAAAGAAGCAATCAGATGCTACATGATTATCCAGAGATTATTAATAAATTCAACCTACTTGTAAATGCGGGAATGACTATAAGACAGGCATGGACTAAGATATCCGAGGATTATAGGAAGAAGTCCGTTAAGGACAAGGATTATGTACGATATGCATATGAAGAAATGCTCCTTACCTTAAATGAGTTAAAGCTTGGTGTAGCTGAAATAAATGCTTATGAAAGCTTTGGCAAAAGAACAGGCCAGCCATCTTATATGAGATTTAGCTCAATACTAGTGCAAAATCTGAAAAAGGGTAATAAGAGTATGGTTGATTTACTTAGTAGAGAGGCAGTGGAGGCTTTTCAAGAAAGAAAGGATAATACTAAAAGACTTGGGGAGGAGGCCTCTACTAAGCTTCTAGGTCCCATGATAACCCTACTTTTAATTGTATTAATTATTATTATGATACCGGCTTTTATATCATTCCAATTGTAATAAAGAAAAATAGAAAGGAAATTGTCTAAAAGGCAGATGGTTAATTATGAAGAAGAAAATTAAAAAACTAATAAGAATGGAAGTAGAAGGTATAGGAGTAGTGGAAATAGTTTTAATTCTCCTAGTTTTAATCGGTCTAGTAGTTATATTTCGTGACCAAATTAATAACATTATATCCAGTGTGTTTGACAGTATTAATGATGCAGTGGATACATTTTAAAATTTATAAGAAGGGTATAGGATATTGATAAATTATCATAGTAGTCAAATATATCAAGATAATCAAACTTGTCAAAGAGGTCAAAACAATCAAATTTATCATGAGCAGGATGGAACGATTACAGTCTTTCTAAGCTTAGTGCTTATATTGATTTTATCCTTGATTATGACAGTTATAGAAGGAGCAAGACAAAATACAGCCAGGGTAATGGCAGAAAGGTCCTTGACCACTTCAATGGATTCGGTGCTTGCTGAGTTTTATGGACCTCTTATGAAGGAATACCATTTGCTGGGGCTGGATTCTTCTTATGGTCAAGCTAGTGAAGCTTCCTTTGCTAAGGATAAGATAAAGGAAAGAATGGAAGATTACATATCCTATACCCTAAATCCAAAGAAAGATATATACGGACTTGATAAGCACCGCGAATTGTATGGTATTAGATTAGATTCAGTTGAGATAGGGCAGATGACTAGTCTTCAAGATTATCAGGGAAAGATATTTATTCATGAAATAAGGGAATATATGAAGTATAAGTCCATAGGTGATATGACTGAGTTTTTCTTAGACAAGGCCAAAGCTCTTGAACAAACTAAAAAAGTTAGTAGTCTATATGAAGAGAAGGTGAAGCTAGA
>JAAYRC010000100.1 GCA_012518975.1 Clostridiales bacterium
GTTCTCTTACATAAAAAACAGTCAACTTAGGATGTACACTCCCATATTTAATATTTTGCCGGCAAGCTGGTCGCGCTCAGAGTAAGAGATTCATAAGTAAAATTCTTTATTGAACAAAATATTATTACAAAAAGAATGTTTGGGCATTTTACATAAGTTATGCATAAAAATATAAGGACTAATATACTATAGATTTATAAAATAAATATAAGTTATTATTAAACTATTATATTATTCCGTAAAATATTAAAATTTTATTAAAACAATATTATATTATGATAATATTATTATTAAAAATTAATTCATTTAAGACACATGATTTGTAAAATATTAGAAGTGCAATATAGAATACTTTTATATAATAAGCACATACATATGTAAATATTTGGGCTAGACAGGAAAATAATTCTTTTGTTAAATAGTTTCAAATGTATCTCGCAACAAATAATGAACTAACAAAGGGAATATTAGAGTTAAACAGTTTGAAGTTTATGCAATATATAAGTAAAAAAACATATTATTTAAAAAAAACATGCATATTACCCATAATATTGCATTTTAACTATTGCAAAATATGGATAAATTAAGTATAATGAGGATATGAATAGATTATATTTGTAAAATTCAAACAAACTGCTTATTTCACGTTATGGTTTTTAATATATAGAGGGAGGACAATGATGAAACTATTTAAAGTTATGGGTGATAAATCAAAAGAAAAACCTGAACCCACCATAGATAGAAAGGGCATCATGATCGTGGACGATTCTAGATTTTCTAGAAACGTTCTAAGAGATATATTGGTAAACGAAGGATTTGATGTTGTTGGTGAGGCTAAGGATGGTTTGGAGGCAGTAGAGTTAGCTGCGAAATTAAAACCAGAATTTATTTTTTTAGATGTAGAGATGCCTAAGCTAGATGGTTTAGGTGCTCTTCCTCAACTCTTAAGTAATGATCCTGGTGTCAATATAATTATGTGTACTGCATTAGGTCAAAAAAAGATAATTATAGAGGCAACTAAGGCAGGAGCTAAGGACTATGTAATTAAGCCCTATAGAAAAGAGAATATTGTTGATTTACTTAATTTACTTAAACCAGTTGAACAAGAAGATAATGTAATACTATTTCAGACTGGTAATAAGAATGCTTCACTAAAGACTGATTCGAAGAAAGATACTAAGGCTGAGATACAAGAAGAGGATAATCAAGCAAAAACTCAAGTTGAAGAAGAGACTAAAGTAAAAGCTAAAGTTGAAGAAGAAACTAAGGCAATAGCCCAAGTTGAAGAAGAGCTTAAGGCAAAAGCTCAAGATGAAGAAGATACTCAGGCTAAAACCCAAGTTGAGGAAGAGCTTAAGTCTAATGCCTCTACTAAGAATGAGTCAGTGTATAGACCAGTAAGTGAATATATTCAAGAGGAAGTAGATGAGACTAGTGAAGAGTTGACTCTTAATCAATATGCAGGAGAATCACTTATCATGGGTTCAGATAATGGTGATATACTACCTATATATAATGAATTTGAGGGCAAGACTAGTAAGTTACAAATTGAACATGTCGATGAGACAGAAGAAAAGTTAGCTATACAGGTTGAAAAGATTCTTGAAAGCGATGCAAAGATCGAGCAGGCTGTAACGATTGACGAAGAAGTTATGAATATTGAATCCGATATTGATGAAAGCTTAGTCGATGAAGAA